>JBIIGI010000009.1:0-47295 GCA_044236545.1 Chthoniobacterales bacterium
CGGCGGCAGCCCCCCCTAGGGTCACTGCGTTCGGCTCGCTACGCTTCGCCTCTCTCCGTCACCCCAGAGGGGGCTCCTTCAAGGACGTCGCGCTCTTCCAATTTACAGAAAGATTTTTACACTCCCCATCGCCCTTCCACTTATTTGCAGGGATCGCGGCAATCCGCTTATCCAGATCCTCAAACGACTTCACCCCGGCAAACAGCCCGGACTTGGCAAACTCTTTGGCTTTCGGGTGGAGGGGCATGGGTATGTGGGACATTTAACGGCTCGTCCTTCAAGTGACGAGCCTATCCTGCCATCCCGCCCACGACAGGGAGTGTCCACCTCCTAACGGTCTAACAGCCTAAAACGCTACAGCCTGCAGTTTCAGCGCCCGTTCAATTTCCTCTTTCCTGTTCATGGGGTATCGGAAGGATGCTGAGAGGTTCAAAGGTACCACCGGAGGCATCTGCATGGGAGAGAAGAAGATGGTATCAGCGGGAGTTCAGTAGTTGCAGTCGGGTTCTGGCGACGGCTTCCGTGCGGCCGCAAACCAGCGAGCAGAGCTTCTTGAGGAAGGGATCGGTGATGCCGTAACGCGCGCTGGTACCCTCCTTGGTCCGCTCGACAAGGCCCGATGCATGCAGGAGGGAGAGATGCTTGCTGACATTGGCCTGCTTGCAGCCGGTGTTTTCCACCAATTCGGAGACGGTGAGATCCTCCGTCATCAGGGAGCGTAGCAGTTTCAGGCGAACGGGTTCGCCCAGCATGGAGAAGAGCCGCGATGCTTCCCCGATTTGGGCGTCGCTCAGGATGGGAGAAACCGCGGTTTTTTGCGCTTGATTCATTACTAGATGATCATATAGCAATAATACACAACCCGATCAACAACGAAAGAATCTCAATCTCAAACACCGTGAATATCTCCCCTATCAAGCCTTCAGATGCCTCCACCTGCGGCCCCGACACCCTCTTCCTTGATGTCCGCGAGCCCATCGAATACGCACAGGGGCACATCGCCTCCTCGGTATTGCTTCCGTTGTCACAGGTAGACCCGGTCATCCTCCGCAGAATGATGAGAGAGAGGCAACGTTGCATCGTGGTTTGCAAGGCGGGGATGCGTGCCCAGAAGGCGGCTCAGATCCTCGCTGCAGAGGGACTTGGCAATCTTCACGTTCTTGAAGGGGGCATGGATGCCTGGGTTGCCGCAGGCCTTCCGGTGAAGGCCGGTTCGGGAGGAATTTCCATCCAGAGTCAGACACGGACCATTGCTGGACTCATGGTCCTTGCCGGAGCCCTTCTTGGACTCTTCGTGGATAAGAACTGGGCCTATCTCTCTGCCTTCGCCGGGTGTGGCTTGATCTTGGCCGGACTCACGGGATGGTGCGGCATGTCGGTTCTTCTCTCGAAGATGCCTTGGAACCGCAACAAACCCTGCACCTGCTCCCGGTAGTGATGCGCCGCCCCTTTGCCGCTGTTGTTCTGATCGCCTGCTCCGGGCTTGTGGCCTGCGGCAGGAATGAGCCGGCCGTCGAAGTCGCCAAGCCATCGGAAGGGCCGCTTGTGCATGGGATCGTGGCGGAAGGCAAGTCCCGCTCCGTGTTTGAGGAGGTTGTTGGATCGGTGAGGGCGAAGTCCGTGGCCAGCATCGAGGCCAAGGTTTCCGGAAGAATTGCCAAGATGCATGTCGATCTCGGCCAGCGGGTCACCAAGGACCAGATCCTGGCTGAGATTGATGCCAAGGAGGTAAAGGCCCAGTACGATCGGGCGGTGGCGACCCGGGATCAGGCTCAGCGTGATTACAAGCGATTCGCTGACCTGCTCCAGAAACAGGTCACCTCCCGTCAGGAATTCGACGCGGTCGAGGCGCGTTACCGCGTCGCCGAAGCAGCCCTGAGGGAGGCCGAGTCGATGCTCGGCTATGTCGAGGTTCGCTCTCCCTTCGACGGAGTCGTGGTCAAGAAACTTGCCGACACGGGTGATTTCGCGGCCCCGGGCAAGCCCATCCTCCAGATCGAGAATCCCGAGAAACTCCGCTTTGAGGCCGATGTTCCCGAAGCACTTATCGACACGGTGCGCTCCGGTGCCCCGGTCGATGTGGTCATCTCCTCGTTGCCGGCACCACTTCACGGCACGGTCTCCGACATCTCCCCCTCCGCCGATCCGGTCTCGCGAACCTTTCTGGTAAGGGTCGAACTGCCTGGCGAGAAGGGATGCAAGGCAGGGCAGTTCGGCCGTGCGCTTTTCCCCACGGGCACTTACTCATCCATCGGGGTGCCCTCATCGGCCGTTGTGCTCCGGGGCCAGATGGAGATGGTTTTTATTGATGACGGGGGCAAGGCCCGCCTTCGTCTCGTTAAGACCGGCAAGAGATTCGGCGACGATGTCGAGTTACTCTCGGGCGTGTCACCGGGTGAGCGGATCATCACGGACCATGCCCGGGATCTGAACGACGGGCAGGTCGTCAGGTCTGCGCCATGAAGGATGTCCCCGTGCAGCCCTCGTCGGGGATCGCCGGGCGGATGGCCGCCCTCTTCATCGATTCCAAGCTCACCCCCCTGATCGTCATCGGATCCCTCTTGTTGGGACTCTTTGCGATTGTCATGCTTCCCCGTGAGGAGGAGCCGCAGATCAAGGTTCCCATGGTGGACGTGATCGTCTCGTTGCCGGGCTTCACCGCCAAGGAAGTGGAGGAGCGGGCAACCCGCCCTATGGAGAAGCTGCTTTGGGAGATCCCCGGGGTCGAGTACATCTACTCCACTTCACTCACCGGAGAGAGCCGGATGATCGTGAGATTCGAGGTCGGGAAGAATCCCGACGAGAGTCTCGTTCGCCTGACCGAGAAGCTTCGTTCAAATTTTGACCGGATTCCGCCCGGAGTGGGCACTCCGCTCGTCAAGATGAAGACGATCGACGATGTCCCGATCCTTGCCGTCACCCTGCACAGCAAGGTCTACGATCACCTGACGCTTCGCCGCCTGGCCGCGCAAATCGAGGACTCCATCAGGCAGGTGCCGCTTGTCGGCGAGACCCAGATCATCGGCGGAGCACGGCGGCAGATCCGGGTGCTTCTGGATCCCGCGAAGCTGGCCAGCCGTAATCTGAGCCCTGCAGGGATTGTCCCGATGCTCCAGCAGGGCAACCGGCAGGATATTGCAGGAGCCGTGACCAAGGGGAATGCCGAAGTGATGATCGAGACTGGTGGCTTCCTCCATTCTGCGGAGGAAGTCGGCGACATCGTCGTGGGGGTGAGTGGAGGAAAGCCGGTCTATCTCAAGGATGTTGCGGAGGTGAAGGATGGTACTGAGGAGCCCTCCCAGTACGTCCTGCATGGCATCGTGGGTAAAGAGTCGCCGGGGAACGAGGCGGCGGTCACAATCAGTGTGGCCAAACGTCCGGGGGCGAATGCCGTTGATATCTCGCGCAATGTCCTCCGCAAGATCGACCTTCTCAAGGGGACGGTCCTTTCATCCGACATCGGGATCACCGTCACGCGGAATTACGGGAAGACGGCTTCCGACAAATCAAACGAACTTCTCTTTCACATGGGGATCGCGGTGATCAGTGTGACCCTGCTGATCCTCTTCACCCTGGGATGGCGCGAATCGCTCATCGTGGCCGTCGCCATCCCCAGCACGCTGGCACTCACCCTGCTGGTCTTTTACCTGATGGGGTTCACGCTCAACCGGATCACCCTTTTTGCCCTGATCTTCAGCATCGGCATCCTTGTGGATGACGCGATCGTGGTGGTAGAGAACATCGTCCGCCATTTTCACATGATGAGGTCGGATGGCACCTCGCTCAGGAACATGGCGGTGGAGGCGGTTGCAGAGGTGGGAAACCCGACGATTCTCGCCACCTTCGCCGTCGTTTTCGCAATCCTGCCGATGGCCTTTGTGGGAGGACTGATGGGGCCCTATATGAGACCGATCCCGATCGGTGCAAGCTCCGCGATGCTCTTTTCCCTGCTGATCGCCTTCATGGTGACCCCCTGGGCCGCCATCCGGGTGCTTCGCTGGCGGGACGGACTCAGGCGTCTCGAGTCACATGGTGGAGCGAACGAGGCCAACGAGGATTTCTTCACCCGGATCTACCGCCGATACATGGGAGCACTCATTTCCAGCGCCAGACGGAGATGGGAATTCCTCGGGGCAATCGTCGCCCTGCTCCTCCTGGCCTTGGGCACGGTTGCCGTGGGTTGGGTGAAGGTTAAGATGCTCCCCTTCGACAACAAGAGCGAGTTCCAGGTGATCGTGAACATGCCCGAGGGAACCTCGCTTGAAAGAACGGCGCAGGTCTGCCGCGAGATAGGGCAGGAGGTCGCCAAGGATCCCGAGGTCACCGACTACCAGGTCTATGCGGGCACGGCCTCGCCCTTCAATTTCAACGGCCTGGTCCGGCATTATTTCACCCGTCACGGATCCAATGTCGGGGATCTTCAGATCAATCTCCGTCCCAAGGAAGAGCGCAAGATTCAGAGCCACGAGGTTGCCAAGAGACTCCGTCCTTCCATCGCCGCCGTGGCCGCGAAATACGACGGCCGTGTCGCCGTGGCGGAAGTGCCCCCCGGTCCCCCGGTCCTGCAGACTCTTGTCACCGAGGTCTATGGTCCGACCGAGGAGGATCGCATCCGGTTGGCGCGCAGGATCATCGATCTTTATAAGCAGACGCCCGGCGTGGTGGACGTCGACTGGTACATCGAGACGGACGAACCGAAGGTTCGCTTTGTCGTCGACAAGGAGAAGGCCTCCCTGCACGGCATCTCGGCCGAAACCATTTCCAGAACCCTCAGGATGGCCGTGGGCGGCGAGGCCGTCGACCTGCTCCATATCCCGAGGGAGAAGGAAGATGTCGCCATTGTCGTGCAGTTGCCAAGATCGATGAGGACAACTCCCGAGGAATTGCTCGCCCTTCGCGTGCGTTCCGGTGACGCCAACGCCCTTCCTGAGGCAGGAAACCCTTCCTCCCGCCTGGTTCCCCTGCGGGAGCTTGTCCGTCTGGAGGACTCGCTGATCGACAAAAGCATCCATCACAAGAACCTGCATCCCGTGACCTATGTCGTTGGAGACGTGGCGGGTTTGGTGGAGAGCCCCGTCTACGCAATCCTTGGGATGAATGCAGCGCTTGCAAAGCTCGATACGAGGGAGTTCGGAGGCGATGGGTCGCCTCTTCCCGTTTACAGCGCCACCCTGCCGGTGAGTGATGCCAAGCCTGCCGTGAAGTGGGACGGGGAGTGGCACATCACGATCGAGGTTTTCCGTGATCTCGGAAGTGCCTTCGGCGTCGTCCTGATCCTCATCTATATCCTCATGGTCGGCTGGTTCCGTTCATTCATGACACCGCTCATCGTCATGGCGGCCATCCCATTCTCCTTGGTCGGCATCCTTCCGGCCCACGGGTTCATGCAAGCCTTCTTCACGGCACCTTCCATGATCGGATTCATGGCCGGCGCGGGAATCGTGATCCGCAACTCGATCATTCTCGTCGATTTCATCGAGCAGCGGGTAAGTGAGGGAATGAACTTCCGCGAGGCGGTGGTCGATGCGGGGGCCGTCAGGTTCCGGCCGATGATGCTCACCGCCATGGCCGTCGTGGTCGGCGGTGCCGTCATCCTTTCCGACCCGATCTTCCAGGGGCTCGCCATCTCACTGATGGCCGGAGAGATCGCAAGCCTGCTGATCAGTCGAATGGCCGTTCCCGTTCTCTACTTCATGGCTAACCACAAACAACATCCAGAAAACACCAGCACATGAACCATCCCATGAACTGGACAACCCTTCTTATCTTTCTGGCGGTCCTTGCCGCTTTTTTCATTTTCCGTCAGATGTCCCAGGTCTCCTCGGATGCCGCCAAGCAATACCTCCGGAAGGGAGCCGTCGTCATCGATGTCCGGGGCCCCGATGAATACGCTTCAGGGCATCTTCCCGGAACCGTCAATGTTCCCCTGGGTGAGCTATCCGGGCGGATCTCCAAGGTCAGCTCGGATAAAAACCACGTCATTCTGCTACATTGCCAGAGCGGTGGGCGCAGCGGCATGGCCGCAGGCACCCTGAAGTCACTGGGCTACACGAACGCTTATAATCTCGGCTCCTACTCCCGCGCAAAGGGAATCCTTTCGGGTGCTCAGGATAAGTAAGCACATCGAGACGAATGGACTGGTAGAAATGGCGATGGAGTTTTGGCGAGTGGCTAGGTAATACAGGGCTTTTGGAAAGGCCTGGATAGATCCCACAAAGGCTGTGCCCGAAAGGGCGAACCGAAAAGGATGATTCCTATTGGTGGGTGGTATTAGAAAAACCATTTACTGCTGACGCCCAGAATGACCGAGTCGGGGACGGTGCCGTTTCCCGCGGGGTTGACGATGTATTCCACGAATGGCTTGAAGTTCGCCCACTTGGTGAGCTGGATGTCGTAGAAGGCCTCGATGACCTGCGTCGAGGAGAAGTGAGGCAGGTAGGCGTAGGCGTTCTGAAGCGGTTGTTTGGCCGTGCCGTTGCTCACCGCGCCCGTTTTCGGGTTCACCGTGCCGTATTGGGTCGGTCCGTTTGGAACCACGTCATTGTAGACGCTACCGTAGTTGTTCTGCAGAGCCTGGTTCTGAGAGTCGATCCACTGGTTGTACTGCTGGCTGTAGAAGGCGCTACCCACGCAGATGCCGATCGAGTCGTTGTCCCTCATCGGAATCAGCCCCTTGTAGACGAGTCCTGTCTGGAAGTAGTAGGGGACCTGGCCGCCATTCGGCGGGGTGTAGGTGAACTCGTTGAAGGAATAGAGTCCCTGCTTGGAGATCTTGGCGTGCATGGAGACTTGGTCCTCCTGATAGTTGTTTCCTTTCTCGGCGTAGAGTTGCTGGTCGGCCTGAAAGTAGAGACCCCAGATCACGGGACTGACCTGGGTGGTAACCGGCCTCCTAGCCCCGTATGTATCCGTGGTGTAGTTCACGGGGGTAAATTGGGAGTTGTTATTTCCCCAGATGTAGCTGCCGATCGCATACTTTCCTTCAAGGCGCTCCTTGCCGAGTTTGGGTTCCCAGCCGATTTCGTTCACATTGAAGAGGCCGTTTTGGGAGTAGTTGCCACCGTTGCCCTGGTCATAGGGGCTGCTTGCATAATAGTTCGGCGACGCGACGGACTGGCCGGATGAGTTTTTGTAGGTCTTGGTGCCGGTGACGGTGCCCGAAGGACGGGATCCCGCGTTCTGTGTATTAGGCCTGAACGGTGTGGAGCCTCCCATGCCGCCAAAACCGTGGTTATTGGCGGTGCCGGGCACCCACCCGAGGTTCTGCTGTGCACCGGGAATCAGCCGGCCGTCCCCACCCACAACGGGAGTGACTTGACCCGATGAACGGAATTTCCCGAGGTAGCTGTTAGGCACCGAGGTGTAGGGATAGACGCTGGTGGCGGAGAACTGGGTGGGGTTGGGCCCGCCCATGTTGGAGTTCGCCCAATAGAGACCACTCTGGATATACAAGTTCTTGCGGGGCTTGATCCGGAGGGTTGTTCCCCACGCTCCGAAGGTGTTTCCCCATGGAACAGGGCTGGTTCGATAGGCGTAGGAGGAGGTCTTGGATGGGTTGGTGACCACGATGCCGGGTCCTGCATTGGCCTGGATGCCCTTGCTCGTGCTGATGGCCTGGTTCTCGAAGAGTTTGGAGAGCGGTTGCTGGAGGAATTGCTCGTAGGGATTTTCCCAACCGATATTGAAGTAAAAATCCTTCTTCTTGGAGCTGAATTCGAGCATCTGGGAGAGGTTCCAGAGCTCGGCTCCATTGGGCATGTTGCTCGGGGCGATGAAGTTCGGGGTGCCTGCCGCCCAGCGCGGGTTGCCACCGGTGCGGTAGCGCCAGTAGGAGGAGATGCTCCAACCGCTGAATGCCGGAAGAAGTTTTTCCAACTCGAGTGTTCCCTTGAGCTTCATGTCAAAGCACCAGTTGCTGCGGGGTTGGTTGGGAAGACCGCCCGATACCTGACCAAAGTACGCCTCCTTCATGTCCCCCTTGACGCTGAAGCCATAGGTTTTCATGGGGGCCTCAAGGCCGAACCACTTGTCCGAAGCCCCGTACCTTTGACCCCACCAGTCGGCGAGGAAGTTTTTGGACGTTTCTCCATCGGAGGAAAAGGCGACAAAAGAAAACGATATATACGCCACAAAAACGGCAATCCATCTTTTGAATAGAGATGGATAAGAAATATCGAGCTTTTGTTTCACGAGAAAAGAAACATTATAAACGATCTAACGGGTCGTCAATATGATTACAAAGAGATTATTTGCTGATGATACGAATCGGTCGGATTGAATCCTAGATTCCTAGATCGAGAAGTCCTTGTACTCTGGACGGGCGATCTCGGTCGGGGGAAGAAGCATCCCCGCCGCAACCGTGGCGTTGGTGCCAGGTTCAATCAGAATGAAGGATCCGGTGAGACGATTGCTCGCGTAGCCGTCGTAGATGAGCGGCTTGGCTGTCCTGAGGCGGATCTCGCCGAGGTCGTTCATCGCGAGTTCGGCGATGCCATCCTCCTTGTCGAGTGTGGAGATATTGATCCGGTGGTCGATGGAGGTCACAGCCGCCTTCACGGTCTGCGTGGTATGCTTGAGGAGATACTGCTTGCCCGGGGTGAGGGGGCGGGGATTCATCCAGCAGATCTTGGCATGAAGTTCCGAGGAGGCTCCCGGAAGATCCTCCGAATCGACGATCACGTCGCCGCGGCTGATGTCGAGATCGTGCTCCAGGACCAGTGTCACCGACTGCGGGCTGAAGGCCTCCTCAAGCGGGCCGTCTAGGGTCCAGATCTGTTTCACCGTCGAGCTGAAGCCGCTCGGCAGGACAGTCACCTTCTGCCCGACCTTCACGATGCCGCCGGAGATCTGTCCGCTTAGACCGCGGAAGTCGTGGAGCGCGTGATCGGTGGGGTTGTTCGGGCGGTTCACCCACTGGACGGGCATCCGGAAATTGGAGAGGTTCCAGTCGCTGGCGATGTGGACGGTCTCCAGATGTCCGAGCAGCGTGGGGCCCGCATACCAGGGGGTGTTCGTCGAGTGGGTGACGATGTTGTCGCCGTTGAGGGCGCTCACCGGGATGAACTGCACGTCCTTGATGTCGAGACGCGGGAGGAACTCATCGAACTGTTCCTTGATCTCAAGGAATCGTTCCTCGCTCCAGTCGACCAGATCCATCTTGTTGATGGCAACAACGAGGTGCGGGATGCGGAGCAGGGAGGCGATGATGGAATGGCGACGGCTCTGCTCGATGACTCCCTGGCGCGCATCGACCAGGATGATCGAGAGGTTGGCCGTCGAGGCACCGGTCACCATGTTGCGAGTGTACTGAACGTGGCCGGGCGTGTCGGCGATGATGAACTTCCGGTGAGGGGTCGCGAAGTAGCGGTAGGCCACGTCGATGGTGATCCCCTGTTCACGTTCGGCTCTGAGGCCGTCGGTGAGATTGGCGAGATTGATCTGTCCGCCGCCCGTGATGTCTGCGGAGCGCTCAAGGGCCTCGATCTGATCCTCCATGAGGGATTTGGAGTCGTAGAGGAGGCGGCCGATCAGGGTCGACTTGCCGTCATCGACGGACCCGCAGGTATTGAAGCGGAGTAGGTCGACGGGATGGGAAATGGCGGGCATGGTGGAAAAGTGGGAATGTTAAAAGGGTTAGAACGTTAAAAAGTTAGAAGGGTGAAAAGGTGAAAGGGTGAAGGTATGCTAAGGGTTCGGATTCAGTCTCCCCATTGTAACATTTTTCACCTTTCACGTTTTAACCTCCGTTAAAAATACCCGGCCTTCTTGCGATCCTCCATCGCCGCCTCGGAGACGCGGTCGTCGGCACGGGAACCGCGTTCCGTCACGCGGGCGGCGGCGATCTCGGCGATGATGTCGTCGCAGTTGGCGGCGGGTGATTCGACACATCCGGTGCTGATGATGTCGCCGATAGTCCGGACGCGGACGATCATCTCCTTCACTTCCTCGTTGGCCTTTGCCGGCATGAGGTCGGTGTCGGGAACCCACTGGCCTCCGCGTCGGACGCAGCGTCGCTTGTGGCTGAAGTAAATGGAGGGCACCTCGAGCTTCTCGCGTTTGATGTATTCCCAGACATCCATCTCGGTCCAGTTGGAGAGGGGGAAGACGCGCATGTTCTCACCGGGATTGAGCCGGCCGTTGTAGAGGTTCCAGATCTCCGGACGCTGGTTCTTGGGATCCCACTGGCCGAAGCTGTCGCGGAAGCTGAAGAAGCGCTCCTTGGCCCGGGCCTTCTCCTCGTCGCGGCGGGCTCCGCCGATGCAGCAATCGAAACGGAACTCCTCAATGGCTCCAAGAAGGACGGGGATCTGGAGCTGGTTGCGGCTGACCTGGCCGGGAGCCTGGACGGCGGTTCCTTTCTCAAGGGCCTCGTCAACCGTGCGGACGATGAGCTTGGCATTGAGTTCCTTGGCGCGACGGTCGCGGAACTCGAGCAACTCTGGGAATTCATGGCCGGTCGCTACATTGAGGAAAGGCATCGGAATATCCGAGGGACGAAAGGCCTTCTCGGCGAGGCGGAGCAGGCAGATCGAGTCCTTGCCGCCGGAGAAGAGGATGGCGGGACGCTCGAACTCCGAAGCCACCTCACGCATGATGTGGATCGCTTCGGTTTCGAGATAGTCCAAGTGATCGAGATGGTAGCTTTTCATGAGGTAAGGTTAAAAAGTTAGAACGTTAAAAAAGTGAAAGGTGGGGCATTAGGAATCCAATGCCGATGGAAACTCCTGAACACGGTCAGACTCATTGATCCGGCCGCGAAGGTATCGGATATATCCGTTCAGGATGTTGTGAACAGCCCAAGCCTGGGCTTTCAATGCAGCGACTTCTTCTGTTTTCTGATAGGATTCATCGTCACAGACGTTCAGTTGATCGATCAACTCTTCCAGTGATCCCCTTGAGTTCAACATGAACTTGATCTGATCAGGAAAATGATAACGACCATGCCCCTCAGCAATATTGCTGGTGAGCGAAACGGCCGCCCTGCGCATCTGGTTGGCCAAGCCGAATTTCTCACATTCGGGTAGTGCCCTGGTCAGCTTATAGATGTCCTTACGGAACGTCCTTGCCTGCCGGTAAACCTCAAGATTCTCAAAAGTTCGAAAGATACTCGTCGGAGTATTATCCGTGGAAATCTGTCGTTTCGAGGAGGGCATGACGTTTTAACGCTTTAACCTTTTAACGCTTCAACCTTTTCCCCTCCCCAACTCGCATGCAGGCCGCATTCGCGTTTTTCGTCGGCCTTGGCCGGATCGAAGTAGTCCCACTCGTTGGGCAGCTTGTTCTCCGCGAGATAGGCTTCCATTTCCGCGTCAGAGAAATAAAAGACGGGGCTGATCTTGAGGGAGCCGAAGTTGGCGTCCGCTGAGACGATGTCGAGTTCCGCGCGGTTCGGGTTCTGCACCTTCCGGAGCGCAGTGATCCAGACGGCGGGAGCCAGTTCCCTCATGCCGCGCTGGAATGGTTCCAACTTCATGACGGCGCTGAATTTCTTCAGCCCTTCCTCATCTTCGGGCGTCGGGATCGGCCCATCGATCTCATCGCGGTGAGCGGGTGTGATCTTCGGAAGGTAAGCCTTGAGGTTCAGTCCGAGGAGTTTTTTGAGTTCCTCAGCGTGGCGGTAGGTCGCGGGCCGGTTGTAGCCGTGATCCACCCAGAGGACGGGGATATCGGCTTTGGTCTGAGTAGCCAGATGGAGGACAACCGCCTCAAACGGACGGAAGTTCGTCGAGACGATGATGGGGCCGCCGAGTTTTGCGGCGAGTTCCAGCGCCCAGCGCGTGATCTCCAGCGGCGATTTACCGCGGAGTTCCGCGTTCCAAGCCGCAAGTTGTTCTTGTGAAGCCGCCACGGTCCTAAAATCAGGCGACCTGTGTACCCACGCTGTGGAAGGTGGCGTCGGCCGGCAGGATCTCCCTGTCGCAGAAGTCGCCGAAGCCTTCGTTATCCTGTCGCTCCTTGGCGTAGCGCTTGATGATCGGGTCCAGCCGGGTCACGGCGTCGTCGATCGTTATGCTGGGCGAGAAGAGGCGGTTGAGCCGGGTGCCGTTGTACTTCGCCCCGAGGTAGAGCGCGTACTTGCCGGGGGCCTTGCCCACGAAGCCGATCTCTGCGAGGTAGGGGCGGCAGCAGCCGTTGGGGCATCCCGTGATGCGGAGACTGATCGCGTCATCGCGCAGGCCGGCCTCGTCAAGGACGGTCTCGAACTTTCCGAGGATGGAGGGGAGGTCGCGCTCGCTCTCCGCCAGCGCAAGGCCGCATGTCGGTAGAGCCACGCACGAGAGGGCGTTGAGGCGGAGACCGGAGCGGTCATTCTCATGCGAAAGACCATGCTTATTGAGGATGGCATTGATCTCGGCCTTCTTGGCCGTCGAAACGCCGGAGATGGTCACGTTCTGGGATGGGGTCAGACGGAAGTCTCCCTCGTGGATCTCGGCAATCTCGCGCAGGGCGGTCTTCATCGTCCAGCCCGGGGTGTCCTTGATACGGCCGCTCAGGATGTGGAGACCGTAGAACCAGGTTCCGTCGGTGCATTCGTGCCAGCCGAAGGGATCCTCGATCGTGGTGAAGTGGAAAGGACGCGCCGGCTCAAGTTGGAAGCTGATGCGTTTCTGCACTTCGCCGCGGAACCACTCGATGCCGCGGTCCTGGATCGTGTACTTGAGGCGGGCATGCTTGCGGTTGGTCCGGTCGCCGAAATCGCGCTGAGTGGTGAGGACGGCGGCGCCGACCTCGTTCACCTTGTCGGGCGGGATGAAGCCGAGAAGATCAGCCAGACGGGGGAAGGTCTCGGCGTTGCCGTGGCTCATGCCGAGTCCGCCGCCAACGGTCACGTTGTATCCCGCGAGTTTCCCGTTTTCGACGATCGCGATGTAACCGAGGTCCTGGGAGAAGACATCGACATCGTTGGAGGGGGGGATGGCGAAGCCTGTCTTGAATTTGCGCGGGAGGTAGGTGTCGCCGTAAATCGGCTCGGATTCGGGTTCCCCTCCGGCCACCAGTTCCTCGTCGAGGAAGATCTCATGGTAGGCGCGCGTCCTGGGGAGGGCATAGTTGCTCCAACCCGCTGCATGCTCGTAGACTTGCTGGAGGATTTCCGAGCGCTCGGGATTCGGCGGGGCCATCACGTTGCGGTTCACGTCGCCGCAGGCCGCGATCGAGTCGAGCAGGGCTTGATTCATCCCCTTGATGAGTTTCTTGATGTTCCCCTTGACCACCCCGTGGAACTGGAAGGTCTGCCGGGTGGTGAGGCGCAGGGAAGGGGATGCAATGTCGTCGGCGAGTTTGTCGAGGACGAGCCACTGCTTGGCCGTGGCCTTTCCACCGGCCAGGCGGACGCGGCACATGAAGGCGAAGGCCTTCTCTTTTCCTTCCTTCTTGAGGCCATTGCGCAGGTCTCGGTCATCCTGCATGTAGAGGCCGTGGAACTTGGAGAGTTGGTTGCTCTCCTCGGAAATGTTCCCCGTGGAAGTGTCGGCCAGATCGGTGGCGATGTTTCCGCGGAGATGGCGCGAGTTGATCTTCATTCCCTCGTTGGCGGCGAGGGGCTTGGAAGTGGTGTTGTCGGTGCTCATGGGTGTGTTGATGAAGGGGTGGGGTTAAGTGGTTTCTTAACAAGAAAAGACGACTAAATGGATCGATGGAAAATGGTTTTGTGTGTCTTTCGGTTTAGGCAAACGTGCGAATCTAGTGCTTATTTATAAGTTCAGCCAAACATTCTATCAGAAGCTAACGCCCCCGCGAGAAAAATCAGCAATATATGAAACGTAAAACGATCGTTCAGATCGTTTATAAAAAGGCATGAAACTTTTACATTCCCCACAATCTCACCCGATCCCGATAGCCTATTCCCGATTTCCCATTACCAGCTTTTACGCGCGCGGATGAGCTGCGTCATAGGCCTTCTTCATGCGCTCGGTGGTCACGTGGGTATAGATCTGCGTGGTGGCGAGACTGGCGTGTCCGAGAAGTGACTGCACGCTGCGGAGGTCGGCCCCATTGTCAAGCAGATGGGTCGCGAAGGAATGCCTGAGCTTGTGGGGGCTGAGCGTTGAGGGCAGGCCAGCTTCACGGACGTAGTTTTTGAGCAGCAGCCAGATCGAGCGGTGACCGAGGCGGCCGTGGCTTTTGTTGATGAAGAGAGGACCCGACGTGATGCCCGCCTGATGCCGGTAGCGGGAGAGGGCCTCGAGAGCGAGTGATCCGACGGGCACGATCCGCTCCCTGGAGCCCTTTCCCATGACCCGTACGGTTTCCCCAATCGGATCGAGGTCCTTGGCATCCAGGGCGGCCAGTTCCGCAAGGCGCAGGCCCGAAGAGTAGAAGAGTTCGAGGATCGCAGCATCGCGGGAGCCCATCCAGGAAGGGGCCTGTTTTGTCTTCTCCCTTGCGACAGGTTTTTCGAGAAGGGTTGTCACCTGGGGAACCGTGAGGAACTGTGGAAGCGATTTCTCAAGTTTTGGGAGCGAGACAAGCTTCAGGACATTCGCGGGGACGATGTTCAGTTCGGCAAGATGATTGAAGAAACTGCGGAGGGCCGCGAAATGAAGCCTGATAGTGGCTCGCGAGCGGTTCTGCTTCATCAATTCAAGAAGCCAGGATCGGAAGTCATCGGCGGTTGCTTCCGTCCAGGAAAGTCCGGGGCGGAAGGCGCGGAACTTTCCAAGGGCCTGCCGGTAGGCCCGAAGCGTCTGGGGTGAGTAATTCTTTCCATCCCCGAGATGTGCTAGGAACTCTTCGGCGAGCTGGTCGGCCTCATTCTCACCGGGAATGGATCCTCTATTTGCGCCACGGGTGCTCATTTCGATACGGATCATAGTATGCCATGGAGAACGTGGAAGAATCCAAATAGGTTATGGGGTTGAGTTGATCAGGGCGGCAGGATTTAGAATGATGGATTCTTCCCACCGGATTCCCGATAGCCTATTCCTGATTCCCCTCTCCCTATCCGCCGAATCTTATGTCCGTTGGCCCATTACCTATTTCCGATTCCCGGTTTACCATCGGATTTCTGCGCCGGGGCTATTCCGCGACCGGGGGGGTCGAGGCCTATCTCACCAGACTGGCCGAGGGTCTCAGGGGGAAGGGGCATCGTGTCATCCTGTTGGGAACAAATGACTGGCCTGAAGAGGCCTGGCCTGGCGGGGAGATCCTGCGATGCCCTGCCCGACCATTCTCTTCCTATGTCCGGGAGGTGACCCGACTCAGGGAGTCGGGAGCCGTTTCCTTCGACCTTATTCTCTCCGTGGAGAAGGTTCCCGGCTGCGATCTCTACCGCACGGACGAGGGAGTTCATCTGGCATGGATGAGGCAGCGGGGCAGGTTTCTCTCCCCGTGGGGCTCCTGGCTTCAATGGTGTATGCCGAAGCACCGTGAGAAACTTGCTTTGGAAAAACAGATCTATAGGGGCTGCGCCACGCGACGGGTGATCTCGCTCTCCGAAAAGATCAGCCGCGATATCGTTGAACTCTACGGCTATCCTGAGGAGCAGATCACCATGATCAGGAATGGTGTTCCGGCAAGCGGCATTCCGGGGGATCGTGCAAGGGAGGAAGCCCGTCGTGAGCTTGGGCTCTCCCCGGACGAGAAGTGCATCATCTTTGTGGGGACGGGATGGGAAAGGAAGGGACTCCGATTTGCGATTCGCGCCGTGGAAGCCCTTGTGATGGAGGAGAAGCAAAACGACTGCCCCGATCCGGGAAGGAAGATCACGCTCCTTGTGGCGGGCAAGGGGCCGGCCCGCAGGTACGCATCCCATGTCACCCGCTTCCTGGGACCGGTAGGTGAGATGGGGAAGGTCTACGCCGCCGCGGACCTCCTGATCTCACCGACCATCTTCGACCCCTTCTCACTTGCCGCTGTTGAAGCGATGAGTGCGGGGGTTCCGGTCATCATAAGCGCTGCGGCTGGGGTTTCCGAAATCATGACCCCGGGCGTCCATGGTGAAGTGATCGCGGAGCCAGACGATGTCCGGGGTTTCACAAGTGCGCTGCGCAAGTGGCTGGGGATCATCGGGGATCCGGAACGCGGGGCCCGCGCGCGTTCGGACTGCGCCATGCTCGGAGCGGAGCACTCCCTGGAGCGGAATCTTACGGAAACCCTGGCTGTGATCGGGCGGGTGATGAACGAGAAGCAGGAACTCCGCACCTCTTCATAACGGCATGATCCCCGGTTGCGCGATCCTAGAGCGTTTTTGCTTCATCTCTAGACATTCTTTGACGGCAGCTGCCCTCATGGCATCCGCAAATCCTGCGTCTATATCCGAATCAAAAACGCTCTAACCGATCCGCTGCACGGTGACCTCCACGACCATCTCCCGGGTGCCCTTGCCGCGGAATGTTCCTCCAACCGGCCTGATGTCAGCGTAGTCGCGTCCCACGGCTATCTTCACGTAGCGGGTGTCAGTCTCGCGGTGGTGGGTGGGATCGTATCCCTTCCAGCCATATCCCGGGATAAAGACCTCTAGCCAGGCATGGCTTGCCTCGATTTCCCTAGGCAGCTTGTGCTGGTTCAAAAAGTATCCGCTGACATAACGCGCCGGAATGCCGTGGGTGCGGCAGAGTCCGAGCATCAGGTGGGCGAAGTCCTGACAGACCCCCTGTTTCCGTTGGATCACCTCGACGGCGCGGGTGTTCACGTTGGTCGAGAGAGGGGTGTACTTGTAGTTGCGGTGGATGTGCTCGCCGATGGCCACGGTGTCGGTCCAGACATCGCGGAGACCGACGGGAAGGGCGTCGACGGCTTCCCTCCAGACATCGGCACCCAATGAGACGAACTCGGTGCCATGAAGGAAATCAAAGTGAAGCTCCTTCACGGAAGCCTCGGTGAGCGCTTCGGAGCCGGCCTGCGGAACGGGACCGCGTGAATCCGTCAGGGTCCTGACAAGAGAGGCTGCCTTCACCGTGAGTGATTCGTGCGGGTTCTGGACGTCGAAGTAGTGAACGCAGTTGGAGTAGAGGTCCGGATAGTCGCGGATCACCGAGTCGGGATCGATCCGAAAGCTGAATTCCCGGCACTCCTGCAGGTGGTCGCTCACCGGTTGAAGGCGGGCCTCGTTGAAGCTGTCGTGGACGGGGCCTTCGTAGCTGTAGCGGGTCAGGTGGGAGATGCCCAGGAGCAGCGGTTCGTCCCAGACGCTCTCATCCGCAGGGGTCGCGGAGGCTTCGTTCTGCGGGGTCATTGCTGCTGTTGCATCTGCTGCTGGTGAAGGAGGATCTCCGCCTGCATGTCGACGGGAGGGTGGTACATGTATTCCTGATAGATGTGATCGTCGAGACGATCGAGGACGGTCTGGACCCCCTGGAGAAACTGGTGGAGCCCGCTGTTCTGAATCTCGTCGATCGTGAGGAAGTTCAGGTCGGAGAGCAGCTTGCCGAAGGCCCGCTCCTCGGGGCTCCGGTACTCCCGCCGCTCTTTGCCGCTGAGACGGTGGAGGTCCTCGTCGAGGCGCTGCATGCAGGCGCGGATCGAGCGAGGGAAGGTCGTCGAGAAGATCAGGAACTCGGCGACCTTCTTGGGCAGGATATCCTCGACGTGGAATTTCCTGTAGGCCTCGAGCGCGCTGGCCGAGCGTAGGATCGCCTGCCACTGCGCGGCATCCACCGCTCCGCCGACGTCGGCGATGCTCGGGAGCAGGATGTGATACTTGATGTCGAGGATGCGGGTGGTCTTGTCGGCGCGCTCGAGGAACTTGCCGATATTCATAAACTCGTATCCCTCGCTTCGCGTGAAGGTGGAGGCGGTGATGCCCTGGAAGAGATGGGAGTATTTCTTGATCTGCTCGTAGAACTCGTGTGCGCCGCTCTGCCAGACCTCGCGGGCATTCTTCGACTTCAGGAAGAGGTAGCACTCGTTGAGCGCCTCGAACATCTCCAGGGAGATCTGGTCGCGCACCTGCCGGGCATTCTCGCGGGCCGTGAAGAGGCAGGAGATGATCGAATTGGGGTTCTCTTCCCGGAAGGTGAGGAACTCCGTCACGCTCTCGCTGTCGGCCCGTTCGTAGAGTCTGAAGAAAGTCTCCTCGTCGCCGGCCGAGCAGAGGATCGGGAGCCAGTGCTCCTTGAGTTGCTGGTCGTTGAGATCGGCGAAGTCGAGCATCAGTTGAAGGTTCACGTCGAGGAGACGCGCTACGTTCTCCGAGCGCTCGATGTAGCGGCTCATCCAGTAGAGGGAGTTGGCGACGCGCGAGAGCATTACCTGGGAGTCGCGCCTGTCGCTGATCGGCTTCTGGGCCGTGGGAACGGGAGTGTGAAAATCGCTCATGGTCTGGAAAGTGATCATCCCGCTCAGGAATCCCCGTAGAGGACCCAGCTGTCCTTGGATCCCCCTCCCTGGGAGGAGTTCACCACCAGGGATCCCTTGCGGAGGGCCACGCGGGTGAGACCTCCGGGAGTCACCGTCGTCTTCTCGCCGCAGAGGATGTAGGGGCGCAGGTCGACATGGCGCCCCTCGAAACCTTCCCCGCACCAGGTGGGGTGACGCGAGAGCGAGATCGGATGCTGGGCGATGAAGTTGCGCGGGTTGGCCCGGATCTGTTCGCGGAAGGACTCGATCTCCTCCTTGGTGGCCCAGGGGCCCATCAGCATCCCGTAGCCGCCCGCCTCGTTGGCGGACTTCACCACGAGCTTCCCAAGGTTCTCCATGATGAAGACGCGGTCCTCCGGTTCGCTGGCCAGGAAGGTTCCCACATTCGGAAGGATCGGTTCCTCACCGAGGTAGTATTTGATCATCTTCGGAACGAAGTAATAGACCACCTTGTCGTCGGCGACCCCCGTTCCGATGCTGTTGGCGAGGCTCACATTGCCGGAGCGGTAGGCATGGACCAGGCCGGGAACGCCCAGCAGGGAGTCGGGACGGAAGACCGTCGGATCAAGAAAGTCGTCGTCGATGCGCCTGTAGATCACGTCGACGGGAACGAGTCCCGAGGTGGTGCGCATGTAGACCTTCGCGTCACGGACGACCAGATCGCGCCCCTCCACGATCGGGATGCCCATCTGGCGGGCGAGGAAGGCGTGCTCGAAGTAGGCGCTGTTGAAGACCCCGGGCGTCATCAGCACGACGTTGGGTTGCGAGGTTCCGAGCGACGGAGGGGAGACATACTGCAGGACCTTGCGGAGTTCCGCGGCATAGGTGTCGACCGGTTGAACGCGCGCCGAGCGGTAGAGATCGGGGAATGCTCTCTTCAGCGCGGCGCGGTTCTCCAGCATGTAGCTGGCGCCCGAGGGACAGCGGAGATTGTCCTCCAGGACAAGATAGTTGCCGTCACGGTCGCGGATCAGGTCGGTGCCGCAGATATGAATGTAGATGTCCTTCGGCACGTTGAAGCCCATGAACTCACGGCGGAAATGCTTCGCCCCGAGGATATAGTGGGGAGGGATGACGCGGTCCTTGAGGATCTTCTGATCGTGGTAGATGTCGTGCAGGAAGAGGTTGAGCGCCGTGATGCGCTGGATCAGCCCCTTCTCGATCCTCCGCCACTCGCTGTCGGGAATGACCCTCGGCACCAGATCAAAGGGGAAGATGCGCTCGGTTCCCTGATCGTCATTGTAGACCGTGAAGGTGACGCCGCTTCGCATGAAGGCCAGATCGACCGCCGTCTGCTTCCGACGGTGCTCCGCCTGATCAAGGATCTGGAGCCGCTCGGCGATCCGTCCGTAGTGAGGCCTCACGGTCGCCTTGTCGGCGAACATTTCGTCAAAGAAGTCTTCGGGTTCGTAGCGGTCGATGAGCATAGAGGTGGGGAATAGGGAATAGGTGATGGGGGATTGGGAACTAGAAAAGCAATTCCCGGGCCAGATCCCTGTGAATCCCCAAGATCAGTTTTTCCTAAGCAGCTCGTTGATCCGCAACTCGTAGTTATCGCGGGCATTGAGGGTCTGAAGGCATCCCTGTTTGTCGATCAGCCAGAGCGTGGGGAGGGAGTTGATGCCGAATCTCCGTGCGATGCCACCCTGCCATCCCTTTCCATCAAAGGCCACGGGCCAGTCAATCCGAAGGGTCTTCACGGCGGCGTCGAGGTCGGCCCGGTCCTGATCCAGGCTCACTCCAATCACTTTCAGTCCCGGAACACCTGAGGCGTAGGCGGTGAAGTCGCGCATCCAGAGAAGACTCGGGGCCGACTCGGCCGCCCAGAAGACAAGGGCCACGACCCTCCCCTTGTAGTGGGAAAGATCGAGGGTCTTTCCGGCCGGCCCCGCGAAGGTTAGATCGACGGGCTTTCCGAGTTGATCAAGCCGTTTGAGGTCATCCCGGAGGCGCGCTATGAGAGCCTCGTCGGGGAGGGTGCCTTTCATGGCAAGGGCCTGCTCCACAAGGGGTCGCTTCTGTTCCGGATGGTTGTCGCAGAGCGAGGCTGCCTCAGCGAGGAGTCGAGGGGCCCGACGGTCCTCCGGAAAAGCAGATGCAAAGGTTCGGGCGCTGGTCACCGCACGATCCCTGCGCTGGTCGGGATCACCTCCGAGATTTAACCATTGCAGCGAGATGCGGCGGAACATCGCCTCAGCCCGCTGACTCTCCTCCGGAGCCTCCTTTTCGAGCGCGATCAGCCTGGAGAGAGCTTCGTCGACAACTCGGGGATCCTCTTCCAGGGCGCCGAGTCTGGCTTGTGCGACGGCGAGTCGGACCTTTGAATCGTAGGCATGGGGATCGTCGGGGAAGTCCTTCTGAAAAGTCTTGTTCGCGGTGATCTGGGCTTCGAAGCGCTCCCGCATCGCGGCTTTGGCCTTGGCGGCATTCGGCGAGAGCCTGGTGACCGGGAGATCAAGGGCGGTTACCTGCGACCAGTCAGCGTGCAGGGGAAGCGATTCCGCAACGAGAAGGGTCAGCAGGATTGGAAAACATTTCGGGATCATGAGGCTGGCGGTTTGATGGAAACAAAGACAGGACAGTGGTCACTAGCCTCCCTCCAGTATGGGGGGCGGGCGATGCCGGAGCGTGCGGAGTCAATGTCCTCTTCCAGTCTCCTGCTCACCAGAATGTAGTCAATGCGGGAGTAGATGTCGGCGCTTCCCCAATGGTGGGTCCAGCGTTCACCACGATCATCGGACAGGGGGAGCGGGCGAAGGCTGTCGGGCCACTCCGGCTTTCCCGTGATCTGACGGAAGCACTCCGCGTTCTTGGTCTCATTAAGGTCACCCATTACGATGAGGCGCGTGGCCGGTTCGCTTCGCAGGATGTCGCGTACGCGGCGACGGACCTCCCGGGCCTCCGCTTCCCGGAGTTTTCCCTCGTTGTATTCGGCGACCTCAAGCTTGGACTTGAGGTGGAGGCAGAGTAGGCGGATGCGGTAACCGGAACGCGGTTCCAGCGTCACGTCGAGAATGCCGCGAGGACTGTGGAGCATCATCCCGTCCACCCAGATAGGAAGGTTCTCCTGTGAGCGCCGCTCCACGATCGGGTAACGGCTGAGCAGGGCGATTCGGCGCGTGGAGTCGGCGGCTTCAAGGAACTCGGCGTGCGGAAAATCGATCCCTGCCGCGCGGAGCCTGCGTCGCAGATCCTCCAGATCCCTGCCATCGCCGATCTCCATGAGTCCCAGAACATCGGGACGAACCTCCGCGATCATCCGGACGACGGCCTGTTTTTCCGATGCCGGCTTGCCCGCGCTGGTCCGGAAGTGACCCCCTACACGCCGCGGCATCGTGAGGTAGTTCTCCACATTGTAGGTGGCGATCCGGACCTCCCCCTCCTGCGCTGTGGCGGCTTGAAGGAGCCCCACCCCTGCGGGGAGGAGAAAAAAAACCAGGGCGAGGTGAAATGATTTCCTGACGGTCGCCGCGCCCACCTTTTTCCTTACGATGGTTTCTGATCTTCCTTGGCCGGAGTTGAGGATGCCTCACCGGTCCCCGGTGTGGTCTTGGCAACTTCCTTGTCGAATTCGTCCTTCGCTTTTTTGAATTCGTTCACGCTCTGTCCCAATCCGCGGGCCAGTTCCGGAAGGCGCTTGGCACCGAAGAGAACCAGGACGATCACGAGCAGGACGATGAGGTCGGGACCGCTGGGAAGGCCAAAGGCAAGGAAACAGGGGAGGGAAGCGATCAGATGCATACACTCCTCCTAGCATCACCTGCGCCCGGTGCAACAAAACTTCGTCGTTTCGGGGCCTCCTTCTTGATCCCCCGGAAACCTCCCGGCTATCATCATGGCATGCAAAGGATGCTTTCCCGTGGCCTGGTTCTGGCTGTTTTGGCATCCGGATTCCCCCTGAAGGCCTCCGGGCAGCAGAAGCCGCCCGGGATGCTCGATCGCATCATGAATCCGGACCGTCAATCAAAGAGCTCCTACGAGGGAAGGACCTTTGATCCCGGAGGGGGCTTCTCTGGAAGGACCGTTGCCACGCGCGAGTATGGGGGCACCAAGGCCTTTTCCTCCAAGGAGTTCACAACCCGAGATTATGCCGGAGGTCGCCAAAACTGGCTTGGCAAACTCCTCTTTGCCAAGAAAAAGCTACCTGAGAATCTCCAGAGGCAGAGCCGTGACGCGGGAAAGAAATTCAGCTCCAAGGAACTCCCCCTCAAGAGCTATGGCGAGCCCGATAAGTTGAGTCCCTATTCCGGGCAGAATGCCTACCCCACACGCGAGGTGTCGCTGAAGGGTAAGAGCCAGGGGGCCATCGACAACGATCCAAAGCTTCAGGAGGCGGTGAAAAAAGGGCTTTCCATCGACGATGTCAGGAAACTGCTCAACAAATCCCCCTGATTGTGATGTTCTGACCGGCCCATGATTTCCGCCGCCGACCAAATCGCCCCCCTTCTTGCTGGCTGCGCCCAAGTGATCAGCGAGAAGGAGCTCCGCGCCAAGCTCGCCCTCGGACGGCCTCTTCGCGTGAAACTCGGCGTCGATCCGACCTCACCCGACATTCATCTGGGACACACCGTCGGCCTCACCAAGTTGCGCCAGTTCCAGGAGATGGGACACCAGGCCATTCTCATCATCGGGGACTTCACCGCGATGATCGGCGATCCGAGCGGTCGCTCCGCCACGCGTCCCCATCTCTCGCACGATCAGGTCATGGAACATGCCAAGACCTACCAGGAGCAGGCCTTCAGGATCTTGGATCCGGAGAAGACCGTGGTCCGTTACAACGGCGAGTGGTTCGGTAAGATGGATTTTCAGGATGTGATGAGGCTCAACAGCCGCGTGACCCTGCAGCAGATGCTCCAGCGCGAGGATTTCCGGGAGCGCATCGACAAGGGGCTTCCGGTCCGTGCCCATGAGATCCAGTACCCGATCATGCAGGGTTGGGATTCCGTGGTGATCGAGGCCGATGTCGAGCTGGGGGGAACTGACCAACTTTTCAACATCCTTGTTGGCCGCGACCTCCAGCACGAAGAGGGGCAGCACCAGCAGGTGGCCATGATGCTACCCATCCTTACGGGGCTTGACGGCACCCAGAAGATGAGCAAAAGCCTCGGCAACGCGGTCGGTGTGGCCGAGGCGCCGGGGGAGATGTTCGGCAAGCTGATGAGCATCTCCGACGAGCAGATGGGCGGGTATTACCGTCTCCTGCTCCACGAGGAGATCCCACTCGGATCACACCCTATGGAGGCCAAAAAATCTCTCGCGGAGCGCCTCACGGCGCGGTTTCACTCCGCCACGGAGGCCCGGCGTGCCCGTGAGGAGTTCGAACTCCGCTTCTCCAAGAAGGATCTCGAGGCAGCCGACCTCCCCACTTATGCACCGACCGCCGATCTTCCCAGGGATGTCATTTCGCTGGGGGTCGATGCATTTGAGAAGGCGCTGAACGTGAAGAAATCACGCGGCGACATCCGTCGTCTGGTCGAGGGGGGCAGCGTCTCCTGGAGGGGCGAAAAAATCACCGATCCTAAGGCACTCATTCCGGCCTCCGAGTCGGGCGTCCTCAAACTCGACCGCAAGAACGCGGTGAGGATATAACGCTTTTTAGGAAAGAGTCGGTTTCTCAGGCGGAAGCGCTCTCCAGGCCCGCCACCTGCTGGACGTCCTTGTCGCCGCGGCCCGAGAGGTTCACCACGATGATTTCATCGGGCTTCATGGTGGGGGCGACCTTGATGACCTCGGCGATGGCGTGGGCTGTCTCCAGGGCGGGAATGATCCCCTCGATGGAGGAGAGCTTATGGAAGGCCGCCAGGGCCTCCTCGTCGGTGGCGTAGGAGTAATGCACCCGGCCGGCATCCTTGAGGAAGCTGTGTTCGGGCCCGATGGCCGCATAGTCGAGACCCGCTGAGACCGAGTGCGTGAGCTCGATCTGTCCGTCGGCATCGGCGAGGAGCCATGTCTTGGTTCCCTGAAGGACCCCGAGCTTTCCTCCCTGAAAGCGGGCGGCGTGTTTGCCGCGGATGATGCCGCCGCCGCCTGCCTCGACTCCGGTCATGCGGACTCCCTCGTCATTCAGGAAGGCATAGAAGAGACCGATGGCATTGCTGCCGCCCCCGACACAGGCAACGAGGAGATCGGGCAACCGTTCCTCGCGCTGGAGGATCTGCTTGCGGGACTCGTCACCGATGATGCGGTGGAAGTCGCGGACGATCATCGGGTAGGGATGGGCGCCCAGGGCGGATCCCAGGATGTAGTGGGTGTCGCGCACATTGGTCACCCAGTCGCGCATCGCCTCGTTGATCGCCTCCTTGAGCGTGGCCTGTCCCGCGGTGACGCCGATGACCTCGGCGCCCAGGAATCGCATGCGGGCAACGTTGAGCGCCTGACGCTCCATGTCGACCGCGCCCATGTAGATCCGGCATTGGAAGCCGAAGCGAGCCGCCGCGGTGGCCGTGGCGACGCCGTGCTGACCGGCTCCTGTTTCGGCAATGATCCGCTTCTTTCCCATGCGCCGGGCGAGCAGGATCTGGCCGAGGGCGTTGTTGATCTTGTGGGCGCCGGTGTGGAGCAGGTCCTCGCGCTTGAGGTAGATTTTGGCGCCGCCGAGTTCCTTGGTGAGGCGTTCAGCAAAATAGAGCGGGGTGGGCCGACCGACGAATTCCTGGAGCAGGGAGGAGAGTTCGTTCCGGAAGGCTGGATCCTTGCGGGCGGACTCGTATTCCCGCTCGAGTTCGAGCAGTGCGGTCATCAGGGTCTCGGGCACAAAGCGCCCCCCGTACGGACCGAAGTGGCCGTGTTGATCCGGTAAGCTGGTGAGGTCGGGAAGCTGGGTCGCCATGGGATGAGGGGTTCAGTATGGACAGGAAATCATCCCTCCGCAATCGCACGGAATGCTTTCTCGATGGCTTTCCTGTGAGGGGAGGGTATCGGAAGGCCGGTAAGCTCCTCCCTGCTGAAGGGGCGGAGTTTGCCGGGCAAGGCCACCTTCACTGGAAACACCTTCATCGTGATGCGATAACGGGTGATCGGGTAGGTAAGTTCCGTGATCCACCGACCGGCGGGCTTTGCAGTGCCCAGTTCCGGAAGAACCCAGAGTCCGCGCCAGCGAGGCCCCTCCGATTGCTGGAGATGGAGCTTCTGGCCTCGTTCAATCCATGCGCGGTGCTCGGTGAGCTTGGTGGTCACCCGGCGTGGTGATTTTTTGGGGAGCTTTTCCGGGGCGGTTGCAGAGCAGGAACTCTTCACCGGGCAGGCATTGCAGTCCGGTTTTCCAGCCGAGCAGACCAACGCACCGAGATCCATGAGGGCCGAGGCGATCTCCCGACATCCCGTTTCCGGAAAAAAGGATCCCGCGAGATTCGCGATGGCTTTTTTACCGGGCGCCGTGTCGATCGGCACGGTGACATTCCCCCAGCGTGCCAGCACCCGGATGATATTGGTGTCGAGCACCACGGCCGATCGGTCATGGGCGAAGGCCAGGATGGCCGCCGACGTGTAGGCGCCGATCCCGGGCAGCTCCAGAAGCGGTTCCTCCGAGTCGGGGACGCTTCCCCCGTGCCGCTGCATGATGGTTTTCGCAGCCGAGTGGAGTCGCCGGGCACGCGAGTAATAGCCCAGCCCCTCCCACGCCGAGAGAACCTCCTGCTCGGAGGCGGCAGCCAGATCCGGAAGGCTTGGAAAACGCTTCATCCAGTCGGCGAAGCGAGGGATCACGGTGGCCACCGTCGTCTGCTGGAGCATGAATTCGGAGACAAGCACGCCGTAGGGGGTGTTCTTGCGGCGCCAAGGAAGGTCGTGGCGTCCCGCCTGTGCATGCCACGAGAGCAGTGCCCGGCGGGCAGTCTTCGCGAGTCGCTCCGTCTGAACGGCTGTTTGCGCGGCTTTCGTTGTTTTCATTACAACGGCTCTCTTCTTGTCCACGGAACGCTCGTAGGGCACCTTGATGGAAACCGCAAGCGATCCCGTGCCTCCCCCGATCCATTCACAGACCTATCCCCTGACGATGGAGCAGGCCGACAAGCTCCGGGAGGTGCTCCGGGAGAGGGGGTTCACCTTCTCGGAGAAGCCTTATACGCTCTATGCCGCGACCAAGGAGAAGCTCAACGTCGCCGTCTATGAAAAGGGGCCCAAGGTTCTGATCCAGGGAAAGGGGCTGGAGGATTTCATCACCTTCGTGATGGAACCGGAGATCCTCGGCGAGGCCCGCCTCGGCTACGAGGAGGTTCATGAACCGGAGCAGTTCGAGCCTCATTTCGGCGTGGATGAGAGCGGCAAGGGGGATCTCTTCGGGCCGCTCGTGATCGCCGGGGTTTATGTGGACGGCGATCTCGCGAGACATCTGCGCGACGCCGGCATCCGTGATAGCAAGGGGATCGGAACGGACAGGAAAATCCGCGATCTGGCGGAAGTCATCCGCAGGTCGGGTGCTCCCTCCGAGCTGATCGTCATCGGTCCGGAAAAATACAACCAGCTCTACCGTTCCATCGGAAATCTTAACCGCCTTCTGGCCTGGGGCCATGCGCGCATCATCGAGAATCTCTGCGCGCGGGTGCCGGCTTGCCCTCGCGCCCTCTCCGACAAGTTCGCCGATGCCCGTGTCCTGCAGAAGGCCCTTCTGGAGAACGGCCGCAAGATCCGCCTCGACCAGCGCACCAAGGCTGAGAGCGACTATGCGGTGGCGGCCGCCTCCATTCTTGCCCGCGAGGGATTCATCAACTGGCTCGACAAACATGGTGAAGAGCTGGGCGTCGGGCTGGCCAAGGGGGTCTCTCCAAAGGTGAAAGCCGCCGCCGCGGAGATCATCGCCCAATACGGCCCGACCATGTTGCCTAAAGTCGCAAAAATGCACTTTAAGACGGCCTCCGAGGTCCTCGCCGCCGTCGAAAAAAAACATCACCGCCCGCAGTGATGTTGCCCTGGCTGGTCGATGGCCAACATCCTTGCTAAGGCTGATCCGTTGCCTGTTCGGAAAGTCCCTCTCTCGCGGGGATAAGCACTTCAGCCAATCGCGCAGCGTTTGGAAGTGTGCGAGATATGCAGGGAAAGGTTCTCTCCCATGCCCAATCAACAAAAGCCCACCGCACACGCCGTCACCCACTACCATGGTCGACTGCTTGTCTCGATGCATATCGAAAGAAAGAACGATCCGTCCGACCCTTCACGGGTTAAGGATTCTGTTTTAAGCCCGGGAAAACAACGGGAGGACAGGTTGGTGGGGAGGGCCAAGGGACGCCCCTTCGGATGCCCCCGAACGGATTTTTTCCATCGACGGAAAGCAAACTGATTCCCTGCTCCTGTCCGAAGGATCACCGTCGGTTGACAGAGGTACGGTGCGAGGGCTTCCGGCCCATCCCGGTCACCGAACAGGGGGGCATGTCATGACGTGCCGGTGCCCGTAAAAAATCAGGCATGCCCGAGGGAAACACTTTTCATTATCACCTGTTTCTGTTGAATAAAGGATTCCGATCATCCCCCGAATCCTCACCAACCATGTCCGAGAACATCGAATCCCATCTTGTCGAGAACCGCATTTTCAAGCCCTCCTCAGAATTCGGAAAAAAAGCCCGCATCCAAAGCCTTGCGGAATACAGGAAACTCCACGCCGAATCCATCACCAAGCCCGACAAGTTCTGGGGTCGCGAGGCCAAGGAACTCCATTGGCTCAAAAAATGGTCCAAGGTGCTGGATTGGAAGCTTCCCTATGCCAAGTGGTTTGTCGGTGGAAAGGTCAACGCCTCGCAGAACTGCCTCGACCGGCATCTCGACACCGCCCGAGCCAACAAGGCCGCCATCATCTGGGAGGGCGAGCCGGGGGAAAAGAAAGTCCTGACATACCGCCAACTCCACCGCGAGGTCTGCAAGTTCGCCAATGTCCTCAAGAGGAACGGCGTCAAGAAGGGAGACCGTGTTCTCATCTACATGCCTCTCATTCCGGAGGCCTCCATCGCCATGCTGGCATGCGCCCGCATCGGAGCCGTGCACTGCGTCGTCTTTGGCGGCTTCAGCGCCGAGAGCATCAAGGACAGGTTGTCGGATAGCGGTGCCAAGGTTGTTGTCACGGCGGACGGCGGCTATCGCCGGGGACAGCTCGTCACCCTCAAGCAGAACGTCGATCATGCCCTGAAGGGGAATACATCCGTCCGCAAGGTCATTGTCTTCAAGCGTTCCGATACCGCCATCCACATCGAGGAGGGGCGCGATGTCTGGTGGCAGCGCGAGATGGAGTATGTCTCCGCCCACTGCCCGCCCGAGCATCTCGACAGCGAGCATCCGCTCTTCATCCTCTACACGAGCGGATCCACCGGAAAGCCCAAGGGGATCCTCCACACAACCGGGGGTTACCTTGTCGGCACCTACGCCTCCACCAAGTATGTCTTCGACCTCAGGGAGGATGACGTCTACTGGTGCACCGCCGATATCGGATGGATCACCGGCCACAGCTATCTTGTCTACGGCCCCCTGTCCAACGGCGCCACCTGCTTCATGTATGAGGGTGCGCCGAACTGGCCCGAGCCCGACCGTTTCTGGAAGCTCATTGCCGACTATGGGATCACCATCTTCTACACAGCACCCACGGCGATCCGCGCCTTCATGAAGTGGGGCGACCAGCACCTGAAGAAGCACGACCTCTCCTCACTCCGCCTGCTCGGAACCGTGGGGGAGCCCATCAACCCCGAGGCCTGGATGTGGTTTCACAAGCACGTCGGCCACGAGCGCTGCCCCATCGTCGACACCTGGTGGCAGACCGAGACGGGCGCCCACATGATCACCCCGCTGCCCGGAGCCACACCCTGCAAGCCTGGCACTGCGACCCTTCCGTTCTTCGGGGTTGATGCCGCCATCGTCGATGACGCAGGCAAGGAAGTGCCCCACGGTCAGGGTGGTAAACTCGTCATCCGCAAGCCTTGGCCCTCCATGCTGCGGGGCATCTGGGGGGACAAGACCCGCTACCGCCAGCAATACTGGAGCGAGATCAAGGGGGCCTACTTCACCGGTGACGGTGCCCGCCGTGACAAACAGGGAAACTTCTGGATCGTCGGCCGTATCGACGATGTCCTTAACGTGGCCGGTCACCGTCTCGGCACCGCCGAGGTCGAGAGCGCCTTGGTCAGTCATCCTTCGGTCGCCGAGGCCGCGGTGGTCGGGCGCCCCGACGAGATCAAGGGACAGGGGGTCGTCGCCTTTGTCGTTCTCCGTTCAGGCCACAAACCGGGCGACGATCTCAAGAAAAAGATCCGCAACCATGTCGGCGAGTCGATCGGCCCGATCGCCAAACCCGACGAGATCCGCTTTGCGGAGATGCTCCCCAAGACCCGCAGTGGCAAGATCATGCGCCGCCTGCTCAAACAGGTCGCAAGCGGTCAGTCGCTGACGGGTGACACATCGACGCTTGAGGATCTTTCGGTTCTCACGAAGCTAAGCAAGGGGGAGGAGTAATGGCTCGGGTTTTTGACTTCTAGCGTTGTTGCCCTGCGCTCTTGCCGTAGGCTCATGCAGATTGTGGGGTTCAATCCCCGTACAAGCGAAGCAGTTTTTCCTGGCCAACCTGTCAGCCGCGTTTGAGCCAAGGTTCCAGGGCTATCCTCAGCTTCTGTTCATCCCCGAAGGAGAACTCTTCCCCGAGTTGAAGCGGGAAGGTGGTTCCGGAGGGGGTGATGATTTCCAGAATGAGGGAGCGTTTTCCCGGATGGTTTCTGATGGCCTCGCCGATTCTGGGCAGATCCTCTTCCGTAAGACGGGAGCGGTCGATGCGGAGTCGGAGCGGCTTTCTGGAGGGTTTCGGCGTGAGGGCCTTGAAGTCGCTTGCGTTGGCCCTGATGGAGCCGTCGTTAGGGGTGACCCGGACGGTGCAGGAAATGACGGTGCCGGCCTTGAGGATCTCCTCGTGCTTGGTGAAGGACTCGTCCCAAGCGGTGAACTCGAGGGTGCCGCTGTCATCCTCAAAGGTCATCACACCGAAGGGGCGGCCATCCTTCTTGGTGAAGCGTTTTTCCACGGTGGAGAGGAGTCCCGCCAGTCGGATGCTTCCCTTCTCGGTCATCGCAAGGGCATCGGTCACGGAATCGTATTTTCCGGCCTCGATGCTGCCGCGGTAGTCGTCCAGCGGGTGGCCGGTGACGTAGAAACCGAGGAGTTCCTTCTCGTGGGAGAGTTGCTCGGAACGCGTCCATCGCTCGATGGATGATTCCTCGCCAGCGGATTTTGCGGCGGGAGCGGATGCAAGATCCGCGAAGGAGTCGAAGAGCGAGACCTGTCCGCTGGCCCGGTCCTTCTGAACGGATGCGGCCGCCCCGATGGCAGGCTCGATCGCGGCGTCGAGGGCGGCGCGGTGGCGGCCGTCCCAGTCGAAGGCGCCGCACTTCACGAGGCTCTCGAGGATCTTCTTGTTCACCGCCTTGGAATCGAGGCGGGTGCAAAATTCCTCCAGTGACCTGAAGGAACCGTTGGCCAGGCGATCAGCTATGGCTGTCTCCATGGCCGCCTCGCCGACGTTCTTGATGGCGGCCAACCCGAATCGGATGGCTCGTCCACCAGGAAGTTCCTCGGGAAGGAAGGTGAGGGCGCTCCTGTTGACGTCCGGCGGCATGATGGAGATCCCCATGCGGGCGCATTCGCCGACGAAGACCGCAATCTTGTCGGTGTTGTTGATTTCGTTGCCCAAGAGGCCCGCCATGAACTCCACGGGGTGATTCGCCTTCAGGTATGCTGTCTGGTAGGAGAGGAGGCCGTAGGCTGCGCTGTGGCTCTTGTTGAATCCGTACTGCGCGAACTTCTCCAGGAAGTCGAAGATCGCGTTGGCCTGCTTCGGTGGAATCTGATTCACCCGGGCGCAACCCTCGACGAAGACCTCGCGCTCCTTGGCCATTTTCTCCGTATCCTTCTTTCCCATGGCGCGACGAAGGAGGTCGGCCTGTCCCAGCGTGTAGCCTGCCAGGGCGCTGGCTGCCTGTTGCACCTGTTCCTGGTAGACGATGATGCCGTAGGTCTCGGAGCAGATCTTCTCCAGCAGGGGGTGGGCATACTCGATTTTCTTGCGGCCCTTTTTGCGCTCGATGTAGTCGTCGATGAACTGCATCGGACCGGGGCGGTACAACGCGATAAGCGCGATGATGTCGGTGAAGTGCTCGATCTGGAATCGCTTGGCCGTCGCGGTCATGCCGCCGGACTCGAGTTGGAAGACGCCGATCGATTCGCCCCTGTTGAGCAGGTCGAAAGTCGCCTTGTCATCCATCGGGATCTTCGAGATGTCGAAGTCCGGTGTGTGGCGCCGGATGAGCTTCACGGCATCATCGATGACGGTCAGGGTCTTCAAGCCCAGGAAGTCCATCTTGAGGAGCCCCAGATCGGTGAGGGGGGCCATGGAGTATTGGCTGACGATGTTGCCGTCGTTGGCACGGGTCAGCGGGATGTACTCGGAGAGGTCGCGGTCGGCAATGACGACTCCCGCCGCGTGGACGCCGCTGTTGCGAGAAAGTCCCTCAAGGAGGGTGGCGTAGCCCCAGAGTTGCGCGGTCGATGGTTCCTCGTCGACGGCCTTCTTTAGTTCGGGGTTCTTGTCGATGGCTCCAGGCTTCACTTCCCCCTTCTTAGTGCGGGAGGCGAGGGTGATGTCGAGTTCGTTGGGGATCATCTTGGCGATGCGGTCGGCATCGCTGTAGCTCCAACCGAGGACGCGCCCAACGTCGCGGACGACGCTCTTCGCGCCGAGCGTGCCGAAGGTGATGATCTGGGAGACGGCCATCGTTCCGTATTTCCTGCGGACATATTCGATCACTTCTCCCCGTCGGTTCTGGCAGAAGTCGACGTCGATATCGGGGGGACTGATGCGGTCGGGGTTCAGGAATCGCTCAAAGAGGAGACCGTAGCGTAGCGGATCAAGATCGGTGATCCCGAGGACATAGGCAATGAGCGACCCGGCAGCCGATCCGCGCCCCGGGCCCACGGGGATCCCCTGACTCTTGGCGTAATTGATGAAGTCCCAGACGATCAGGAAGTAGCTCGTGAATCCGGTCTTGTAGAGCACCGAGAGCTCGAACTCGAAGCGTTCCCTGATGGCCGCATCCTCCATGGCTCGCTCGCCGTAGCGGCCGCGCAGCCCCTCCTCGCAGAGTTCACGGAGGTACCCTTCCCGGGTCTTCCCCTCGGGAGGGAGGTAATCGGGGTATTTTGACTTCCCGAACTCCAGCTTCGCGTTGCAGCGCTCCGCGATGGCGAGCGTGTTGGAGATGGCGTCAGGACGGTCGGCAAAAAGCGCCGCCATCTCCTCGCCACTCTTGAGATAGAGCTCGGGGACGTAGCGCATCCGCTTTTCGTCGTGGATCATGGCGCCCGTGCCGATACATATCATGACGTCATGCGCTTCGTGATGGGCGCGTTCGAGGAAGTGGACGTCGTTCGTGGCGACCAGCCCGAGTCCGAGGTTGCCGGCAATGTCGATGAGTCCCGAGCGGTTGCGTCTCTGCTGTTCGATCCCGTGGTCGGCCAGTTCGATGAAGAAGTTTTCTTTTCCGAAGATGTCCCGATAGGCGGCGGCATTCTCAAGAGCCTTCGCCTCCTGCCCTGCACTCAGGGCCATGTTGACCTCACCCTTAAGGCATCCGCTGAGGGCAATCAGACCCCGGTTGTGCTTGGAGAGGAACTCCCTGTCGACGCGCGGCTTGTAGTAAAAGCCGTCAAGATGGGCGGCCGTGCTGATCTTGACCAGATTGCGGTACCCTTCGTCATCAGCGGCCAAAAGTGTCATATGGAAGGCCGCATCCCTGCCGCCGTTGGCGGTCTTTTTTTCCTGCATGGATCCGGGAGCAACGTAGATCTCGCACCCGATGATCGGTTTGATCTTCGCTTTCTCCGCGGCCTGATAGAACTCCACGGTTCCGAAGAGGTTCCCGTGGTCGGTCAGGGCGATCGCCGGCATTCCGAAATCGGCGGCTTTGCCCACGAGTTGTTCCATCCGGATCGCCCCGTCCAGCAGCGAGTACTCGCTGTGCACATGGAGATGAACGAAGGGAATCTTGGGCATCAGTCCAATCTAAAGCCACCCGTTCCGAGGGGCAAGCACCCGCGGAAAATCAGGTTTTTTTCCCTGCAATCACTGCCAACCCGCGCAGGGTGAGGAGGGGATCAACCTTGTCGATGACCACTTTGCCTCCCCCCTTCTTGGAGAGACGCGCCACCAGTTCTGCGTCCCCGCCGGTGGCGATCACATGGGGTCTTTTTCCCTTGAAGACTTCCGCCGTGATCCGGGTGACCGTTTCACGGACAAGTCCGACAGCCCCGAGAAGAAGGCCGATCCGGATTGCCTCGGCGGTGCTCTTGCCGATGCACCTCCCGACCGGGGTGATTTTGGTCAGGGGAAGGAGCGCGGTCCGCTCGTGCAGGGCGCTGGCGGCCGTCGGCAATCCCGGCGCGATGACGCCTCCCAAATAACACCCCTTGGAATCGATCACGTCGAACGTCACGGCTGTTCCCAAATCGACGACGATGGCGGGGAGCTTTTTCAGGCTGGCTGCAGCGGCGGCATTGGCGAGGCGATCGGAACCGATGGACGATGGCTTGGGATAGCTGATGGCGACACCGCCGGGGACCCTGTGATCAACCCAAAGCGGAGCGCAGGGAATGGATGCAGCGATCATGCGGCTCACCTCGGGAACAACGGAGGCGATGACGGCGCGATCGGCTTTGAGAGAGGTCAGATCCGAGGGTTTCAGCTCCTTGGTGGGAATGCGCGAGACACGCCCGATTTTTCCTCCCCGTAGCATAGCCATCTTGGTGAAGGAGTTGCTGACATCGATCAGCAGGATTTTTTCCTCCATCGTGAGATCCCTATAACTCAAGCCGTTGCTCCGGAGGCGTTCGCGAGATCGGCATCCTCCGGCGGGAGGGCTCCTTGGAATCTCTTTTTGTCGATCGCCTTCATGTAGGCCTCATGGGGGCTGATGGTTCCGTCGAGCATCTTTTCCCAGATGGCATCGTCCATGAACTGCATCCCCTCGGATTTGCCGGCCACGATCACGTCCTGAAGCTTCTGGGTCGCGCCCTCGCGGATGATGGCGGAAACGGCGGGATTCACCTTGAGGATCTCATTGATGGCGACACGGCCCTTCCCGTCGGCCTTTTTGAAGAGTAGTTGTGCAACCACGCCGCGCAGGGAGGATGCGAGCATGGTGCGGACCTGCGATTGCTGGTCAGCCGGGAAGGCGTCGATCATGCGGTCGACGGTCTTGCGGGCGTTGTTGGTGTGGAGCGTTCCGAAGACGAGAAGTCCGGTCTCCGCCGCGGTGAGAGCGAGGGAGATGGTCTCCAAGTCGCGCATCTCGCCGACGAGGACGATGTCGGCGTCCTCGCGAAGGGCTGCCTTGAGTCCCGAAGCGAAGGTTGGTGAATGCTCGGGAACCTCGCGCTGGGTGATGATGCTGCGCTTGTTGCGATGCACGAACTCGATCGGCTCCTCGATAGTCACGATGTGGCGGCCGTAGTTCGTGTTGATGTAGTCGATAAGCGCCGCAAGCGTGGTGCTCTTGCCCGATCCGGTGGGGCCGGTGACCAGGACGATGCCCCCCCTCATGTCACCGAATTCCTTGATGACCTCCGGGACATTGAGTTGCTCAAGGGTGAGGATCTTGGTCGGGATGATGCGGAAGACCGCCCCGTAGCCGTGGGCCTGCTTGAGGTAATTGCAGCGGAAACGACTGCTCTCGTCCATCTGGTAGGCGAAATCAAGGTCTCCGCACTCCTCGTATTTCTGCCACTTCTGAGGAGTGCAGATCTCGCTGAGCATGAAGGCCATCTCGTCACGGGTGAGTGGTTCCTCACGGATCGGGACGATATCCCCGTTTCGGCGGATCTTGGGTGGTTGTCCCTCCGCCAGATGGAGGTCGGAGGCGCCGTACTCGATCAGCGCCCGGAAGAAATCATCGATGTATGCCATGTTCTTGAAAAGTTGATCAGAGTCCCGTGACGTTCCTCATCTCATTCTTGTTTTCAGCCCGGTACACGGCTTCCTCCGCGGTGATGAACCCCTGGCGGTAAAGTTCGGCGACCGACTCGTCCATCAGGATCATGCCCGCTTTCTTTCCCGTCTGGATGATGCCGGGAAGCATGAAGGTCTTCGCTTCGCGGATAACGTTCGCCACGGCCGGGGAGTTGAGCAGGATTTCCATGGCCACGGCGCGACCCTGACCGTCAGCCCGCGGGATGAGTTGCTGGCTGACTATACCGCGGAGCGATTCGCTGACCATCATTCGGATCTGGTCGCGCTGGTCGGCCGGGAAGACGTCGAGCAGTCGGTCCAGCGTGCGGGGGGCGTTGCTGGTGTGGAGTGTGCCGAGCACCAAGTGGCCGGTTTCCGATGCCGAGATGGCGAGTTGGATGGTTTCAAGATCACGCATCTCCCCCACCATGATGATGTCGGGATCCTCGCGCAGGGCGCCGCGCAGGGCGGCGGCGAAGGACTTGGTGTGGGTGTGTACCTCTCGCTGGGTGACCTGGCAGCCGGCCGAGGGGATGATGTACTCGATCGGCTCCTCCAAGGTGATGATGTGGTCATTACGGTGAAGGTTGATTTCCTGCACCAGGGCCGCAAGGGTGGTCGTCTTGCCGCTTCCCATCGGGCCTGTCACGAGCACCAGCCCGTTGTGATACTGGGTGAGGAGCTTGAGCTGGTTCGGCATCCCGAGGTCGTCGAGTGTGCGGAGCGAACTGCTGATGATGCGGAAGGCGAGATCGAATCCAAGGCGCTGACGCACCACACTGGTACGGTAGCGGCCGGTGGCGTTGTTGTAGGCGAAGTCGACGTCCCCCTGTTCGTGCAGGCGGGCGAGTTGCTGCTCGTCGAGGAATCCCTTCACGAGGTTCTCGGTATCCTCCGCTGTCAGGAGTGGGGCCTCCTCCCACATCGGCAGAAGCTGCCCGTAGCGCCGGCAGGTCGGGGGACTCGAAACACTCAGGTGGATGTCGGAGGCGTCGGCCTGCTTTCCGAGATTCAGGTAGTCGTCGACGTGTTGGGGCAGGACGCTCTCGTTCATGGAAATCAAGGAGGAGTCCCTTACTGAAGGCGGCCGCGCTTGGCAAGACCGGAGCGTGCCGCATTGCTCACGAACTCGACCACCACGGGGCGGAGAATCGGATAGAGGAGTTTGCCGACCTCAAGGGCTCCTGCGATCCATCCAACCTTGGTGAATGACGATGCTCTGGCGATCTCTCCGGCTGGCGATGCGGCCTGTCGGGGGGATTTTACGGAAACGGAAGAGGCTTTGCGCCGGCCGCCGAAGAGAGTGGCGAGGAGGCCCGCCGCTGCGGCTCCGCCGATCCAGCCGAGCGGATGGCGTTTCACCGATTCGGTAAAACGTTTCTGAAGATCAAGATCGGAGAGCAGTCCGGCGTACTCACGCGAGATACCGAGACGGCTTTCGCGGACGGATTGCTGGAGTCTGGCGAGTTCGGGAGAGTGGTTCACGGGTTCCTCCCGGAGTGGTTGGAGTAGTGAGATAGAGCCTCGATATCCCTGCGGATCTCGGCTGTGGTGGCCTCAAAGGGCCGCGGTGCGGTCCGTGTGCGGAGGATGTTGAACAGGATGCCGAGGATGGCGAGATGGATCAGCCCCGCCGCGGAAAGGGAAACTGGCCAACCCCATTGCAGCTTCATGGCCAAAAGGGAAACAGCGGCGGCGACCAGCGCGACATAGGCGATCATCGCGATCACGGCCATGGCCATCAGCAGAAGGATTGCCGCGATGCTCTGCCTGATCAGAAGGCGCCCCTCCTCGGCCGCCAGGGCTCCGATCGAAAACGCGTACTTCAGGATCCCGGCGATCAGGCCGGTGATCCTCGAGGGGATGCCCCCGGGGAGATCCTGCGGGTTCATGATGCCGGTTGCCGGTGCTTCTTAGCGGCGGCGCAGGAGGAGGCCGATCACGAGACCGGCTGCAAAGGTGATGCCGACGGCGCGGAAGGGATTGTCCCGTACATAATCCTCGGCCTGTCCTGCGAGATCCTCCAGTTGGTCGCGGTATTCGCCCACAGCCTCACCGGCACGGTCCGCCACATCACCGTACCGCTCGCGGGCCTGCTGGGAGAGATCACCGTACTTGGCTCTGGCGGTCTTGGAGAGGTCGGAGTAGGTCGAGCGGGCAGCATCCTTAAGGTCGCTCGCGGCGGCCTGAAGTTCCTCGCGACCGGTGGCGTAGGCGGAACGTGCGTGGGTCTTGGCCGTCTCGGCCACTTCACGGGCGGCGGCGGCGGTGGCATCAAGCGCCTTCTTGGCATGGGCCTGACTGCTCTCAAGTTTCTCTGTTGCGGAAGGATTGTTCTTGTGGTCGTTCATGGAATGAATGGTTGGGGGTGATGTTTCTGATTGAACAATCGCAGATATGTCCCCTATGGCAAGCTGGCATCAAGGGGTCGCGGTCCAACGGTGGACCTTTCCCATCGGAAGCCATTGCCGGTCAATGTTTCCTCTCATCCCAAGCTCGGTGATTTCACGGGACCCGCCGAGACGCGCGAACTTCTTGGAGATCATTGCTTCGGTAAGGTCGTCCAAGCTGTCGCTGTAGGTATTGAGCATCAGGAAAAGTGCGGTGTCGGAAAGGGCTTCCTGTGCGGTATCGATCAGGAAGGAGAGGTGGTCGGAGAGCTTCCAGATTTCCCCGCCCTTGCCCCGACCAAAGGCTGGGGGATCCATGATGATGCCGTCGTAGCGCTTTCCACGTCGGATTTCCCGTTGCAGGAAGGTCACTGCATCCTCGACGATGTAGCGGATCGGGGCGTCGCCCAGTCCGGAGAGGCGTGCGTTTTCAGAGCACCAGGCGACCATGGCCCGTGCCGCATCGACATGGGTGACGGAGGCTCCCGCCGCGGCGGCGGCCAGGGTGGCTCCTCCGGTGTAGCCGAAAAGGTTGAGGATCTTGGGAGGTATGTTCCCTGGCGTGGCGGGTGTGATCCTCTTGGTGATCCATTCCCAGTTGGCCGACTGCTCGGGGAAGAGGCCGAGGTGCTTGGAGTTGGTCGGCTTGATGAGGAGGGAGAGCGATTTGTACCGCACGATGCAGGGATCGGGGAGGGGGTGGCGCCATTCCCAGGTCCCTCGCGTGGCGCGGTTGCCGGTGTATTGACCCTCCCATGCAGGCAAGGATTCCGGATGATGCCACGGCCACTGCGCGGCAGTTTCGGGACGCAGGATCACCCGTCCGCACCAGCGTTCCAGTCGCTGGCCGTTTCCCGTGGCGAGGAGTTCGTAGCCCTTCCATTCTGGGTTCCCGGAAGGATCGGTCATGAGTTCAGGGCGGAGTTCGGGCTAAAACCCGTTGCGGAATTGGAGAAGCAGGAGCCAGAGATTCAGTCCGGCAATCACCCCGGCCATGACCCAGCCGATGATCCGGACCCAGAGCGGGTCGAGGAATTCCCCCATGATCCTGCGGCTTCCCGTGAACTGGACGAGCGGGATGACGGCGAAGCTGAGTTGCATGCTGAGAATGACCTGACTGAGAAGGAGGAGGTGGGTGGTGGAATTCTCGCCGGCGATCGCGATGACAACGACTGCGGGGATGATGGCAAGAAGGCGGGTCGCAAGGCGTCGCATCCAGGCGGGGATGCGGATGTTCACGAATCCCTCCATGACGATCTGTCCGGCGAGGGTTCCGGTGAGGGTGCTGTTCTGTCCCGCCGCCAGCAGGGCGATGGCAAAGAGGGTGCTGGCTCCGGTGACTCCCATCATCGGTGTGAGGAGATGGTAGGCTTCCTGGATCTCCGCGATGTCGGTGCGTCCAGCCCTGTGGAAGGTGGCGGCGGAGAGGATCAGGATTGCCGAATTGATGGCCAGGGCGATCGTGAGCGCGATATTGGAGTCGATGGTGGCGAACCGGACGGCCTCCTTTTTTCCGACCTGATCAAGCGGGTATCGGCGTGTCTGCACAATGGATGAGTGCAGGTAGAGGTTGTGAGGCATCACCGTGGCCCCGAGGATGCCGACGGCGATGAAGAGTTTTCCCGGGTCGGTGACCACGGATGGGGAGGGGATGAATCCGTGGAGGACTGCGGGGATGTCCGGTCTTGAGAAAAGAAGCTCGAGGCCGAAGCATGCGGCGATCGTGCCGATGAGGACGATGACCAGCGCCTCGATGTAACGGAATCCCTTCTGCTGGAGCAGAAGCAGAAGAAGGACGTCGAGCGTGGTGATGAGAACGCCCCAGATCAGCGGAATGTGGAAGAGGAGATTCAGCGCGATGGCAGATCCGATCACCTCTGCCAGATCACAGGCGGCAATGCCCACTTCGGCGGCGATCCAGAGGGGGATGGCCGCTTTCTTTCCATAGTGGAGCCTGCAGCTCTGTGCGAGATCGTACCCGGTGACGATTCCCAGCTTCAGCGACAGCCGCTGGAGGAACATCGCCATGATGCTGGAGAACAGAATGACCGAGAGGAGCGCATAATTGTACTTGGAGCCACCCGCCAGGTCGGTGGCCCAGTTTCCGGGATCCATGTAGCCGACCGCGACTAAGTATCCAGGGCCTGCAAAAGCGAGCAGCTTCCTCCAAAAGCCGCGTCGCTCTGGGATGTTGACCGAACGGTGGACTTCGGGAAGGGTGGGTTGGTGTGAATGGTTCATAAAATTAGCCTTGGCTAATTTATTTATATGAGACTATAGATTTCCTGCAATCCAATTCTCCAACTCACCAAGGTATAACCCTAGATTTCCATGACTAAAACAGGTAATAGGTCATCCTCTGCAGTGGAAGACTATCTGGAGCGTATCCAGGAACTCATTGAGACCAAGGGATATGCCCGTGTCGTGGATATCGCCGGGAGTCTTGGGATTTCCCAGGCAAGCGTCACCAACATGGTCAAGCGTCTCGATGCCGAGGGATTTGTCAGGCATGAGAAATACCGGGGGCTGGTTCTGACAGAAGAGGGGGAGTCGATCGCCAAGGCCATCGGCAAGCGCCATCGGATTCTTACCGATTTTCTGAACCTTCTCGGTGTTGCCAGTGCCGAGGTGGAGCGTGATGTGGAGGGGATGGAGCATCACCTAAGTGCCGACTCTCTGGAGGCCATTGAGTCGCTCTGCAGGGAGCTTGCCACGAATCCCGAGTTACTCCGAAAGATCAAAGAATCTCGAGGGTAGTTAAAGTAAAAAACCGGACACATGATGACCGTTTTGCGGTGGGTTCTTTTCCTTGCCAGTGATGGTTGGCCTTGGGTAACTTCTGAAAAAATAACCCATGTCTCCCTTCAAACAATTGGCCTCCCGTCTCGGTATCTCTGACCGTCAACTTCGGCGTTATGCCGAGGAGGGCAAGGTCGTCGGTGTTTATACCACCAAAGGGGGTCATTGGCGCCTCCGTGGCAAGCTAACTGAGGCGCGGGTAGAGCGTGCCCGCAAGGTTTTGAGACTCACCCCCTCCATCGCCATCAACAGGCGTCGCCAACATTATAAAAAGGCGAATCAGGTCATCAAGGAAGTCCAGAAGCAGTGGAAGCATACGTTCGAACCTCCCCGTAAAAAATCACCTAAAGCCTCCAAGCCCAATGCGGCATCGTCTCCAGCGCCCGGTGAAGCCATCCAGGGGGATCTCTTCTCCCAATGGTGAAGTGCCGGTGAGGCTTGTCCTCCTCCGGTCGCAGGCGTGATGCGCAAGATTCCGATGAACTCCCGTTTGACACACCGCATTCCGTATCTTGCCCTTGTTCTCTCCCTGCTCTCGGCGGTGCCATCGCGGGAGGCCCTCGCCAATTCACCGGCCCATCCCTCCGCCGCGGCCACCTTGTCGCGGCGTGCCGCCAAACCTGGTGAGCGCGTCGAGTTGTTGCTCACCGTGCGCCGCGCCTCCTCGCCCCTCGTGGAGTCCCCCCTCGAGTTCGAGGGATTCCGTGTGCGTCGTCTGCACCCTCCCCGGACGATTCGAATCGATGGAGAAGATGTTCGGCTTTACCGCTACACCCTCACGCCGCTGGCGGTGGGTGAGTACGAACTGGGGCCGATCCGCATCTCCGACGGCGCTCGGATCTTTGTGACCAAGCCCCTTTTCCTCCATGTTTCGACCAAGGGCGACCCCGCCCCGCTCTCTCCCAAAGAATTGGCACTCGGGGTCGATATTCCGCTCGCACTCGGGGAAGAGGTTCTCAAGAACACGCCTCTACCAACGCCAAGCCCTGAGGCGACTCCCAAACCCAGCGACACCAGGCCATGGACCGTAAAGACCCTCTCGCTCCTGCGAAAGGGAGCGGAGTTCCTTTGGAATTATCCCGGAAAGTGACGCGACCCTTCATTGACGGCTGATGAGGTTCCCGGCGGGCAGAAATTCAGAAAACTTGCTTTGGGAACCTTGGCCGGGTAATTCTTCCATAACCATTTTAGCGTTCCCCATCCGATGTCACTCCTTCCCCTTCTTCCCAAGCTTTTCATTGCCGGCGGCGCCTTTTTGGGAACCTTGGATCTCCCGGCTCCGGTTCAGCTCATGAACCACACCCTTGCCGGGGAAAAGATCCCCGCCTCCCAAGTTGTGTGCCGTTCCCGTTGGGGGACTCCGATGCTTCCTGATGGAAAGGCGGGTTACAGCCTGATTGCCCCGATCAGGAAAGATCTCATCGCCCGGAGTCTCTGGATTCCTCCGGTTTCAGGCACCCGCCCCCCCGAACAGGCCGTCCCCTCAGCCGGACCGGTCACGAAGCCCGCCGGTTCACCAGTCGTTGTCCCGGCGTCCGGGGGCGTTCCCGCGCGGTAACCCCTACAATTCCTCGATGAGGCGGTGAATCCGCCTGACGGTCTGATCGTGGGAGAGTCCGGTCGCATCCATCTTCAGAGAGGCGGTTGCCTCGTAGAGAGGAAGACGTGATTCAAGCAGGGCATTGAAGGTTCCTCTCGGATTTTCGACATGAAGCAACGGTCGTTTCCCGCTGCGCGTGGCCCGCTCGAAGAGTGTTTCCTGGTCGGCGTGTAGCCAGATCACGGTTCCGATGCGGCGCAGGATCTCCCGATTTTCCTCCTTGAGGACGGCCCCGCCGCCGGTGGCCAGGACGATCTTGGAGGCATCGATCAGCTCCCTAAGTTCGACGGTCTCCCGGTTCCGGAATTGTTCCTCCCCTTCGTCGGCAAAGAGCTCGGTGATGCTTCTGCCTGCCCGTGCCGTGATCAGTTCATCGCTGTCGAGGAACTCGTGACCCAACCGTCCCGCAAGTCTTCGTCCGATGCTGCTTTTGCCGCATCCCATGAAGCCAATGAGGACGATGTTGGAGTTCATGGCATTCATCCTACTCCCTGCTGCGTCGGAGGGCACGAAAGAATGGATCTGTGACGGATGCGCGAGGCACGGAACCGGATTGCCTCACTGGCTCCCGGGGGGCTACGCTCGCGTGATGGCATCCAAAAATTCCGCAAAATCCCAGAAACCCGCCAAAGTGAGTTCGAAGCCCACCCCGCTCGTAGGCGTCGTAATGGGTAGTAAGAGTGACTGGGAGACCATGGGGCATGCCGTCGCCCTGCTCGAGGAGTTCGGGGTGCCCTGCGAATACCGCGTCGTCTCCGCCCACAGGATGCCCGATGCCATGGCCGCCTACGCCAAGGAAGCCGAGGCGAGGGGAATTCATGCCATCATCGCCGGCGCGGGAGGTGCCGCCCATCTGCCGGGCATGATTGCCGCCCAGACCACCGTTCCCGTACTCGGGGTGCCTGTGAAAAGCCGCACCATGGAGGGATTCGACTCCTTGCTCTCCATTGTCCAGATGCCTGCGGGTATTCCAGTCGCCACCTTCGCCATCGGCGAGGCCGGTGCCAAGAACGCGGCCCTCTTTGCCATCTCACAGCTGGCGCTCCTGCATCAGGGGCTGGCTCTCCGGTTGAAGAAATTCCGAAGCACCCAGACCAAGGCCGCCTCGGAAAGCCGACTGGCCCCCCCCAAGAAACTCCGCCGCTCGCGTTGATCGGACGTTATATTCCACGATATTGAGTGCGCGGACTCTGAGAGGGGAGGAGGGGGTTGAAGAATCCGTCGAGATTCTCCGGAGCGGTGGAGTTGTGGGGTTGCCCACCGAGACTGTCTACGGCCTTGCGTCTGATGTCTTCCAGCCCTTGGCTGTTGCCCGGATCTTTGAGGCCAAGGATCGCCCCCTAACCGACCCCTTGATCGTCCATCTACCGGAAGTCGGATGGTTGGATCGAGTTGTCCGATTTACTTCTTTGGAACAGAGGATCCTGGTGGAAATTCTGGCCTCCGCCTTTTGGCCCGGCCCATTGACCCTGATTCTTCCCAAGCATCCCGAAGTTCCCGATCTGGTCACAGCTGGTTCCGAGAGCATTGCCGTCAGAGTCACTTCCCATCCACTCTTTCAGAAGGTTCTCAGGGGCCTCGGCTCCCCATTGGCGGCCCCGAGTGCGAATCGATTCGGAAGAATTAGTCCGGTCACGGCTCAAGATGTCCAATCTGAACTTGGGAAAGTTATTCCATTGATCCTAGATGGGGGGCGTTGCACCCATGGATTGGAATCAACGATCCTCTCCGTGACAGGTGATGCGATGGAGATCCTGCGCCCAGGACCTATTACTGAAGGTGATCTGAATCAATATGGACATATTGTTCGGTTGGGAGGGCGTGTGGGCCTTGTGAATACACCGGGAAGTCTTCCCGGTCATTACGCCCCAAAAAAAGAACTTGTTATCTATGAATCGGACATCAAAGAGGTTTTTCCAAAGCCCAATACTGCTCTTCTGGCATTTCGCGAACCTCTGCCGGAAATCGCCTCCCGCTTCGCAAAGGTGATCGTCCTAAGTCCATCCGGTGATCTCAGGGAGGCCGCTGCCAATTTCTATGCGGCTCTTAGGGAGTTTGATAAGAGTGAAGTGGACATGATGATGGCTGAACCTCTTCCCGAAGAGGGGATAGGTGTCGCAATCATGGATCGCCTGCGCCGAGCAAGCTATGGATCCAAACATGGAACCGGACATCAATCATGAGTGAAGACCGTTTGAACACCAAGGCCGCCGGGGTGGTCGCTGGTGCCGTGATGCTGAGCCGTCTGCTCGGTCTGGCCCGTGAGTTGATCTTTGCAGGACTCTTCGGGGCGGGGCGTGGCATGGATGCCTTCCTGACCGCCTTCCGGGCACCCAATCTGCTCCGCGATCTCTTTGCGGAAGGGGCCCTCTCCACGGCGTTTGTGACCGTTTTCTCCCAGCGTATTGCCACCGAGGGGGAGGGGTCGGCTTGGAAATTGGCCTCCAAGATGGCGACCCTTACCACGGTTTTCATGAGCCTCCTCTCGCTGCTCGGGGTGATCTTCGCGGCGGAGTTGATCGGCTTCCTTGCACCCGGATTTCCTGCCGAGAAAGCCGCCCTGACGATCCAGCTGACCCGGATCATGTATCCCTTCATCCTGCTGGTCTCGCTGGCCGCCTTGGTGATGGGGATGCTCAATGCGGTCAACCGCTTCACCGCCCCCGCCCTGGCCTCGAGTTTCTTCAACATCGGATCCATCGCTGGGGGTGTCGCCTTCGGATGGCTGATCGATCCTGCCTTCGGTGAACGGGCCCTGATCGGTCTCTCCCTCGGGACCTTGCTCGGCGGACTCCTTCAGCTCGGAGTCCAGTTGCCTGGGCTCCGGCAGGCGGGATTCCGCTTCGTGATGGATTTCAACTGGCGCGATCCCGGCGTCCGGCGGGTGTTGATCCTCATGCTTCCGGCCGTCATCGCAGCGAGTGCCGTTCAGATCAACGTCATGGTGAACAGCATCTTCGCCTCCTACTTGGGGGATGGTCCCGTTAGCTGGCTCTCCTATGCCTTCCGCCTCATGCAGTTGCCGCTCGGTGTCTTCGGCGTGGCCGTGGCCACCGTGACCCTGCCGGTGGTCTCGCGGGCCTCGGCTCTTGGAGACATGGGCCGTTTCCGATCCACCCTCGCCAAGGCGATGCGTCTGGCGGTTTTCCTGACGCTCCCTTCTGCGGTGGGCCTGATCGTTCTGGCCGAACCGATCATCTCCCTGATCTACCAGCGGGGGAAGTTCCTCGACACAGATTCGCTCCACACGGCCGAGGCACTCCAGTTCTATGCGATCGGGTTGGTCGGATACTCCTGCATCAAGGTCCTCTCGCCCGCCTTCTACGCCATCGACCGGAAGTGGACACCGATGACCGTGAGTTTTTGCTCCATCGGGCTGAACCTCGGTCTCAATTGGCTCTTCATTTTCAAACTTAGCATGGGGCACCGGGGACTGGCCCTCTCCACTGCGATCGCCGCCACGGTGAACTTTGTCCTGCTCTATCTCTTCATGACCCGGGTCTCCGGATCGCTGGAGTCGAAGGCGATGGCCTCCACTCTTGGACGTTGCCTGCTGGCGGCCATTCCAATCGGACTGATCGGATGGGTGACGCACCCTTGGATCGTTTCGCTGGGCCATGCCTCTGTCATCCAGCGCGCCGGAGCGCTCTTCGCCGTCATCGGCTTGGCGGTAGTGTTGTTCCTGCTGGCGAGTTGGATGCTGAAGATCGAGGGCTTCAACGAATTCCTCGGGATCGTCAGGAGGAAGATGAAGGGGAGAGTAAAAAAGTGAAAGGTGGAAGGTGATAGGTGAAAGGATGAAGGGGATTTGTGTCGGGAAAATCGCTTTGAGCATTAAGCCGTCTTTCGTAAATCTCCACTGGTGATTAAAAAGCTTTTGGGGCCGGGATTCGGGCTTCTCGAAGAACGGGATTTCAGAAATCTCTGGGGAGGCAACCTGTTTTCCAACACGGGAACTTTCATGATGATCATTGCGGCGGGCTGGGAGATGAGTTCCCTGACCCAGAACGCGGCCCTCGTGGCCATGGTGCAGACGGCGCTCAGTCTGCCTTTTTTCTTTTTTGTCATTCCAGGGGGTATCCTCACGGATCTCGTGAATCACCGCAGGCTGCTCATCCTGACCCAGACCTGGATGATGATTGCGGTCTTCTTGATTGCCTGGTGTGCCTGGACCGGAACGCTCACCCCGTGGCTCCTGCTGGGCCTGCTGTCGATTGTCGGCATCGGTACGGCCGTCCATCAACCCGCATGGAAGACAATCCTTCAGGATCTCGTGACGCGCGAGCAGTCTGCCTCGGCCGTGGCCCTCAATAGCCTGAACTACAACATCGGCCAGGCTCTCGGACCTTTGCTGGGCGGCCTGCTGGCAGGGGTTGCCGGAGTTGCCAGCGTTTTTGCCTGCAAGGCGCTTTCCTACATTTCCGTCATTGCTGCTCTCTGGCGGATTCCCGACGACCATCTGCCGAAACCTAAGGTTGGCGTCTCGGCCTCCTCGGTTCTCTCTTCCCTGGGGGAAGGGTTCGCCTTCCTGAAAACCTCCCCGATCCTTGGCGGCATCCTGCTGAGGTACGCCCTCTTCATTCTACCCGCCTCGGGAATGATGGCCCTGCTACCCCTCGAGGCTCGCAGGGAGATCGGGAGCGGGGTGTTTGGATACGGTGCGCTCATGAGTACCCTCGGTGTGGGTGAACTGCTCGGTGCCCTCGGTGTGGGTGCCGTGGTCGGCGCCTTCTTCATCCCGGGGCTCAAGCAGAAGTTTTCCATCGATGCGGTGGTGAAGGTCACGCTGCTCTGCTTCTCGGCGTGCGTTCTCGGCGTGAGCCAGTGGAACAGCATGCTTCTGGACGATCTCTTCCTGATCGTCGGCGGAGTGTCATGGAGTGTCATGACCGTCACCCATCAGGTGGCCGTGCAGTTCAGTTCGCCGGACTGGGTGCGCGGCAGGACGACCGCTTTCTACATGCTGACCCTGCAGGGTGCCACCGCCGTCGGAAGCATGACCTTCGGATGGATCGCCCAACTGACCTCGATCCGCGAGAGCATCATGCTCTGCGCGGTTGTCTCGATGTTGGGGATCCTGCTGATCCGTCGCTTCCCGCTGACGAACAACGAATCGGCGGAGTGATATCAAAACCGCAGGGTAGGCCGTGCGGGATCAGCCCTTCCGTTGTCGCCAGAGGTGGATGGAGTAGGGAACCACAATCACCGTCACCACCATCGAAACGCCCACACCGCCGCTGATCGCG
>JBIIGI010000058.1:0-16661 GCA_044236545.1 Chthoniobacterales bacterium
CGGCGGCAGCCCCCCCTAGGGTCACTGCGTTCGGCTCGCTACGCTTCGCCTCTCTCCGTCACCCCAGAGGGGGCTCCTTCAAGGACGTCGCGCTCTTCCAATTTACAGAAAGATTTTTACACTCCCCTGAAGCCCCCCGGCAATCGAGCGAAACATATCCGCCTCGTGGAGATGATCAAAGGGCTGAGAAAGATAAACGGTAAGGGGCATAGTGGGGAGAAGTAAGCGCTCTTTTTACCGTTTATCCAAAAGGAAAGGGAGGGAAAACTGCGTCGAGAAATCGGAATTGGACAGGCGCACCCAGGATACCCCTTCTGAGGTGCAATAAATTCAGCTGTTCAGACTCGAAAGAATGCCTTAGCGGCCTTCTCCAGTCGCCCTGGTGCACTTCTGATCAGTTTGTCCCTAATGGAGCAGAGCAAAGAATCCCTTTTCGGACTGACTGATTTAGACGCGAGCAGGTCCTTGATTCGCTCAGCAAAAGACCAGTAGTGATCGTCGAATTGAGAAGAATTAGTAAGGCTAGACCTTATTTCCCTAAGAAGTTGATCAATTCTTGAAGTGACATCCTGTTCATCGCTTGCTGCCTCCTCTTCAATGGCATCACAGAGGTTTTTAATCTTATCCTGAAAGTTTCTAGCGAGACTGATTTTCTGTTGGGCAAGATGCACTTCCTCATATCGCCTCGCGCCAACACCACCTCGGCAACCCATTCCACATGCCCCACAGAAACAGATAATCCAGCCACAGACACCACACTTATTTTGGTGTTCACTATCGACGGTCTTCTTGCACTTCCAGCAGTGAGAGACGCGGTGCTCCATATGGAATGCGGTTTGGTGTCGGCGCTAGATTTTCATTCGCTTATACTTCCCCATAAATATAGCGAGAGCCTTGTCTGCATCCTCGGCTGAATAGTTATGCTTTTGAATCATCTCCTCCCGGATTGCATTCAGAAGGTCTTGTTTTTCCTGCACACCCGCAGCGGCTTTCAGCATAGCGCGCAGCTCACTGCTTAGCTTTGCATGTTCCCTTTGATTCTGACGATCGATGGTGCGCAGCTTCGTAGCTTTCGCCTGCATTTCCTGAAGGCGCCCATCGAATTTGGTGTCTCTTTTTCTGCTTTTTGGATTTCGATCGCCGAAGAGCATAGCTTTCTATTTTGATGTTATTTCAGTTCTTTCAGCAGGGTGTTAAGCTTACCGGCAAGGCTGATACAGGAGTTCTTGTTGATCGGGTAGGGATTATCTGAATTCGGATACCATGAAAGCACATACCCACCTCCATGAGATTTAGAAAAGATGTTAACCAAGGGCTCCTCATCAGGTCTTTCCGATGATTTACCCGCGAGACAAAAAACCGCACTTCCAAGTTCAGGCTCAAAGGTTCTGGCGATTTCGGAAATCCGAGTTGTCCGAAGTTGAAGATCCTTGAACCCGGACAATGGGCTTTTGCTGCTTCTCTCAGTTACAATTAATGAGTTGCGGCCCTTCATGTAAGGGAAGGCAATAGCGGGGTATTCCTCAATGACGAATTTCGTTCCCTGTTTGCGATGCCTCTCGGCACATTGCTTTGCAGCATCAAGGGAATTCCAATAGGCGTTTCCCCAGATGTACTGACAGGACCACGTGTATTGGTATGCATTTCGCTCCGTGGATAAGAAATAGACGGTCGTATAGTAGCACCCAAGCGCAGTTCCCGAAGATTTCGAATCCAAACTGAAGTGCTTTAGTTGCGACATGATATAAATTGTTTAACCCTGTTGTTTTATAATTTTTCTACAGAGGGAGTTCGCCATCGAGATGGAGGCCGAGGTCGTTGTGGGGGGCGGAGGGTTTGGACTTTGCCTTGGTTTTGGAGGCGGCTGGAGCCGGTTGGTCCGGAGTCTCTGCGAGAGGCTTGGTGGAAGCAAATGCGCCGGGCCAGCCGCCGTGCTTCTCGATGACCTGATCGATTTCGGTCATCAGTCGGATGGTCTCTTGGAGTGAGATGACGATCTTGTGGTAGTGGGCGATTTCCTCATCGGAGAGGGTGCGGCCCTTGCGGTCCTTCAGCCACTTCTCACAGACTTGGTAGCCGCCGATGTGGAAATTCCAGACATTCTCGGGGACTCCCTTGAATCCTGCGGTCTGTGCCTTGTCGATAAAGACCATGTCATTCTTAAAACTGATCTTCTCCACCTCCTGAGACTTGGAGCCGATAAAGGTGGATCTTGGCTTCTCCAAGGTCTCGGAGTCTAGGAGGTGGAGCGCGACGAGCTCGCTGCCGAGACGGCTGAGTTCCTTGAAGAGATTAAGGCTTTCAGTCAGCGGGAGGCGTGGGAAGTCGATCTTCAGAAACTCAGCATAGCGGCTCCGGTAGCTGGGACTGTGGAACACCGCGTAAGCGTAGTGGAATATGTCTTCGGGCGTCAGGTCGTCCGGCAAACCGTACGTTCCTACCTGTTTAACTCCAAGTGAAGTAGCTAAGTCTCTCAAAAACCAAGCCGTGAGGTTTGGTCTCTTCTCCTTCGAAAATGCTAGGTCATCTCCCTCTGAGCAGAGCCACAAAGGAAAAAGGTAATTAACTTCCTTTAAGGATATTGAATGACTCTCCGTCATGATTGTGGAACAAATAGCATGCCCAAACGTCCCGACTTCAATTTTTCGAGTTGTCATCAGACCAATATTTTTTATCCCAAGCATGTGAGACATAACTGCGGATGCTGGCTGGCCGATGAATCCTTTATTTTTTCCAGTATAGTAGGTAAAGCGCGTATCAAATGGTCGATACATAATAGGTTTGATTAGTGTTTTCGAGAGGGGATTGGAGAGTAGGTCTGCTTGTGCTAGCGTAATCTTCCAATCTCGAACATCGGCCCTCAGTCCAAATTCTTCCCGTGCTTCTTCCACATCTAATTTCGCAAACCGCTTAACTCGCTCCCATATCTCTTTAGGAGTAAAGGCCAGTGTTAAGTGGTCACGTGCCGTAACAACCCCAACTGAATGGATCTGGGTAATATCTGAAATTAGAAACATTGCCTCGAACTCTTTGCGGTTAGTCTGGTCCTGTTGAACAAAGAGATAGAATGGGCTGCTCGGTTGAAGATTCAAACTCGGCATCGGCTTCACTGAAGCTTCCGCAAGTGCCCGATACTTCCCGTCGCGATTCCCAAATAGGTCTATTCGAATAGTCATCATATCGGACAATTGAACACGGAGGCGTTTTACGAACAGCCCTACGGCAACGCCTTGTTGTATATCGAAGACATTAATGTCTGGTGTGCCGTCTGGTGAAATCTCTTTTTTCTTTGCATTTCCATGAAGATCAACAACCTGACGAAGTTGAAACGAATTAAGAAGGCTCTGCCTCATTCCCCTAAATGTCGGATTATCCAAGTATCCATGATTTGTAATGAAACCTAGAACACCGCACCCGGCTTTTTCTATGGTCAACTGTCCTGTGCGAAGAAATTTAACATAGTCGTCTTGAAGCCAAAGCTTCTTCTCATTTAGATGGTCTCCATCAATGATTTTATATGCATCAGCTAATCGCTTGGCATATTCCGAATTGTTTGATGAAACTCCAGAATACGGAGGGTTTCCAATTACAACCGTGAATCTTTTTTCTCGTTTCACCCTATTCACAGCCTCGGCTTCATGGGCTAGCGGCTCGAAGTCAGGCAGCCGCAACTGTTGCTGGGCGGGTTCCAGAGCATTCGTCAGATAGATTCGGACGCGTTCGTCGGATCCGAACTGATATCCGGTCTCGGCGAGCTTCAGCCCCACCTTCATGTGGGCGATGGCGTAGGGGGCCATCATCAGCTCGTAGGCGAAGAGTCTCGGGAGGAGATGCTTCGGCACATACTCGTTCCAAGCTGCCGCTCGCTGGGAGTCACTCATCCGGGCCTTCTTCCACTTCTCGGTCAGGTGGCGATAGATGATATCGATGGTCTCGACTATGAAGGTGGCCGTACCAGTCGCTGGATCGAGGATCAAGACGAAGGGCTCGTCCTTCGAGACGGGAACCTCCTTCCCCCTCTCATCGCTGTAGGTCGGGAGCTTCAGATCCGGGAGACGCTCCAGCATCTCGCCCCAGGTCACCGTGGAGGCAAGGCCATCCTCCAAGCCGAACTCGGTCTGAAGCAGCTCGTGGACGCTCCGGACGATGTAGGAAACAACTGGCTGTGGTGTGTAGAAGACACCGCGCTGTACCTTGAGCTTCTTATTATAAGCAGCGAGGAAGTGCTCGTAGAAGTGGATGACGGGGTCCTCGCCTCGGGTCTTGTTCCCGAAGTCGGCCATGATGGCCGGGAGGTCAGTCTCGTCCCCCTTCAGGAGGTCGACCACATCGCCGATTCCCAACTCGTCGAAGTCGATCTTGCCTTTCCTCCCCCCCACGGTGAGGAAGGCACCGAGCATTTCTTTCAGGAAAGGATTGGTCACCGGGACCATGTGGGTGATGTCCTCAGCCTCGAAGGCGGTGCCGTGGCGACCCTCGCTCATCTCGGTGCGTGAGAAGGCGGCGGTGAGGAGTCCGTAGCTAACGGTCTGGGCGTAGGTATCGGCGAAACCCTCCTCGTCGAGGTCGTGGATGAGGGATTCCTGAAAGGCCTTCAGGAGGCGCTTCAGGGATCCGCGATCGCTCTCGGTCTTCATGGCCTCGATGGCGCGATCGCGGATGCGTCGGGCTAGACCGGCGAGGGCATCGGCGAGCTTGTCCGAGGTCCTGATGACATGGCCGACGCGGTTGCGGAAGGCGGAAGCCCATTCCCTGCGCCAGCGCTCGGGATCTGCCTGATACTCCACGTGCCAGCGGAGCTTCTCCTGCATGTCGTGGAGGACGCGCTCGAGCTTCAGCGTGGTGTCGGAGGCGTCCCACTGGAGAACCTTCAGGGAGGGTTTGGTCCCGTCCTTGGGATCCTCGAAGTGGGCAATGGCCAGCTCGCGGGACTCCTCCTCGCCGTAGGCTGAGATGAAGAGGAGATCGTCCTCTTTCCAACTCGCCCGCTCGGATGCTCCCGCCGAGGCACGCTTCTTCTCAACCAAGGAGGCGAGGATCTTCCGAAGGACGACTACGGGGAGGGACTTTTTCTTGAAGCTGACCCAGAAGATGCCCCATGGCTGGCCATTCGCAAGTGGGCGCAACTGGCGGATCTCGCTGATGGCATTGGCATACTGCGCATCGATGCCTAGCTCCTCGGTGTCGTACTCGTAGGTGACGCCCTCTAGAGAGGCGTCCTGATCGATCGGCCAATCCAACTCGTCGCGCAGGAAGGGAATCAGCTCACGGAGGGAGCTGACGCGGCGGAGCTTCTCGGCCTGTTGGATGGGAGTGGGCATCGGCGGAATGATGAAGTTAGAGGGATGAAGCTACCAAGTGGAGGGCTTGTGGAAGGTGCCTTGTGAGTCGTGGAGGGGGTTCGGAAATTGTGCATCCTCCAACTGTGCCCATGAGACGCCATGCTGGTAGAAGCTAGCCACATGGAGCAGCCCGGCGCTGGCGCGGGGTGCCCGGTGATCGGGGCCTGAGAGGCGCTGGGGATTGAGCACGCCAACGGTCTTCCTCAACTGCTGTCTGACCATCCGGATCGGGGTGATGAGGTCTGAGTCCCCCGTCACCACGATGGCAGCCTCGTAGCGGTTCTGGAATCCGTCCATGAGGAGGTGGGCGCCGAGGTTGACATCGGATCCCTTCTCCTCGGTCTTGAAGATCTCGATGGTCTTGGGAGGAGGGGTGACGACGGCAGCCCTCACCTTGCGAGTGCGGAACTCGCCGAGGATAATCTCAAGGTCGGGAATCGTCCGCAGGGCCCGCCAGTAAAACTGCTGGCGCATCGGCTGCTGGGGATCATTGGGCAGGGCGGAGACGCGTGCGGTGAAGTATTTTGCCGCGATGATCTCGTTGCGGGGAAAGGCACGGGCCACTAGGGCGACTGGATTGAGCCAGCGCAGGGGCGTGGCCTTCACGGCGCTGTAGTAGAGGTTGAAGCCGTCGATATAGACAATCGTCTTCATGATAACCTCCGTCCCCTAAAAAATGCAGGGGCGGCCCCCGAAAGGACCGCCCCGCGTCCCGCCGTCGAAACGAACGGGAGGGATGTGAAACCAAAATCGACGAACGGCATGGCCTTCGTCAAATGCAAAATCGTCGGATCGGCGGGCTTCATCAGCAGATCTCCATCCAGCAGATGAGCTGCTGATCGTGCCCCACGGGGGCCTGAACCTGTCGCAGGTAGGTCTTCTTGATATGCGCCTCCACCTTGAGGCGGATCTCGCGGAGCGTTTCATGCTTCTCACGGCAGAACCGTGGGGTCTCCGGGGTGGAGCGGATGACATCGGCGATCTTAGGCGCTTCCTCATGGATCGTAGAATCGGTGAGGAGGTAGAGATACCAGCCTGTCCGGTCGGCCTCTCCATTCCACTGGAGGTCGGGAGTCTGAGAAAGATCGGCAGCTGGCAAGCGGTAGCAGAAGAAGACGGCCTTGGTGCCCGAGGAAGGATGCTCCTTGCCGCTGAAGAGACGTCCAGGGAAGGCATCGATCAGTGATTCCAGAGCAGGGTTCTCCGCGATCAGGCGCTGATACTCCAAGTGGAGTCGTTCGTCCGCGGTCTCCTCCCCCTCGTATTCGTGGTTGAAGTCCTTCAGGGCCTCAAAGTCGTCGTCAGGAGTCAGGAACTTCTTTCCCTCGATGCCAAAGACTTTGGATATGCGCAGGGTCTTGTGGGCGACGCGGGAGTAGAGGTTCAGGAGGCCATCGAGCTCGTCGGGTGGAAGGAAGTTCCAGACATGCACGCGGCCCCTTTCCTTCTCCTGATCGGGGTGATCCGCAATCAGGCGCTTCTCGATCGCCGGGTCCATCCTGCGGTCCACACGTCCGATGCGCTGCATGAGTCGGACAGGGTTCCAATGGATGTCATAGTTCACAATCCGGGTGGAGTCCTGGAGATTGAGACCTTCGGAAAGGACATCGGTGGAAATCAGGATGCGGATTTCGTCGCGTCCATCAGCGCTGAGTTTGGAAGAACTGCTCTCGTTGTAGTAGGGGGCGAATTCCTGGATGACATCTGCCCGGTCCCGCTTGCTATTGCTATCGATCTCATCGACGCCATCGAGCCCAGCGGCGATGAGCTCTCGCTTCAAGTAACGGGCGGTGGACATGAACTCGGTGAAGAGGATGACTTTCTGGCCCTTGAGATCCTTTTTCTTCAGAAGCTTGATGAGGGATTGGAGCTTGTCGTCATGCGAGGAATCGAGAAGGGCCATCTCGTGTAGCAAGCGCACGATGGTCTCAAGGTCGCTGTAGGTCTCATCAAAGATCTCGTCCACGCGATATTCGTCACGGGAGAGCTTCATCTCCTGCATCGCGTCGATGAAGTCGTCGCCAATCTCGCTCTCCTCGGCCTCCTCCTCCTCGTCAAGGAGGGCTTTCTCCTTCTGGATCTTGGCCAAGAGATCTTCATTCTGTGATTTCCACTTCTCGAAGCGGCGCACCTCGACGGAGTTCTCCTGATCGATATTGACGCGCAGGAAGGCGATGAGCTTGACCATCAGGGTCTGACAGGAGGAACGAAACGCCACGATGGAACTCTCGAAGCGCTTCAGGAAAAGCAGCCGGATGAGTCGAACCACCTGTTTCTGCCGGTTCTCGCGGAATGATTGCTCTTTCGTTTTCTCAGTCGGGAGGTTCTTCGCGTAGGCAATCGGGTTATAGAGTGCGAGAGCGAAGAGAGGCTTGTCCTTACAGAAGGCTTTTTCAATGGTCCCGAGCAAGTGGCCGTACGTCTTGTGGACGGAGTATCCGATGACCTTCGGGGCTTCCTTATTCGGGAATACCACATCGCGTCCTCCGTGCTGCTCCTGGCTCTTGCGGACATATGAACGGCTTCTCTGGACGACAACTTCACGGAACAGCTTGTCGTCAAAAAGAAGCTTCTCAACGTCGACCCCTGCATGGTCGAACAGTTCGCCATATTCACCCTTCAAAGCGTTTCTCAGGGACTTCTCCAAGACGATGAAGTGGCTAGCTATATTGTGAATCCCGAGCCTGGTGGCAAATGCACCCTGATCTTCGCGGGTGAACAGCTCCACGAGATGCTGGAAGTCGGTGAGGCTATTGTTCACGGGGGTCGCCGTGAGGAGAAACAGTTGCTTCTCCCGGATCAGGTCATAGAGCTTCCAGTATCGGGATCGGATCTCTTCATCCTTGGTTGCTAGTCCACGGTTCCTAAAATGGTGCGCCTCGTCGATAATCACGACATCTGCCCGCTCCCGTATGCTCTGGATGCGACGGGGAAAGTCATCGGAAGTCCGCATGAGGTCAGAGTGATTGATCACCACGAGGTTGGTGAAATCGCCTCCCAGCATGGGAAGGTGCTTTCGGATATTTCGCTCCCAGACGGACTCGCGGCCCGACTTGGGGACGATCAGCACGACATTCTTTTTTTCCTTGAGGACGAGGCGCTCAATCAACTGAAGGCCCACGAAGGTTTTTCCCAGACCGACACCATCGCAGAGAAAGGCACCCCGGTAGTTCTTGGAGATCTTAAGCAAAGAGTGGTATGCCTCCCTCTGGTAAACATCGAGCTTCTGATACATCACGGACTCGGCTTTGTCCCATGCAACAGGGGTCATTTCCCGATTCCTGAAAAGTGCCTGAAGGGCCTTTGTGTAAACCTGGAACGGGGTGTACTCGGCTATTTGCCGATCCATCACACGAACAACCTCCTCGGAAACATCGACTCCCTGCTCCCAGTGACGCTCAAACCACTCCTGAAGATCAGATACGTCACCAGGTGTTCGGATCTGAACGTTCAGCTCTATGTTCTGAGTCAGACCCGGATAAGTAAAATTGCTGGAACCGACAAGCGCCACGGAGCCTATTACCGAAACTCGCGGATGTGTGATGTAAGCCTTGGCGTGAAACTTGCGCTTGCCATAAACACGGCACTCGAGCTTTCCGGCCTTGATGGCCTCAACGATCGCGCCGACGCCGGTTAGAAAGTCGTTCTTCTCCTTCTCGTTCTCCATTGAGGCATCGAGGCGCTCGATGACCTGTGCCTTAAGACCCTCCAAGAGTGTCGTCCGCGTTCTTGCGGTCATCTCATCCCCCATCAGAATGCGGATCTTTTCGAGCTTCTGCCACTTTCCATCGAGCGCAAGCAGGGAGCCGATCTCGAAGAAGCCGGTCGCTATATCGAATGCGCTCGCAATCTCGGTCCAGTCCGAGAGGTACTGAATTCCTTTCCAATGCTCGTCGCTGTTATCGACGATAAAGAGTTCGCCACCTGTTCTTTGATCAACGTTCATCTGGGAAGGAATCCGACAAGCGTATGCTGTTTGCCCTACAAGTGACGAGGTGATTCGGAGTCATTTCTTCAAGACTCGGAAGATTGAAACCTGCGACTGGCGGGAGCAGGTAGAAATGCCGCAGGCAGCCCCAAGGGGTGAGCGGCGTGGGCACGCCCGAATTCAATGCAGAGCAAGGCGGCCAAGGGAAGCCGTAGTAGTCCTACGGCGACCGCAGGCCAACACAGCTATCCGCCGATATCTCGAGTCTTCCAAGATCTGCATGCCAAAACGCTTCTCAATCCGACTGATCCAGAGCGCCGGCCGGCCAAGGGATTGAGTAAGATCTACAGAGTTCATTGCCCCAGCGCCGCTTTCCTCGCCCTCTCGACAAAATCCGTATCCCCGATCGGGAGCTTTCCAGTGATGTCGAGGCGTCGGAGGGTGACGGTCTTGTGATCGGGAGAAAGGGAGGCATCCAAGATAGCACCGGGCTTTGCAGTCTGCATGATGGTCCCCCCACCCACGGTGCCAGTGAGGACAACAGGTGCTGAGATGCGTACTTCCTTGGGCCAGTAGCGGCTTTCGGGGAAGGGAGGTGGTGTCGCCGTGGGTGCAGGGGTAGGCTGATTGACGGGGGTGGCCGAGGGCAAAGGGGTCGGTGAGGCCGTGGTCTTTTTGTCAGTGGCGGGGGTTTCCTTCCCACTGTTGACGCACATGCTGATGCCGCCCACAACGATCAGGAAGACGATGATCTGCCCAAGACACCCCACGCTGCCGGATGTCCCCCCCTTAGGAGCGGCACGGCCCGATGTCTCGGTGTAGGAGAGGCCGGTGCCGGGGATGCCAACCGTGGTGCGGCTCCCCGAGGTTCCGACGGTGTATTGGGCTCCCCTGACCCCGAAACTGAGGGAGGTACTCTTCTTCCCGATATTCCAACGAACACCTGGGAAGAGTTTGATCGATCTCCTAAAACGAAAAAAACCCATGGTTTTATGAGTTAAGGCTTAAGTCAAAAGGTGCGTGGGAAAGCAGCTTAATCATACCGCAGGTAGTCCTTGCGAAGCGAGGATGCCTGATCCGGGCGGATCGGCAGATAAAATCGAAAAAACGAGGTCTAGGGAAGACCGAGTTGGACTGCCGCAGGCAGCCCCGAGAGTTTCTGAGGGGTGAGCCTTGTGGGCACAAGCGAGTTCAAAGCCCATAGGAATAGGTAGATAGACTGTTAGGCTATTAGACTATTAGGAGGGATCGGAGAGGAGCAAATGGAGGCGGGGTTGACGGGTGGGGGCGTGATCACTGAGGTCCGACATCACCGACGTAGTGCTCTCTCCGTGCCGAGGTGCGGATGGCAATGCAGTCCCCGGACTGGGCGTGTCGCGCCACTTCCTCCATATCGCGGCAGAGATAGACCTTTTTTTGACAGGTCGGGCAGAAGCGGATGTCGCTCTCGTCGGTCGGCTCTAGGTTTTTCCAGAGCTTGGGACACTGGAACCGGAAGGGGACGGGACAGTTGGCGATGGTGGCCATGAGTGAATGAGAGATGGGAATTGAAGTTGAAGGGGTGAGGAGGCAATGGATCCAGATCATCACTTCGCACTGAACGGGGGTGAAGCACTCACCTCTGTCTTTCAGTCTATGTCTTTCTTTCTCCTGCAATCGTCCGAATCACTAGTAGGATAAAAACCACCCAATCCCTCTTCCCTATTGCTGTTTGGGATGTAGAAACCTCCCTGGCTGTCGGAGTAGATGCGCCCACTGGGCGCATAGAAGCCCCCTAACGCGTCCGAGGCGACATGACCCTGAGAAGTATAATATCCGCCCCTGCCATCCGAGGCGAGGTGACCATTGGGTGTGTAGTATCCACCCATGCCATCCGAGTAGACGTGTCCCTGGGGGGTGAAATACCCACCTCCCCAATCGGGAGTCACCCGACCCTCGGAGGTGATGTATCCACCGTTGGCATCTGAGTAAACGCGATCGGCTCCGGCAACTGTGAAACTAGTAAAGAACACGGAGAGGAGGATACAGGAAGGAATAGTTTTCATTTCCGAAAATCATCCCACACCAGGTAGGTCGTAGAGCGTCCTACCCCCTAAAAAAGGTGGTTAGGCTGAACCAAGCCGCTGGGATGCGGCGCGGTAGATTGCAGCTCTCGCGCCCGCGAGTAGCTCCCTGCGGGCTACGCTGTGCGTAGGCTATCCCGAACATTCCCATGTTCCGGTATTGCCGAAGGCAGCCCCGATAGGGGCGGCACCGCTTGCCTGGAGGCAAGTGCCGTCAATGCTGTTGGACTTTCAGGGGGGGCGTCAAAAGCAGGTCGACTCCAGCGCAGGGTCCTTACTTTTTACTCTCCCTGCCGAGTTTGCGAAGGATGCTTCGGGCAAGGAATTCATTAATCTCCGTGTGCCTGGGAATCGGCTGACTGATCCCTGTTGCCGGATTGTGATACCAGTCGTGCTTACCCCCATGCCGAATGAAGACGGCACCAGCTAGTTGTCTGCCGATCGTCCCCGATCAGGCATCCAAGCAATGCTCGGACTACCTTCGGTATGACTAAGCTGCGTTCCCACGCACCTTTTCAACCGCCCGGACGAGATCCCTGCGCTTCACGCGAGCTCCAACTCTGCGTGATGACGAACGTGCGGGATCTCTCCTGAAGTAAGATCCTTGTAGAGATCGGCGAGATGTTCCTTGAGATCCTCCAGACTCTCTCCTTGGGTGATGTAGTCGGGGTATTGGTCAAGGTATCCAACCCAATGCCCGTCCGACTCCCAATAAGTGAATCCAGTCGCTTTCATGAACCCTTCAATAAGCCATTAAAGACCTTGTTTCAACCGGCAAGTTCGTCTGGGCCTCATCCTGCATACAAAAGGTTGTTGGCCTAATAGCTGTAAAGCTTGCCGAGGTTGACGGGGACTGCGGGTGGGAGTACTGGTATGTGCATGGACGCGCAGAAACTTATTCAAGAGCGGATATGGATCGACCCAGCCCGTTGCGCCGGAAAGCCGTGCATCCGAGGTCACCGGATCTGGGTTTCTCTGATCCTTGATTTTCTAGCAAACGGTAATTCGGTTCAGGAAGTACTAGAATCCTACCCTGATCTTCAACCGGAGGATATCCAGGCCTGCATCGCCTATGGCGCAGCCATGTCGCGCGAGCGTTTTGTTCCGGTGGAACTCGAGTCGGCTGCGTGAAGCTGAAGCTAGATGAAAACCTCGGAAAACGGGGTATGGATCTTCTCGTGGCCGATGGGCACGATGTGTGCACGGTTGCGATCCAGTCACTAACCTCTGCGACTGATGAGGAGTTAGCAAAAAGATGCTTCTCTGAGGGTAGGGCCTTGGTGACTCTGGATCTCGATTTTTCAAATCCCTTTCGATTCCCTCCGGAATCCTCAGCGGGGATTGCCGTTCTGAGAGGACCAGCAAGGCTGACATCCGAAGATCTGGAGCTGTTAATGCAGACTCTTGTCATAGCGTTAAGAACTCAGGCGTTGGTTGGTAAACTTTGGATTGTCGAAAAAGGAAGGGTAAGGGTATTCCAAAGACCCATCGCCGACTCAGATCAAGAAGGGGAGATATTCAGCCTCCAATAGGAATTAGATAGTGGCGGATATGGGAGATAGGAGATAGGGAGGTGCTGGAGGGGAGAATTCCCGAGTCGAAAGACAAAAGTCGAAAGTCGAGGGCTGGGGGAAGAGGCAGAAATCGGTAATCGGTGATCGGAGGCCGTGGTTAAAAAGTTAGAAGGGTTAGAAGGTTACAAAGTGCCTGATCGGGAGCAATCAGCAGTCCATTGGCGGAAGTTGACTGGCACTGGATGGAGGAGTAGTGGTGGGGTATGACTGTTGCCGAACTTCGTCAGCTTCCCGCCCCTGAAAAGCTGAAGATCATCGAGGCTCTCTGGGCTGATCTCGCGGCAGATGCGGAATCCTTCGAGAGTCCGGCCTGGCACGGCGAGGCACTCCGCAAGACCGAGGTAGCGCTGGCGGCTGGTCAGATCGAGGTGCTGGATTGGCAGGAGGCCAAGAAAGAGCTGCGCGCACGGTTTGAATGAAGCTCCGGATTCTTCGTTCCGCGCTTGAGGATCTAGGATCGGCAAGGGAGTTCCACGAACGGCAAGCCGATGGCGTCGGTGATTACTTTTTCGACGCGCTTTTCTCTGAGATCGATTCCCTGACGCTCTAAGGAAGCGCTGAATAAATCGCATAGAGGCCGTTGCTGGAAGAATGGACCGCGGGCAAGGCGGCTTGGCACGAGCATCCCCGCAGCGGGCTGTAAGTGCTAAGCCAACACAGCGCCCGGCCTGTTATCTCCGCAACCCTATGGGCTGAAGCCAGTTGTCGATTTTTGCCTCGCCGTCTCCCGACGGTCTTGTCCTTCGGACTGCTTCGCAGGCTACGACGCGGCTCCCGCCGCTCGTCGTTGTGGCGTTACTCGCTCGGGTGAGACCGCTGCGGGTATCGCCCATCGCTCGCGCCTTCAAAAATCAGCAACTGCCATTCAGCGGCCTTCATGGGATTTATTCAGCGCTTTCCTAGGCTGGGATTCATACCGTCCGTCTTGGATACCATCGGCTCGTGGTGCAGCGGTTCCCCTTCTGCATTTACTACCGTGTCTCCGGGGATGAAGTAATCGTGTTTCGCGTTCTGGATGCCCGGAGAGATCCGGAATGGATCAGAAGGAGCCTTCGGGAGGGCCAATAGCACCTCCCCCCCAAGAAAGGGGTTAGGCTGAACCAAGCCGTTGAAACGAGGCCATGGGAATGTCGAGTTGTAGTCATCTGCCATCGGCGGATGAACCCTCTGGGCGAGCCTTGCGAACATCGAGTGCAGGGAAGCACGATGTAGCCAGCGAAGCAGTCCGAAGGACGAGGGCCTCGGGAGAGGCTGAGGCAAAGCAAGCGAGTACAAAAGAGCCGCGTAAGATCCCGTCCCGCGACTGCGGGAGGACCCGAAGGGCGCCACCGCTTGCCGACCGCCGAGTGCCTGGTGGCACGGCGTAGCCTGTCCCGCAACTGCCGGGACAGTCCCGAAAGGGACGAACCAAACACCCGGGAGGGTGTGCGGAAGACTGCGACTCTGTCACTGCCCAAAGGGTGCCGCGGCTTCCCGGGAGGGAAGCGGCATCAATGCATCGGGAGATGCTGAGGCAAAGGCAAGTGGCGTCAACGTGGATCCGGAAGAGCCCTGACCCGAGATTCGGAAGGGGAATGTCAGGGAAACCGCCGTCAAAAGATGCCTGCATGAGTTCCATTCGGCCTCGGACTTCAGCCCCTTGTAACCTTTTAACGGTGTAACGCTTTTAACCCTTTCATGGACTCACCATCCGGGTGAAACGCTCAAACCTGTCAACACCGCTCTATTGCGCAATCCGGGTTAAATATTTCGGTTTTTACTGGAAGAATGGGCTTCACCCCCGCACCCACAATAACCATGATTTCTCACCGAGAGTTTTATGATTGATTCAAGACACAGTAGGTCTCTGCGCTCGATTATTCTCGCATTACTCGTTCCGTGCGTCGCCTCTCATGTATTGGCCCAGCAGAATGAAGATGAGGTTGGGAATGATGTTCCGGGAAACATCGACGGGGTACAGATTCGCAGGATTCTTCCATCGGATACTGATCCGCGCATCAGGAATTATAACGGCGATGGCTGGTTCCACTGGGTATTCCGATCACCTGGGGTTCCCGATAAGGGAAAACTTGTGGTTTTCCTCCCCGGCACCAACGGGAAAGGAAAACCGCCGGCGGCATTCTCCAAGATGGCGGCCAAGGAGGGGTTCTCCGTGCTGGGGCTTGCATACCCGAGTCTGGTGACCATCTCGACACTGGATGAAGCCCGTGATCCCTCGGCTTTTGCCAGAGCCAGAAATAATATCATCAATGCGGAAACTCCCTTTGGACGTTTCCGGACGGAGCAACCCGATTGCATTCGTTCACGCCTCCACCACCTCATCCACTTCCTGGCGGAGCACCAACCCGGAGAAGGATGGGATCAGTATCTCTTACCCAATGGCGCCATCGACTGGAGCAGACTCATCCTGGTGGGACAGTCACAGGGGGGTGGACATGCCCTTTTCATGGCGATGGAGCATCCCGTGGAGAGGGTATTGATGTTCGGGGCTCCCAAGGATTTCAGCAAATTCCACCACCAGCCGGCAGCATGGTACCATCGCCCGAGTGAGACTTCCCTCAACCGCCTTTTCAGCTACGTGCACCGTCAGGACCGGCAGGGCTGCACCTATCCCGAACAACTGGAGAACTACCGTGCCGTCGGCCTGCTGCCAAAATACACCATCGTCAACGCCGATGAGAGCCAGCCACCATACGGAGGCTCGCACCTATTCACCTCGACAAGGCCTTTTCAAACGTCGAAGGAGGCTCATTGTTTTCCCCTTTTCAACGAGGTGAATATCCCCGTCTGGAAGTACATGCTTGAGACCCCAGTTAATTGAGCAATTCATGAAAGATTTCTTTTCAAGGCTTCTGGTTGCGACAGGGAGGCGACGCGCATCGATCGTGGCCCTCGCCATGCTCCTTTCGGGAACTCCCCTCCCGGCGCAGTTCTTGATCGACCGTAGCGTGGATATCCCGCTCTATCACACGAATGTCCCGGGGATAGGACCCAAAGTGGGAATCTACCTCTCGCTCGGGGGCGGAATGTCCCCGCAGTTTTTTACCTTCGACACCGGGGGTCACGGTTTCGCGGCCGCCTACTCGGACTCATCTCCATGGTGGGGCACCAACTTCACCCGAAAAACCAACGAGCAAGGTGCCTACATCGAGGCAACCAATGCCTATGCCAGTGGGGATAAGCTTTTGGGCATTGCAACATCAACCCGGGTTTCATTTTTCCATGGTCCTGATGCCCTCTCTCCGCTGCTTATTTCTCCTTGGGTGGAGGTGAATCAGGCCACAAATATTACCTATGGCGGGAAGACCACATGGCCTTCCGAGGGAAGCAGCAATGCACCATACGTCAAAAGCTTCTACGGTGATTTTGGGATGGGCCTCGCTTCGAACCAAAATGGTATTGGAAACATCATCTCACAGATGAGCTTTGGGGCGGGAATCACTCGTGGCTTCCGGATCAGCATCCAAACCAATGGGGAAAGCGTTCTGAGGATAGGTCTCACTACCAATGATACGCAGAGCCCCAATGCCTCGTACTTCCGGATGAACCGCGACTCGAACGGGGCCTATGAAAATCAGCTCCTTTCCGGCACCCTCTCCGTTTCGAACGGCGAGTCCTCTTTTGTTGTGACCAACGTCCGTGTTGCTGTCGACACTGGAGGAGGACCCCATCCGATCATCTTCTACGACTCCAATCATCCTGTCCCCTTGGATTCGTCCCTTTTGACGAATATCAATGGCCAGGAGTACCTTGC
>JBIIGI010000059.1:0-16641 GCA_044236545.1 Chthoniobacterales bacterium
GCTTCGGTCTCGGTCTGATCCTGGCCGTGGCCCTTGCCCAGCTCCTCTGGCACTGGTGGTCGACCTCCTCGGGCGTCATCGGATTTCTTTCGGGACTCGCCGTAGCCGCTGGCGTCGGCCTCCTCTCGGTCGCCCTCCACGAGGGGACGCGGCATCTGCTAGGCGCCTCCGTCGCCCCGGCCCCGGCCTTCACGATGGCCTGGCCGATCGCCCTGCTCACGGCCCTCTCCTTCCTGCTGCTGGCTCTCCGGGCATTCCTTCCCCCGACATGGGCCTCGACGGCCGCGGGCCGTACCCTCTTCGTCCACGCCTACAACGGCTTCTACGTGAACACCGCGGCCAACCGCCTGATCGCCTCGATCTGGCCGCCCCGCGCCCGGAAATCCTGACGCTCTCCAAACGACCCTCAACTCACGTTCACGCTCACTCAAATCCTCACCACCACCATGCACTCCAACGCCACCACGATCCCCTCCCACACGTTCAGGACCCAGGCCGATGAAGCCTTGGGTCGCATCGCGCCGCTCTGGCCGCTCTCGCGGTTCGTCGCCGTGAATCCCTTTGTCGGGCTCTCCGACATGCCCTTCACCAAGGCCGCAGGAGTGCTCGCCCGGAATGCCGGCACGCCCCTGGCACTCCCTCCCTCCTTCTACCGGGAACTCCACGGTGCAGGGAAGATCACCGCGGAGGATCTGCGGAGGGCAATCGGCGAAGCGGATGCAAGTCTCACCACGGAGGAACTCGTGTCAGGAATTCAGGCCGACGCGTGGGAACTGTCGCTCCCTCCCGCCGACCTGCCGAGCGCCCGGATCGACGCGGAGTCCGGAACCCGGTGGGGCGCCTTCGTGACCGAGGAGATTTCCAAATGGTGCACGGCCTACTTCGACGGCGGTCAGGCGCTCTGGGGATTCCCCTGGAAGGGCGTACCGCTCTTCGCTGCCTGGCGGCAGGCCGCCTCGCTCGACAGGAACCCCGAGACGGGGGGGCTGAGGGGCTGGAGGGAATTCGTCCGGGGCCTCGGGGACGATCCTGCCCACGAGATCGACAGGGCGGCCGCCGCCCTGGGTCTCGAAGAGTCCGCGGCAACGGAGGTCTTCCACTCCCTGTTGCTTGGCATCGGCGGCTGGGCGGGTCACCTGAAGTTCCTCGCCCATGAAAAAGGGCTCCAGGGAGAACAGGACGACACCCTACGGCATCTGCTTGCCATCAGGCTGGTCTACGAGTGCGCCCTGCAGAACGCCTTCCCCGCGGTGGCCTTCACCGCCCCGACCGGCCACGCGGAGGCCACGGCGAGCACCCCCGCGGCCGCCGCTCCCCAGTTCCTCTGGCAGCGGGCCCATGAGATCGCCACCCGGCGGAAGCTCTTCGGCCAGCTCGCCTCCCTGGGTGGAGGCAAAGCGGGTGAGGCTCCCGACTTCCAGGCGGTCTTCTGCATCGATGTCCGGTCGGAGGTCTTCCGGAGGGCGCTTGAACAGGTGGCCCCGACCGGAAAGACCATCGGGTTCGCCGGCTTCTTCGGGTTCCCGATCGAGGCGGTGCCCGCGGGCGAGACAAGCGGCACCCCGCAGTGCCCGGTTCTCCTGACCCCCGCCGTGAAGGTTCCCTCGCATGGCTCCCGGGCCGAACTCGGCGCGATCGCGCGGCACAAGCGGTTCGCCGGGGCCTGGAAGTCCTTCAAGAACTCCGCCGTCTCGAGCTTTGTCTTTGTCGAGACCCTCGGGCTCGGCTTCCTCGGCAGGATGATCCGGGACCTGACAGGTCACTCGCACCCCGAGCAGGGCTGCGGCTGCGATGTCGATGTCTCGGTCCTCCCGCCCGAGACCAGGGTGACGCTTGCCGCCGGTGCGCTCCGGCACATGGGCCTGGCCAAGGGAGGCCTTTCCAAGCTGGTCCTCCTCTGCGGCCACGGCAGCACGACGGAGAACAATCCCTACGGCTCGAGTCTCGACTGCGGCGCCTGCGGCGGCCACACAGGCGAGGCCAATGCAAGGACCGCCGCCGAGATCCTCAACGATCCCGTGGTCCGGAAAGGGCTCCTTGACCAGGGAATCGTGATTCCGGAAGAGACGCTCTTCCTGGCCGGCCTTCACAACACGACAACCGACGAGGTGACGCTCTTCGGCCTCGACTCGGGGCCCGCCTCGCACAGGGAGCCGGTCGCCTCGCTTGCGCGGAATCTCCGGCAGGCCGGAGGGATCGCCCGGAGGGAGAGGGCGCCGCTCCTCGGGCTCGATCCGGTCGCGGTGGATCTCGATGCCGAGGTGGCCGCGAGGAGCCGGGACTGGGCGCAGGTCCGGCCCGAGTGGGGACTTGCGGGCAACCACGCCTTCATCGCCGCCCCCAGGGAGCGGACGCGGGGTCTCGATCTCGGCGGCAGGGTCTTCCTGCACGACTACCGGCACGATCTCGACGACGGCGAGGCGACCCTGGAACTGCTGCTCATCGCCCCGGTGGTCGTGGCGAGCTGGATCAACCTCCAGTACTTCGGCTCCACCGTCGACAACAGGCTCTTCGGCTCCGGCGACAAGGTGATCCACAACGTGGCCGGCCTGCTCGGGGTCCACGAGGGGAACGGCGGCGACCTCAAGACGGGCCTGCCTTTCCAGTCGGTGCACGACGGCCGGGAGTGGAGGCACGAACCGCTCCGGCTCGCCGTCATCGTGGAAGCGCCTGCGGAGTCGATCGACAAGGTGCTCGCCAAGCACAAGGATGTCGCCAACCTCGTGGCCAACGGCTGGATCCACCTCTTCGTCATGACCAAGGATGGCCGGGTCACCGGTTGCTCCGACGGCCGGGGCGGATGGAGGCCCGTGACTCTGTGACCAAACCGATCGGAAAAGTCAAAGCACAGCTTGATCCGCAACTTCGCGAGGTAGTTGAAAACCTCGCGAAGTCGGAGGGGGTGACTCCGTCCGAATACTTGGAGCGCCTCATCTGAAAGGAGTTGGAGACCGGGGAAACGGAGGCCCCACCGCAAGGATCATGAACCCAAAAATGGATTAGAGCATCTTCTGTTTATTCAGTCGCTGAATCATGGACTGCAATGATCAATATGGAACTCAGGAAGGGAGGAAACGGACGTCAGAAGAAGGCAGGCAAGTTGATCCAAAACCGCTCTGCAAGCGGTCTTGCATGGGCAAATTCGCTGCCCAACTCAGTTTGTCAAAGTCGGCTTCTCTTCACGATTCCGCATTGGTGAGTTTATTTGCAGCGGCTTTTTCCTGAGTTCCTGAGTTCCTGAGTTCCATATTCATTCTCTCTGATTTTTTCCCCAGTCTTCTGTTGGCATCCTTCCATTGCGAAATCGGGGATGAAGGGGTTGCAGTGACAGGGCAGAAGTTGCCGCACTCCTAACAGCCTTCAGCCTAAAAAGCCCCAAAGCCCCAAAGCCCATGAAAGTCTGGCCTGCGGAAAGGTGTTTCGGGTAAAACCCCCGCTACTTTATCCCATGAGCATCCGATCACGACTCCTCCCTCTCCTTCTGCTTCTCCTCCCGCTGGCGCTCCCGGCGACACGCCTCACGGCCGCTCCCGCCGCTCCCGCCGCTCCCTCACCGACCCCCACGCTCGAGCAGCGCGTCGCCTATGCCGAGGCCGAGCGAAGCAACTCCGACCCCGCGCCGACCGGCATCGCACCCTCGGCCTCACCCTCGCACACCGCCTGGATGATGGTCTCCGCGGCCTTGGTGCTGTTCATGACCCTGCCGGGTCTCGTCCTCTTCTACGGCGGACTCGTCCGCCAGAAGAATGTCCTCTCGATGGCCGCCCTCTGCCTCGGCATCACGGCGCTGGTTGCGATCATCTGGTGGGCCTTCGGATACAGCCTCGTCTTCGGCAAGAGCTTCGCCTCCAGCGATGCGGGCCCGCTGGCCAATGCGCTGAGTCCTTTCCTCGGGGGAACGGAGTTCCTGTTTCTCCGTGATGTCGGCAATGCGCCGAACACCGACTACGCCTTCTGGATCCCGCAGAATGTCTTCTGCATCTTCCAACTCACCTTCGCGATCATCACGCCGGTGCTGATCTTCGGCGCCTCCGCCGAGAGGATGAAGTTCACCTCGGTCATCCTCTTCGCCTTCCTCTGGTTCCTGATCGTCTACATCCCGCTCACCCACATGGTCTGGGGCGCCACCGGCCTACTCAACGGCGTCTGGAACCCGAAGGCCGCGATCCCGGCCATCGACTTCGCCGGCGGCATGGTGGTGGAGATGGCCTGCGGCTGGTCGGCCCTTGTCCTCTGCCTGATCCTCGGCAGGCGCCGGGGCTTCGGCCGCGAGCCGATGATGCCTCACAGCATGGTTCTCGCCTCCGTCGGCACGGGGATCCTCTGGGTTGGCTGGTACGGCTTCAACGCCGGTAGCGCCCTCGCCGCCGACGGCATCGCCGCCAACGCTTTCCTGACCACGACCCTCGCCGGCGCGACCGCCAGTCTGGTCTGGCCCCTCGTCGAGTTCCTCCAGCGCGGCAAGCCGAGCGTGCTCGGCTTCTGCTCGGGGGCCGTTGCTGGTCTCGTCGGTATCACGCCCGCCTGCGGGTTTGTCGATGCGGGCGGGGCGGTCATCATCGGGGCCATCGCCGGCCTTGTCTCCTTCATCGCCTGCACGACCATCAAGCGGGCCTTCCGCTATGACGACACGCTCGACGTCTTCGGCGTCCATGGCGTCTCCGGCACGGTCGGCCTGATCCTCACGGGCATCCTCGCCACCGCCGCCGCCAATCCGAATCTCCTAGGATCCCCTGCCGCGGCCAACGGGCTTAAGGCCGCCCTCGAGGGACATGGCCTCTGGCTCGTCCAGCTCAAGGCGATCGGCGTCACGCTCCTGCTCGTTCTTCCCGCCAGCCTCCTCATTGCTCTGGTGGTCCGCCTGCTGGTCGGACTCCGACCCGGTGGTGAAATCGAATCACAAGGGCTGGACATCCATGACCATGGCGAGGAAGGATACACCCTGAACGGGTAATCCCGACCCTTTCACCCAACCCATCCCAACGCACCCGAATCCAAGCACCAAGCGACATGAAAAAAATCGAAGCGATCATCAAGCCCTTCAAGATCGAGGAAGTGAAGGACGCCCTCAGCGAACTCGGCATCGAGGGCATGACGGTGACCGAGGTCAAGGGCTTCGGCCGCCAGAAGGGACACACCGAGATCTACCGCGGCAGTGAGTACACCGTCGACTTCCTCCCCAAGATCAAGCTCGAGGTCATCCTGGCCGACAGCGCCGTCGACGGCGCCATCAAGGCGATCGTCGCCGCCGCCAAGACCGGCAAGATCGGCGACGGCAAGGTCTTCGTCCTCCCCGTGGAGAACGCGATCCGCATCCGCACTGAGGAGACCGGGGAACAGGCGGTCTGATCCGGATGCATGCCATCCATGGAAAGCGGAGGCCGCGGTCTCCGCTTTTTTGTGTGGGCATCCGATGACTTGTTAGATTTTATCAAAGCACTCGTTAAATTCCATCTAATGGATCAAAGACACCTGCCACTGTAGGTTCTTCGTTCCGCCTCACATGTCCCACGCACGCCACCACGCCGACGAAGGCTCCTTGAAACGCCTCCGAAAAGCCCTCGATCTCGATCCCCAGGACGTGGGGATGATCCTGATCTTCGCGCTTGCCGTCGGCCTCCTTTCGATCGCGGGACCGGCGGCCATCGAGACGCTGGTGAACACCGTCGCCTTCGGTGTCCTGTTCTGGCCGGTGGTCGCCCTGGCGCTGGTGATGCTGGCCCTGCTCCTGATCGCGGCCACGATGAAGTGCCTTCAGATCCTGTTGGCTGAGTATCTCCAGCGCCGACTTTTCGTCCGCTATGCGGAGAAGTTCGCGGCGAATTTCTCGCGGGCCGAACCCTCCTCCTACGAGGGGCGCAACGCCGGCGATCTGGCCGACAGGTTCTTCGAGATCAGCTCGGTGCAGAAGTCCCTGGCGGGGCTTCTGGTGGAAGGGATTGGCGTGGTCATGATCACGCTGGTGGGTCTCATCCTGCTCTCCTGCTACCACCCCTACCTTCTCTCCTACGCCGTCATCCTCATCGTTTCGGTGGTCGTGGTGACCCTCACCCTCGGAACCGGCGCAGTCTCCACCCGCATCGAGGAGAGCTATGCCAAGTTCGACCTTGCCGGATGGATCGGGGAGATTGCCCGCTCCCCCTCCCTCTTCCGCACCGGATCCATGCAGGGCCTGGCCCTCGACCGGGCACGCTCCCTGAGCGCGGACTACATCAGGGCACGCAAGGATCACTTCAGGATCTTCTGGCGGCAGAATCTTTTCATGATTTATCTGGAGGCTGTGGGGAGCACATTCCTGCTCGGACTGGGCGGCTGGCTCGTCATCAACCGCCAGCTCACCCTCGGCCAGTTGGTCGCTTCCGAACTGATCGTCACCCTGGTGCTCTCGGCCCTGGCCAAGAGCGGAAAACATCTGCAGTCCTTTTACGACCTGGAGGCCTCACTGGACAAACTCGGCGTCATCGAGAGCTTCACTTTGGAACCGGAGGGGGGCGAGGTGCTCCTTCCTGCGGGAAAGCCCCTGGCCGTCCAGGCGTTCTGCCCCGCACCCGGCGGGGAGATTTCCCTGGAAGCTTCCGCAGGCTCGCGGATCGCCCTCCTCGGCCCTCCCGGATGCGGGAAGACGCGGTTCCTAGAGACCCTCTCGCTGCTCCGCTCCCCCGAAGGGGCGCGTGTTTTCTTCGACGGCATCGGATCCACCACGCTGAACCGCTCCGCTGCACGCGGGCTCATCGCGCTTGCCGGCCGAGGGGAGGTCTTTTCCGGAACGATCCTCGAGAACCTCCGTGCCGGGAACGACAAGATCGGGGTCGAGGAGATCCGGCAGGCCCTTCAGGATGCGGGTCTGGAGGAACGCGTCGCGTCCCTCCCCCAGGGGCTCTCCACCCCTCTCTCCTCCACGGGATGGCCCCTTTCGGCCTCCGAGTTGGTGCTCCTGGGTATCGCCAGGGCCATCCTTGCCAAGCCCCGCCTGCTGCTGCTCGACGGAACGCTCGATCTCCTTGACCCGGAGCTTCACCCGGCGCTCATCACCAGACTCTCCGCCCCGGACGCGCCCTGGACCCTGATCGTCGGGACCACCCGGCGCGATGTCGCCGAGCGCATCGGCACCATCGTCACCATCCCATGAGCAGCAGCGAATCACACGACGAACCCCGCCCGGATCACGTGACTTGGGAGGATCTGACCCGCGCGACGGAAACCCCGTCGGTCGTCCGGCGCTTCTCCCGGATCGTGCTCTGGTGCATGGCCGCCTCCCCGTTCGTGCTGGCCTTTGTGCCGTGGCAGCAGACCGTGCAGGGGCGCGGCACCGTGATCGCGTATTCGCCCGTCGAGCGCTCCCAGGTACTGACTGCGCGGATCCCGGGCCAGGTCCGCAAGTGGCATGTCGTCGAGGGTTCGCATGTGAAGAAAGGTGAACCCGTGGTCGATCTGGAGGACAACGACCCCGATCTCGGCACGCGTCTCACCGCGCAGCTCGAGTTCCTGCGCGGACGCCTTGCTGCCGCCAAGGAGGAGGTCTTGGAACTCCGTGCCGCCGCCACGGCCACCGAAGCGGCCCGTGAATCGGCCGTCAACGCCGCCAAGGCGAACCTGGAGTCCGCCCGGAAGGCCGTCGAGGTGGCGGATCACGTCCTCTCCAATGCCAAGTTCTCCCGCGACTTCGAGCAGACGCGCTTCGACATGATCGATAAGCTCCATTCCGGAGGTACGCTCGGCGCCATCGAGAGCAAGCTCTCGCGCGAAGAGGCTCGCCTGCGGATCGACCGAGCGGGCATCGACCGCGAGCGGGCCGCCGCTGAACTGGAACGCTCGAAGGCCGCCTACCTCACCCAGCAGGCGCAGGTCCTCCAGACGGATGCCTCCGGGATTTCCTCGATCGCTGTCGCTAGGGGCAACCTTCGCAAGGGAGAACAGAGCCTCTTCTCAACGGAACGCGAACTCCAGGACATCGAGAACCGGATCGAACGGTTCAAGGCGCGCCACGTGGTGGCGCCGTGCGACGGCGTCGTCTTCCGCGTCCATGCCAACGTCGGCGGAGGCGGCCAATACCTCAAGGAAGGGGACGAACTCTGCACCATCATTCCCGACACCAACGATCGCGTCGTCGAGCTGACCCTTACCGGACGCGATGCCCCGCTTGTGCTGGCCTACGCCCACCGCAAGGGAACCCTTCCGCAGGCGCGCCTCCAGTTCGAGGGGTGGCCGGCCATCCTCTTCTCTGGATTCCCGGACGTCTCGATCGGCACCTTCGGGGGCAAGATCCGCCAGATCGATTATGCCAGCGACGCATCCGGAAACTTCCGTGTCCTCATCGAACCGGAACAGCATGTCCGCGGCGACGAGTGGCCCGACAAGAAGTTCCTCCGCCAGGGCAACCAGGTGATCGGGTGGGTCTTCCTCAACCGTGTGCCGCTCGGCTTCGAGATCTGGCGCCGCCTGAACGGCTTCCCGCCCGTCCTCCCTCCCACATCAAAGGAGAAGGACCAGAAATCGGGAACGCCGGGTGGCAAGGAGGAGGCCCCGAAGGCTCCCAAGGTCAAGGTCGGCTGATGATTCGGCTTTCACGCGACGGCGCGTGATTTTAAGCTGAAGGCATGAAAACCATCCTGGTCACCGGCGGAGCCGGCTACATCGGCAGCGTCTGCGTCGAGCAACTCCTGAATGCCGGCTACACCGTGGCCGTCTTTGACAACCTCACCGAGGGGCACCGTCTCGCCATCGACCCGAGGGCGACCTTCTTCCAGGGCGATCTCGCCGACATCGAGGCGATCAAGCTGGCCCTCCACGAGTCAAAGGCCGAGGCCGTCATGCACTTCGCCGCCAACGCTCTCGTCGGCGAGTCGATGACCAATCCGGGCAAATACTTCCGAAACAACGTGGCGAGCGGCGTGAACCTGCTTGAGGCCATGGTGGCCGAGGGGGTGAAGCGCTTCGTCTTCTCCTCGACCTGCGCCACCTTCGGCATCCCCGAGTCGATGCCGATCGACGAGACGCTGCCCCAGAAGCCGATCAATCCCTACGGCGAGTCGAAGCTCATGTTCGAGAAGGTCCTGCGCTGGTACGGCGAGATCCACGGCATCACCTTCGTCGCGCTCCGTTACTTCAATGCAGCCGGCGCCACGGAGCAGTTCGGGGAGGATCACCGCATCGAGACCCACCTCATCCCGAATATCCTCAAGGTCGCCCTCGGCCAGAAGGAGTCGGTCGAGATCTACGGAACCGACTACCCGACGCCCGACGGCAGCTGCATCCGCGACTACATCCACATCGTCGACCTGGCACAGGCGCACCTGCTCGCGCTCACGGCCAAGGAGAGCGCCTTCTACAACCTTGGCACCGGGGGAGGCACCTCGGTCAAGGAAGTCATCGACTGCTGCCGCGCCGTCACCGGCAGGGAGATCAAGGCCGTCGAGAAGCCGCGCCGCGCGGGCGATCCGCCCCGCCTCATCGCGGGATCGGACAAGGTCCGCCGCGAACTCGGCTGGCAGCCGAAGTACCAGGACATCCGCACCATCATCGAGAGCGCCTGGGCCTGGCACGTGAAGCACCCGGCCGGATACGGCGATTAGGCAAGGTTCTTGGCGCGCCGGTGAACGAATCGCGTTGCCAGAGACCTCCTCATTAAGCACAAATCTCCGGTGTTCCGCGTTCCTTCCCCGCTTCTGAAGAATCCCGCGATCGGCCTTGCCGCGGGGTTGGTCGCGGCGGCGATGCTTCAGGCGGGCAGTGGATGGATCGATCCCTACACGACGCAGGTGATCCTCTTCGCCGCGATCAACGTCATCCTTGCCGTGAGTCTCAACCTCGTGATGGGGGAGACCGGCCAGTTCTCGCTCTGCCATGCGGCATTCATGGCGGTAGGTGCCTACACGTCGGCACTCCTCACCGGAAGGGCTCTCCCCTCCCTCTTTCCCCACCTTTCCTGGACCGGCACATCGCTCGCTTCCCAGGCGACATTCCTACCCGTGCTCGTCATCGGAGGCGTCGTGGCGGCGGTGGCCGGCTTCATTGTCGGCGGGCCCTCGCTCCGGTTGCGCGGCGACTATCTCGCCATGGTGACGCTCGGCTTCGGGGAGATCATCCGAGTGCTCCTGCAGAACACCAATTTTGTGGGCGGAGCGCGCGGTATGGAGGGAATTCTCCCGGCGACCAATCTCTTCTGGGCGGTCGGCGCCGCCGTGGTGACCCTCTACACGATGATCGTGCTGGTCCGCTCCACCTACGGCAGGGGATTCCAGGCGGTGAGGGATGACGAGATCGCCGCCGCGGCCATGGGAATCGACACGACGAGGTTCAAGGTGACGGCCTTCGTGATCGGAGCTTTCTTCGCCGGGGTGGCGGGGGCCCTCTACGCGCATGCCGTCGAGTTCATCAGCCCCGAGGGGTTCAATTTCCTGCGCTCCTTCGAGATCATCGCCATGGTGATCCTCGGCGGCCTCGGCCGTCCTGTCGGCGTCGCGATCGCCGCTGTACTGATCACTCTGCTCAACGAGTGGTTGCGCGATCTTTCCGAGTACCGGATGGTTGCCTACGCCCTCATCATCATCCTCTTCATGATCCTCCGTCCGACCGAGTCCCTCGCGCCCATTCTTAGGAGGCTTCTGCCCAGGGAATCCGGAAAAAAGTCCCCCGCCTCCCCATGAGTACTGGGACCCCTTTGCTTGAGGCCAGGAAATGCTCCCTGCGGTTCGGGGGAATCGCGGCGCTCACCGATGTCACGCTGCGGATCGACGATGGGGAACTTGTCGGCCTGATCGGCCCCAACGGCGCGGGAAAGACATCCCTCTTCAATATCCTCACCGGTGTCTACAGGCCCACCGCGGGTGAGATCCTCTTCGAGGGGCGTTCCACCGCGGGAATGCCTCCCCATCGCATCAACATGCTCGGCATGGCGCGCACCTTCCAGAACATCCGCCTGTTCGGGTCGCTCGACGTGCGGATGAACGTCAGGACCTCCTTCATCGCCCGCCTCCGACATGGTCTTTTCCACACGCTCCGCCGGGGGAGCGCTTTCACCACGGAGGAGGCGGAGATCCGGAAGGAGGAGAGGCGCCTGCTCGCCTATTTCGGACTGGAGGAGGCTGCCACCGATCCGAGCCGCAGTCTTCCGTACGGTGATCAGCGACGTCTGGAGATCGTCCGAGCCCTTGCCACCAAGCCCCGGCTCCTCCTCCTTGACGAACCGGCCGCAGGCATGAATCCGACGGAGAAGGATGAACTCAAGCGGCTCATCGGCCGGATCCGCTCGGAATTCGGCACCTCGATCCTGCTCGTCGAGCATGACATGAAGGTCGTGATGGGAATCTGTGAGCGCCTGATCGTCCTGGATCAGGGGCGCATCCTTTCCTCGGGAACCCCCGCTGAGGTGCGTTCGGATCCCAAAGTGATTGCCGCCTATCTCGGAACCGGGCACGCCGAAGGACGGGGGAACCATCCTGAAGAAACGTCCCCATGAGCACCCCTGCCGAACCGATCCTGGAAGTCTCGCGCCTCGAGGTCCGCTACGGGGGCATCAGGGCGCTTCACGATCTTTCCCTCAAGGTGCCGCGCGGAAGCATCGTCACGCTCATCGGGGCCAATGGAGCCGGAAAGTCGACGACACTCCGGACCATCTCTGGTCTTGTCGCGCCCTCCTCCGGAACGATCCGCTTCGACGGCCTCGAGATCGCCGGCCTTCCTGCCCACAGGATCGTGTCGGCTGGGCTCGCCCATGTGCCCGAGGGGCGCCTTGTCTTTCCGGAGTTGAGCGTGAAGGAGAACCTCCTGATGGGGGCGTATCTGCGGCGCGACCGGAAGGAGATCGCCGCCGATCTGGAATGGGTGGGGGAGTTCTTTCCCCGCCTCCGCGAGCGGATCGCCCAGCAGGCCGGCACCCTCAGCGGGGGCGAACAGCAGATGCTGGCAATCGGCCGCGCCCTCATGGGGAGGCCCGGATGCCTGATGCTGGACGAGCCCTCGCTCGGGATCGCGCCCCTGCTGGTGGAGACAATTTTTGAAAGGCTCGTCGCCCTGAACAGGGAACGCGGGATGACCATGCTGCTGGTCGAACAGAATGCCTCGCTCGCGCTGCAGGTCAGCCGGTACGCCTACGTCCTCGAAACGGGATCGATTCATCTGGAAGGCCCTTCGGCCGAGCTCAGGGACCGGCCCGAGGTGAGGGCGGCATACCTCGGCCATTGATCCGGGCGCGGGGTTAACCCGGGGGGTAATACCATCTCCACTCTTATTCTGGTTGAATCAGCTGGTTCTTTCGGCGATGGGCGTTGTTGTCATCCCTCGGGTTATCTTTAGATAGCCCTCGGTCTTTTGACTCGCTCGCTCCAAGCTCGGCTCGCCCTATCGGGTCCCGCCATTGCGGGATCTATCCAGACCTTTCCCAAGGCCCTGTATTGCCTAGCCCATCACCAAAATCTCTTCGCCGATTCCACCGGACTAATCGCGTAAATGGTATAAGCGAGGGTCAGCTGACCTTCCCCAGCAGGAACGGCAGTAACTCCGCGATGGGAATGCGGCGCTGCTGCATCGAGTCGCGCTCGCGCAGGGTGACGGTGTCCTTGAGTTCCGGTTTCTCCTCACCAAGTGTCTCGAAGTCGATCGTGATGCCGAAGGGCGTTCCCACCTCGTCCTGGCGGCGGTAACGCCGTCCGATGGCTCCCGTCTCGTCGTAGAAGACGCTCATGTGGGGACGGAGCAACGCGACGATCTCGCGGGCCTTGGCGACAAGCTCGGGCTTGTTCTTGAGGAGCGGGAAGATGCCGACCTTGATCGGGGCGATGCGCGGATGGAAATGAAGGACCGTGCGGACCTCGCTCTTACCCTTCTCATCGGTGACGGTCTCCTCCTCGAAGGCATTCGAGAGAATGGCCAACGCCAACCGGTCGAGGCCTGCCGAGGGCTCGATGACGTGGGGGACGTAGAGTCCCTTGAAGAGTTTTTCGCAGAATGCCGCAATCTCTTCGCGGGTGGTGTCGGGATTGTTGCGAGCCGCATAGGCCTCCTCGGTGAAGGCCGCCTTCTGTTCCGCGGTCATGGCTTCGCAAGACGTCTTGAGTTCCTCGTCGAAATACTCCAACTGCTTGCCCGAGTGGGCTTGATGCTGGGTTAGGTCGAAGCTCCCGCGTGCCGCGATCCCCTCGAGTTCGTCGGTGCCGAAGGGGAACTTGAAGAGGATGTCGACGCAGGCCCGCGCGTAGTGGGCCAGGTCGGCCTTCGACTGCCAGTAGTAGTCGAGATCCTCGGCGCCGAGACCGATCGAGGCGTAGTAGGCGGTGCGCTGGGCGACCCAGTAGCGGTGCCACATCTCCCAGCCCCAGTCCGGCTTGGGCTCGCCCAGGTCGGCTCCCTCGCTCCAGGAGGCCACGGAGCCATGGATCAGCTTCACCGCCTCGTCCGGCTTGATGAAGAACTCCAGCTCCATCTGCTCGAACTCCCGCGAGCGGAAGGTGAAGTTCTTGGGCGTGACCTCGTTGCGGAAGGCCTTGCCGATCTGGCCGATCCCGAATGGGACCTTCACGCGCGAGGAGTCGCAGACATTCTTGAACTGGGCGAAGATCGCCTGGGCTGTCTCGGGTCGCAGGTAGGCGATGTCATCCTCCGTGGCCGTGGGGCCGACATAGGTGCGGAGCATGAGGTTGAAGGGACGCGACTCGTTGAGCAGTCCACCCGTCTCCGGGTGGAAATCGACGGAGCCCTCGACGACCTCGGTCCGTTCCTCTCCCAGCAGTTCGATCTCCTCGGGTTTGCCCGCCGCCGACCCGGCGTTCTGCGAGACCAGCAGTCTCGCACGCTTGCGGAAGCTCTCGATGTGCTCCCCTTGCTTCATGAGTACCGAGAGGGTGCGGTCAAGGCTCCATCCGCTCGGAGCCTTGGCTCCCGTGAAGCGGATCACCGAACCTCCCTGCGGCTCGACATGGTCGGCGCGGACCCTTTTGTTGGTGATCGTGCACTCGCGCATCATGTCGGCGAAGGTGTCGACGTGGCCGCTGGCCTTCCAGACCGCGGGATGCATGATGATGGTGGCATCCAGACCGACGACATCGTCCCGGTCGCGGGTCATGGCGCGCCACCAGGTGTCGCGGAGATTCCGCTTCAGCTCTGCTCCGAGCGGGCCGTAGTCCCAGAATCCCCCGATGCCTCCGTAGATCTCCGAGGACTGGAAGATGAAGCCCCGGCGCTTGCAGAGACTGACGATCTTCTCCATGCGGGTGTCGGTGGTTGCTGGTTTGGACATAAGGGAAAGGGATTTAGGCTGAAGGCGTTTAGACTATTGGGTCAGAAACAATCAGGATTGGAAATGATACAAGGGCTAACAGCCTAAAAGTCTTCAGTCTATCAACCTTGCCGGGCTTTTGCCCGGCATCAGAACGTCTCTCCTCCGAGCGTCACGCCACCGGTCTTTGTCCAGATGACACTGCCCGGGATGTTTTCGAGATTCTTTTTCCGGTCGGCCACGGCGTCACGGGGGGCCAGCAAAGTCTGGTCCCTGAGGCCCTGACGGATCGCGGCGCGGAGTTTGTAAGCATCCAGGGGAAGGCACGAATCGTCGAGTTGGAGTTCGCTGAGGCGGATGCGGGTGGCTCCGATGCCCCCCGGTTGCGGTGCGCCGGGGGCAAGGAGTTCATAATGGAAGAGGGCGTGCTTTCCCTGGGAGGGTCCCTCGTCGAGGGACTTGAGGACAAGGAAGTAGAAGTTGTCCACGCGGCTGATCCATCCGTCGAATTCCATGGTGCGCCCCCCGCCGCGGGCCAGGGTCACGCGGTAATGATCGGAGGAGGACGGAGCCATGACGGCGCTGAAACGGTGGCCGGCCTTGTCGACGGCCGACCATTCTCCGGCAAGCCAGGTGTCGTTGCTGCGGGCAGGGCCGGATGGAGCGTGGTCGTAGAGACACCCCGCAAGGAGGGAAAGAACCCCGCAGACGGGGATGAGGAGGAGAGGGCGGAACATCGTCGAAGGTTGAAGCTTGAAGGATGGTTGATGAGGAATGAAACGCGGGGCCGGCATTCAGCCCCGCTCAGATCCTCGTTCCCGAGGGAATAACCGCGTTCTTCGGGATGACAACGATCCCGTCGCGGATGTAATATCCGGGGCCTTCTGAGTTGGCATCCTTGTCGTGGGGCGTGATGACGACACCGTCGCCGATGCGTGCATTCTTGTCGATGATGGCATCCTCGATGAGGCAGTCGCGCCCGATGCCGATCGGGATCATCCCCTCCCGGGTGCCTCCCTTGTCGATCTCATAGTAGTCGGCCCCCATGACGATGGTGTTGCGGAGTCGCGATCCCGGACTGATCAGACTGCGGATGCCGACGACGCAGCGTTCCAGGCGGGCCGAGCGGATCTGGCATCCGTCGGAGATCATGGCACGGTTGACCATGGTCTCCTCGATGACGCTCGCTGGAAGGAACCGCGACTGCGTGTAGATCGGGGCGCCCGAGGCATAGAAATTATACTGAGGCTGGGGATCGCAGAGGTTCAGGTTGGCGTCGAAGAAGGATCGGATGGTTCCGATGTCCTCCCAGTAGCCCCGGAAAAGATAGGCCTGCACATGGCTTGATCCGATGGTCGAGGGGATGATGTTCTTGCCGAAGTCGGGCAGGTCGTTGCCGAGGCAGTCGATGAGGGTCTGGCGGTTGAAGACATAGATGCCCATTGAGGCGAGGTAGAGCTCCTGATCTTCCGGCTCACCCGACTCCCTCAGCAGTTCCGGCTTCATCCGGAGTTCGGCAAGCGCAACGGGATCCTTGGGCTTCTCCACGAATCGCGTGATCCTCCTCTCCGCATCGGTCTCCATGATGCCGAAGCCGGTGGCGGCCTCCCGATTCACCGGGATGCAGGCGATCGTCAGGTCGGCGCCCCCCTCGATATGCTGCTGGAGCACGTCGCGGTAATCCATGCGGTAGAGTTGGTCGCCGGAGAGGATGATGAAGTAGTCGTGGTTCCCATCGAGGAAGGTGCGGAGATTCTGACGGACCGCGTCGGCCGTTCCCTGATACCAGGTGGATCCCTCCGGTGTCTGCTGCGCGGCGAGGATCTCGACGAAGCTGGGGCTGAAGTTGTCGAACTTGAAGCTGGCGTTGATGTGGCGGTGAAGGGAGGTGCTGTTGAACTGGGTGAGCACGTAGATGCCGCGGATGCCCGAGTTCAGGCAGTTGCTGATGGGGATGTCCACGAGACGGTATTTTCCGCCGATCGGCACGGCAGGCTTGGCGCGATCCTTGGTCAGGGGGAAGAGGCGTGTGCCGGCGCCTCCGCCCATGATGATGGAGAGCGTGCGTTGCGCGGGTGAAATCACATGCTTGGTGGCCATGGTCGTATGGGGTTTGCCGTCCATCCTGCGGCGATTCCCGCGCTTTGTCAGGCACTTATGCCAGGCGCCGGAAGAAATCGCGCGGTGAAGCTCGCGGGGCGCTTCCGGGAAAAGGCTCCCGGTGACGGAAGCGTGCAATTCCTGAATTGCTTTCTTCGCCCCCAAGCCCCAAAACTTCGTCCAATGAGCGCAAACCAACTCGAATCCCTGAAGCAGTTCACCACCGTCGTCGCCGATACCGGTAATTTCGAGGACATCAAGAAGTTCTCTCCTCAGGACGCCACCACCAATCCCTCACTCATCCTCAAGGCCGTTCTCAAGCCCGAGTA
>JBIIGI010000060.1:0-16131 GCA_044236545.1 Chthoniobacterales bacterium
CGCCTCGTATCCGCTCTCCTCTGTGAAATCTCCGACGAGTGGATCACAGGAAAAATCTACCTCAACATGAACCCCATCGACTCTCCACTCCCTTAACCCATTTTACAGAAACATCTTTACGCAACCACTCAGGAGGGGAAATGCAGAACCAAACCGACAATTGGGTGGAAAGCATGCCAAGAAGGGAGGCGATCTCTCTACAGAGACTGTCTGCTTAGGAGCATGTAGCGAGGGTTCCCGGTTCTCTCATAGCAGTCACACGCTTCTCCAACCTCATTTTTCCTGAGTTCATGAGTTCCATATTCATTCCCTCATCGCGTTCATTTTCAGAGCGTCAGAAAAAACCGAAAATGCTCTAACCCGCTTGTCGTCGAATGGTGACCGACACCCACTCCGCGTTGGGGAGGATGAACTTGCGGATGGTGACCTCGATCCAGCGTAGCCGGAACTCGCGCAGGAGTGTCCCGGTCAGTTCATCGGCGAGCGTCTCGATGAGCTTGCGCGGACGCTCCTCCACGATCGCGGCAACCCGCAGGGCAACAGCATGGTAGTCGACGGTGCGGCTGATCTCATCGCCGAGATCAGGCGGTTGATCGGTGGCGGCGAAGCGAAGGTCGAACAGGAGGCGCTGGGGATCGGCACGCTCCCCATCAGGCACCCCGACCCGGGCCTTCATCTCCAGCCCCCGTATCTCGATGATCCGTTCGGCTCCCATGATCAGAGGATGAACTTAATGTCGCGGATCACCTTCTCCCCGAATTGCTCCCGCAGCTTGCGGATGATCTCGGGCTTCCAGGTCCGGTCGAGCTCGTAGCGGACGCTGGGTTGGATGACGCGGATGTGGAGAGTGCCTGCCACAAGTCGCTCGGGCTGGGAATGCTGGGCGATGAATTCCCCCACGATCCCCTTCCATGCGGTCGTGATGTCGGCCTCCTTGATCCGGGTGTCGAGCCCCAACTGGGGAAGAAGCTTGCCAAGGATATCGGCGACCGGCGAGGCGCGGTCGGCGCGGGCTTTCTCGTCAAAGCCGCGCCACTCCTGCAAGAGACGCCTGGCGGCTGTCCATTTCGCGGGGAAACGGCCGCCTGCCGGTGTCATGCCCTGGGCAGGGAAAGGGAGACTAAGCCGCGTCGTTGCCGATGGCCTCGACGGGGCAGCCTTCCATGGCCTCCTTGCAGAGAGCCTCTTCTTCGGGAGTCTCGGGCTGCTTGTAGACATAGGAGTGTCCGCCGTCCTCGTTGCGCTTGAAGTTGGCCGGCGCGGTCTCGCGGCACAGGTCGCAGTCAATGCACTGATCGTCGCAGTAGTAGGCGCCGGTGACATTCTCGGGATACTTGTTGGATACGTCTGCCATAGTGCGGAAAGGTTAAAAGCGAACCTCCGGATTGCAACGGTTTTTTTGCTCCCGGTGGAATCAGGCCACCAACGTCCTCATGACAAGCGCTGCTTGAGGTGGGGAAAAAGGATGACCTCGCGGATCGATTCCGCGCCGGTGAGGAGCATCACGAGGCGGTCGATGCCGATCCCAATGCCGCCGGCGGGAGGCATGCCGTACTCAAGGGCCTCCAGAAACTCGCCGTCGACCTTCTGCTGCTCCTCCCCGGCCTGGTGCTCGAGTCGCTCGCGCTGCAGGTCGGGATCGTTCAGTTCGGAGTAACCGGGGGAGATCTCCTGTCCGTTGATGATGAGTTCGTAGACGTCGACGGTGGAGGGGTCGGCGGCGTTGAGGCGGGCCAGCGGCACAAGATCCTTCGGGACATGGGTGACGAAGCAGGGGTCGATCGTCTTCTCCTCGACGAGCTTCTCGAAGACATGCTGGGTCATCTCGAACTCCTCGGGGCAGTGGGAGATGTCGAGCTTCAGCTCTGCACAGCGCCGGCGTTTCCCCTCCTTGTCGAGGCCGTACCAGCCCGGCACGGCCTCCTCGACGAGGTCGCGGTAGGAGGCGCGCTTCCACGGCCGGGAGAGGTTGATCGTGCGGGTGACATTCCCCCCGGCGTCACGGTGCCGGACCTGGTGATCCTTGATGCCCAGCATCCCGGCGAGGTGGCAGATGAGCTCCTCGACCAGCACCGACATGAGTTCGAAATCGGCGAAGGCCCAGTAGGCCTCGAGCATGGTGAACTCGGGGTTGTGCCTGCGGGAGATGCCCTCATTGCGGAAGCTGCGGTTGAGCTCGAAGACCTTGGGGAAGCCGGCCACAAGCAGGCGCTTGAGGTAGAGCTCGGGCGCGATCCGGAGGTAGAAATCCATGCCCAGGGCGTTGTGATGGGTCTTGAACGGCTCGGCCGCGGCTCCGCCGGGCACCGCCTGCATCATCGGCGTCTCGACCTCGAGGAATCCACGCTCGTCAAGGAAGCGGCGGATCTCGCGGACGATCGCGCTGCGCTGGAGGAATATCTCCCGGGAAGAGGGGTTGGCGATGAGGTCGAGGTAGCGCTGGCGGTAACGCGTCTCCGAATCCTGGACGCCGTGCCATTTGTCGGGAAGGGGACGCAGTGACTTCGAGAGCATCACCAGACGGCGGACCTTGATGCTCGCCTCTCCGGTCCTCGTGGTGAAGCACTCTCCCTCCACTCCCACAAAATCGCCGATGTCGAGCTGGGCCGCGACGGCCAGCGAGGTCTCGTCGACCTCCTTGGTGTTGATGTAGACCTGCATGCGCCCACCCATGTCGGAGAGATCGAGGAAGCGGCTCCTCCCCATGTCGCGGTAGGCGGTGATCCGGCCCGCAAGGTTGACGGCCCGGCCCTCGGCGAACGCGTCGCGGACCTCGGCAACGGTGCCGCTGGTTTCAAAGGCCCCGCCGAAGGGATCGATCCCGTGATCGCGGAGGGCCTGGAGTTTCTGCCGACGGACGGCAACAAGATCGCTGAGAGGTGACTGTTCCACCGGTAAAGAGCAAACGGAGTGGCCCCTCCGATCAATCAAAAAGCATCGCCAACTTCCAACTTCCTAGAAACCCCGTCCAAAGAGTTGGAGCAAAACGCCTGCCACTCCCGAAACAAGGATGAGCGGAACGGCGCCGAGGCGCCCGCTCTGCAGGGGCAGGAACAGCAGGAGCGACACGATCAGGGGAGTCCATGAGACGGCACTCCCGGGGTCCGCGAGGAGGCGCTGTATTCCATGCGGTAAAAAAAGCCCCCCGGCAAACCAGAGTGCAAGATGGGCGATCACGGCCGTCACCACGGCCCCGATCGCGGCGAGGGCGCCCCCCATGCGGCGGTGAGAGGCCAACCGTTCCATGTGCGGGGCGAGCGAGAAGATCCAGAGGAAGCTGGGTAGAAAGAGGGACCAGAGGGCTGCAAGGCTTCCAAGGCTGGCCGAGAGGAGCGGGGCCAGAATTCCCGGCGTCTTATAGCAGGCCAGGAAGGCGACGAATTGCAGGGCAATCAGGAGCGGCCCCGGCGTCGTCTCGGCAAGCCCCAACCCGTCGAGCATCTCGCCGGGCGTGATCCATCCCCAGTCACCCGAGGCATGAAGCGAGACGTAGGAGAGGGCGGCGTAGGCGCCTCCGAAGCTCAAAACCGCGACCTTGGCAAAGAAGAGCGCGATCCGCGAAGGGAGCGCATCGGATCCCAGCCAGAACACTAATCCGGCAACCGGAAGCGACCAGAGGGCGGTCGTGGCAAGGGCAACCCGGCATGAGCCGCTCCAGCCTGCTTCCGCCACCCCGTGAGGCGGGGGCGCGGTTTCCCCTTTCTTCGGGAGCAGGAGGGCGCCCGCAAGACCGAAGCCGATCACGACGGCGGGATAGGAGGCATGTAGCAGAAAGAGTGCGAAGGCTGCCAGAGCTATGAACGTGAGCGGAAGGGTCGTCACGGTTCGGCGGGCGATCCGCCAGAGAGCGGAAACCACGATCGCCACCACGGCCGGCTTGAGCCCCTCGAAGAATCCATGCAACAGCGGCCAGTCTTGCCCCAGCACATAGAGAACACCAAGCCCCCAGAGCAGGAGTGCGGCGGGCAGAACAAAGAGCGTCCCGGCAACGATCCCTCCCCTGATCCCATGGAGACGCCAACCGATCCAGGTTGCAAGTTGCTGGGCCTCGGGCCCGGGCAGAAGCATGCAGAACTGAAGCGCACGGACAAACTCGGCCTCACCGATCCACTTCCGACGCTCCACCACCTCGCGATGAAGGATCGCGACCTGACCGGATGGGCCGCCGAAGCCGATGCAGCCGATCTTCAGCCAGAGGCGCAGGGCCTCGCCGAAATCCGGCCTTTCCGTTTCGGGCACGCCCATGCGGAAATCAACCGAAGAGCGGAAGCTCCGCAGTGGGGTCGGCGAGCACGGCGCCCTTCCGGCGGGTTCCGGCAAGGGCAGGCCGTCCTTCGGCGTTGAGTTCCGCCTTTTCAAGGTTTCCGAGAATTTCCTTCGCCCTCTCGATGACCGATGCAGGGAGACCGGCCAAACGTGCCACCTGGATGCCGTAGCTCCGGTCGGCCGCCCCCTCGACGATCTTCCGCAGGAAGACGATGCGGTCATTCTGCTCGCGCACCGCCACGTTCAGATTCCTCACCCCGGCGCGGGTCCGCGCCAGATCGGGAAGCTCATGGTAATGGGTGGCGAAGAAGGCGCGGCATCCCGTCACGTCGTGGAGATACTCGGCGACGCTCCAGGCAATCGAGAGCCCGTCAAAGGTGGCCGTGCCGCGACCGATCTCGTCGAGCAGCACCAGGCTGCGGGCGGTGGCATTGTGGAGGATGTTCGCCGTCTCGTTCATCTCGACCATGAAGGTCGAGTGCCCCTTGGCGAGATCGTCGCTTGCCCCGACACGCGTGAAGATCCGGTCGGCCACACCAATACGGGCGGAGACGGCGGGGATCCAGCTTCCTGTCTGGGCCATGACGGTCAGGAGCCCCACCTGGCGGAGGTAGGTCGATTTTCCCGCCATGTTCGGCCCGGTGATGATTCCCATGCGGTGCTTGCCAGCATCAAGGTCGGTGTCGTTCGGCACGAAGGCCTCGCCTCCTGCACGCTGTTCAAGAACGGGATGTCGCCCGTCGCGGATCTCCAGCACCGTGGAATCATCGACAACGGGGCGGGTGTAGCCGAAGAGGCGCGCCGTCTCAGCCAGCGAGCAGAGGGCATCAAGCGCCCCGGCGGCGGAAGCGGTCTCCTGCAGCGGAAGCACCTGCCCGAGAACCGCGGCACGCAGCCGCTGGAAGATCTCGATCTCGAGCGCCCTTGCGCGTTCCTCGGAGCCGAGGATTTTCCCCTCCATCTCCTTGAGTTCGGGCGTGATGAAGCGCTCCCCCCCCGCGGTCGTCTGCTTGCGGGTGTAGTCGTCGGGAACGCTGCCCAGATTCGCGGCGGTCACCTCGATGAAGTAACCGAAGACGGCATTGAAGCGGACCTTGAGCGACTTGATGCCGGTGCGCTGGATTTCCTTCTCCTGCAGGGCGGCGATCCAGGCCTTCCCCTCGGTAGAGGCATTGCGAAGCTCATCGAGCGAAGCATCGAATCCCGCGCGGATCATCCCACCCTCGCGGATGGTAGGGGGCGGTTCCTCGACGAGTGCGGAGGCAAGCAGGGCGGTGATCTCCGGCAGGGGATGCAGCTTCTCCGAAAGTCCCGCCAGAAGCCCGCCGCCGCATTGTCCCGCGGTTTCGCGGATCGCAGGGACCGCGCCGAGCGAGGCGGCCAGCACGGCAAGGTCGCGCGCATTGCCGGAATTCTGGCTGAGGCGGGAGATGGAGCGCTCGATGTCACGGATGCCGCCCAGACGGTCGCGCAGATCACCGAGCTTGAGAGGGGAGGAAATGAAAATCCCGATCGCATCCTGACGGGCCATGATGGCGTCGGGATCGATCAGGGGATGAAGGATCCAGTCGCGCAGGGTGCGTGCCCCCATGGGGGTGACCGTCCGGTCAAGGGTGCCGAGCAGCGTCATGCCGCGACCGGCGCGCGAGGCCACCAACTCCAGATGCCCCTGGGTCGATGCGTCGAGGAGGAGGTGATCGGCCTGCCGGTAGGCCTTGAGCGATCGAAGATGGGAAGCGTCCCGGCGAAGCGTTCTGGTGAGGTAGTGCAGGAGAGCCCCTGCCGCGGCGACGGCCACCGGAAGGTCGGTGACCCCGAATCCGTCAAGCGAGTGAACCTTGAAATGGGAGAGAAGAAGCTCCGGGGCCGCCATCGAGTCGAAGAGGTAGGGTTCGATTTCCTCGGGAGCGGGGAAACCGAGAGGGAGATCACGGAGCAACTCCTTCCTCCCCTCGGGAACGAGGATCTCGGCAGGGGCCGCACGGACCAACTCGTCGAGCATGGCATCGGCCGAAGCGAGTTCGGTCACGCGGAACTCGCCCGTGCTCAGATCGGCGCAGGCGAACCCGTAGACACCCCCCTCCTTGGCCGGAGGGAGAATGGCAGCCGTGAAGTTGTGGCACTTCTCCTCCAGACCCGCATCCTCCAAGGTTCCCGGACTCAGGATCCGGGTGATCTCGCGGCGGACCAGCTTGCCGGTCTGGACCTCCCCGACCTGCTCGCAGAGCGCGACGCGCCGGCCGGCAGCAAGGAGCTTCTCCATGTAGCCACGCGCCGCGTGGCAGGGGATTCCGCACATCGGGATCTCACCGCGCTTGGTCAGGGCGACGTTCAGGATCGCCGAGGCCTCCTTGGCGTCGTCGAAGAACATCTCGTAGAAATCGCCGAGCCGGAAGAGCAGGAAGGTGCCCGGCGGCAGGTCACGCCTAAGGGCGTGATACTGCTTCATCATCGGGGTCGCTTCGGAAGCCATGAAAGGAGAGGAGAAATGTTAAAAAGGTTAGAAAGTGAAAAAGTGAAAAGAAACCATGAGATCGTGCGCCTGATGGAAAAGGTCTTCTCTACTTTTTAACGTTTCAACGTTTGTAACGCTTTTAACCCTCTTTCAAGAATGCGGTGAGGGGGCTGGTCGGCACGGCCTGTTCTGCACGCATAGGGAGTCCCGCGGCAACGGCTTCGGAGGCGGCCTCGACCGCCATGCGGAAGGCGCGGGCCATGCGGACCGGATCGCCTGCCACGGCGATGGCGGTATTGACCAGCACTGCGTCGGCTCCGAGCTCGATCGCCTCGGCGGCATGGCTGGGGGCACCGATCCCGGCGTCAACGATGACCGGAACGGTCGCCTGCTCGACGATGATGGCGATCTGGGAGCGCGTCTCAATGCCGCGATTGCTCCCGATCGGTGAACCGAGCGGCATCACGGTCGCGGCCCCGGCTTCCTGCAGGCGCTTTGCCAGCACGGGGTCGGCATTGATGTAGGGAAGGACGGTAAATCCCTCGGCGACCAACTGCACGGTCGCCTTCAGCGTCTCAATCGGGTCGGGGAGCAGGTATCGCGGGTCGGGATGAATCTCGAGCTTCACCCACTTGGGCAGACCGGCGGCGGCGGCAAGGCGGGCCAGACGGACGGCCTCCTCCGCGGTGTTGGCACCGCTGGTGTTCGGTAGCAGGAGGTACCGATCCGGATCGATGAACTCGAGGATGTTGGCGAAGGGATCCTTCCCGCCGCTCAGGTCGGCGCGCCGCAGGGCGACGGTGACGATCTGCGTGCCGCTCTCCGAGAGGGTATCGCGCATCACCTCCCCCGAGGAAAATTTCCCCGTGCCAAGGAAGAGGCGGGAGGAAAATTCACGACCGGCAATGATCAGGGGTGCGTCGGCGGACATCCGGCAAGGCTACCCTCCGGAAGCCCGAGCCTGCAAGAAACGGAAAGGGGAAAGCTTGCCCCAAGAACTCGGCAGCGGGTCTCGGGCCCCACTAACCCAGAGAAGCCGTTTGGCACGGAGCCCTTCTTGGCCCCGTGCGTGACCGGGGTCAGGCCACGGAGGATCCGATCGCCACGAGCGCCTCGTCGCGGGTCGCGCAGACCGGGTAGGCGGTCTGGAACTGGGCTATGTCGAAGATTCTCTTCACGTCGGGCTGCAGGGCGCAGACGGCCATGCCCCCTCCCAAGCGCTGGAGCTGGCGGCCGAGCAGGAAAAACTCCCGGAACCCCGCGCTGCTGACATAGTCCAGTCCGGACAAGTCAAAGACCAGGGCCTTCAGGCCGGTCGATTCGATCTCCTTGCCGACGGTGTCACGGATCGAATTCTGCTGCGCGGCATCGAGCCTCCCCTTGAGGGTTACCACGAGGATCGGCCCCGCCTTATCGAATTGAATTTCCATGATTGCCATGAAGCGCCTCCCGGGAGGATCCGTCAAGTCCTCACATTCCATTCGGCCGCATCATCTTGGCAAGCACGTGCCGTTGAACTATCGATTGGATGGATCAATGGCCCTGAAACCACGCTTTTACACACCCCGATCGATCGGACAGCGATTTGCCATGACCATCGGGGCGGGCGCCGGCTTGATCCTTGTCGTTCTGGCCGTGGCGAATTTCCTCAACGGCCGCGAACTCCTGCTACAGCAGACATCGAGCGAGGCCCTGAAGGAGGTGCATGACGAGATGCGCTCCATGGACGAACTGGTCGACCGTATCGCGATGCTCCCCTACGTGATCGGGGTCACCCAGACCGCGGGGGGGGCAATGAAAGGCGTGACGGTCCCCTGGCTCGCCTCCCTGCTGGAATACTGCCCGATTCAGGCGGTTTACGGCCTCTATATGGTTCTCGACGGGAAGAATTGGGGTGATCCGGCATCGGATATCTGGGTCGACCGCAAGACCTGGCCCAATGGCGCCCGGCTCAAGTATGATTTTCACGATCCCGCCCAGGACTGGTACCACGGGGCAAAGGTGTCGGGGCGGATTCATGTGACGCAGCCCTATTTCGACGCGGGGGGCTCGGAAATCGACTTGATCAGCATCACGAAACCCGTTTACAGCAGGCAGGGGACCTTCATCGGTGTGGCCGGTGTCGATGTCGCCCTCGACGAGATGCGCAAGATCGTGCGCAAGCTCCACATCCGCGATTTCGGCACGGACTTAGCAGCCGAAACGGGGACGGTGAACGCCGTGAGCGCGGGACCGAAGCACGTGCCAAAAGAGTTGAGGGAATCGGCCTACCTGATCTCCTCCACCGGGTCCCTTATCGTGAGCACGGAAGAGTCGCAGGACATGCCTCCCCCCCCATCCGAAGCCCCCAACCCGGGAAGCCCCGATGCCGCGCTGGAGAAACTGCTCGGCCAGGGCCTGGACACAAGCATCCCCGCCCTCAGGCAGATTCTGGCCAGTAGCAGCGGATGGATGCGACTCAAGGATGGGAGCGGCAAGGTGATCTACTGGGCGGAGGGTAAGAACACCGGCTGGAAGCTGGTGATGGAGGTCCCCTACGAGTTCATCGTGGCACCGGCACACACGCTGGCGAGCCAGTCGGCTGCCATCGGGGGAGTCGGCCTACTCCTTCTGCTAGCGGTTGTTTTTTACACCGCACGCAGGGTTTCCGGGCCGATCAGCGAACTGCAGTCGGTGGCCACCGATCTCCAGCGCGGCACCTACGAGGATGGAGCGGGGGTGCTTGATCGCATCGGGAAACGCCACGACGAACTGGGACGCTTTGCCAGCAGTTTCTCCACGATGGCCAGGGAAATCCGCCTCAGGGAGGAACGCCTCTCCGAGTGGAACGCCAACCTCGAGCAGACGGTCAGGGAACGCACCGCCGACCTTGCCCGCGCCAAGGAGGAGGTGGAGAAGGCCAACCGGACCATGACGGCCGAACTCGCCGAGGCGGCGACCTATTCCCGGGCGGTGCTTCCGGAGAGGCTTCTTGGGCCGGTCACAACGGACTGGGTCTTTGTGACCTCCTCGCAACTGGGCGGGGACTCCTTCGGCTATCATTGGCTCGACGACGACCATCTCTCCCTTTACCTGCTGGATGTCTGCGGCCATGGCGTGGGGGCGGCCCTTCTTTCCGTAAGCGTCGTCAATGTGCTGCGCACCACGTCGCTCTCGGGGACCGATTTTTACGATCCCTCCTCCGTCCTCGCCCGCCTCAACGAGGCCTTCCCGATGGAGAAGCACAATGACATGTTCTTCACCGGATGGTACGGGGTCTACTCCAGGAGCAGGAGGGAGTTACGCTATGCCTGCGGTGGCCACCCGCCGGCCGTCCTGATCCATGCGGAGGGCGATCGCGTCCATCTCTCCGCCAAGGGAGCGGTGATCGGAGCCTTTCCCGGAGCCTCCTACGAGAACGCCACGGTCACGGTGCCGGGAGGGTCGCGCCTCTACCTGTTCAGTGACGGCACCTATGAGATCGACAGACCCGGCGCACCGATGATGACCCACGACGAGTTCTCCGCCATGCTGGCCGGACGGCAGGAGTACGGGAATCTTTCCCCGTTGGTGGACGAGATCAGGCGCGCCCAGCAGTCGGACTCCTTCGCCGATGATTTCTCGCTGGTGGAGTTTTACTTTTCGGACGGGGAAGTCCATGGTGGGAGCTTGAAGCTGAGAGCCGATCCAAGCGAACTGGATAGATTGAGGGACTTCCTCCAAGCCTACTGCGTGCGGGAGATGCTGCCTGATTCCCTGCTCTTCGACCTGGAGGTGATCCTGGAGGAACTCGTCAGCAACGTGATCAAGTACGGCGGGGTGCAACCGGGATCCGAATGCTGCAGCCTGGAGCTTGCACGGGAGGGTTCCCTTCTCACGATCCGCTTCAGCGACAGCGGCATCCCCTTCAACCCCCTCGCCCGCGACGAAGTCGACACCGGTAAACCGATCGAGGAGCGCGAGATCGGCGGGCTCGGCGTCCACTTCATCAAAAAACTCACCGATTCCCAAAACTATGAACGCAGGGAAGGAAGGAACATCCTGACACTGATGAAGAGTGTGTAGCCCCTGTGCACGGGTTATGCCCCTGTGCACGGGTTAAAAACGATCCATTTCACCCGGCAGGGAGTGGGAATACGGACAACGTGCCCGATTCCCGAGGCCGTCACAGCGGCTCCTCGCGACGCACGCTGCGGAGATGGATGGTCTTGGTCTCCAGGTCATGCACGGCACGGATGTAGCGGACGGTCCGGCTACGGGAGCGCATGAGGATCGAATGGGTGATGGCAGTCTTGCCGATCAACTTGACGCCCGGAAGCATCGGGCTGTCGCTGATTCCGGTCGCGCAGAAAATGGCGCTGTCGCCATGAACAAGGTCATCCGTGTGGTAAACCCGCTCCAGATCGGCAACGGTGTGAGTCTTCAGGAGGGCGAGCCTCTCCTCGTCGTCACGCGGCCACATCCTCAGGAGGATCTCTCCGCCGAGAGCCTTGAGCGCCGCGGCCGTGAGGATTCCCTCCGGGGCGCCTCCACGCCCGACAAAAAGGTCGATTCCGGAATCGGGAAGCGACGGCGCGACGGCCGCCGTGATGTCGCCGTCCCCAATCAGGCGCAGTGAGGCGCCGGCTTCGCGCACGGCATCGATGTAGGGTTGGTTGCGGGGGCGGTCGAGGATGGAGACGACCAGTTCGCCAAGACGCTTGCCGAGGGCATCGGCCGCGAGCGCAAGGGTATGACCGAAGGGGGTGTCGAGCGTGAAGGCGGGGATGAGTCCGTCCCGGATGGAGCGGGCCACCCGCGGGCCATATGCCAGCTTGTCGACGTAGAAACTGGGAATGCTGACCATGCTGCGATCCCTTCCATCTGGCACCAGCACGGCCGCCATGACGGAAATGGAGTTGGGCATCCCCTTGGAGATGTTGCTCGTGCCGTCGATAGGATCGAGGGCGATGTCGAATCTCGGGTCATTCTCCCCCCAGCGGCCGAGCCTGTCCCCGAGGAAGATCCCGGGGGCATTGTCCTTGATGCCCTCCCCGATGACGACCTCTCCGCGGATGTCAACCAGGTCGAACATCCCGTTGATGGCGTCGCAGGCGGCGGCATCGGCGGCCTCCTTGTCGCCCCTTCCCATCCAGTGCATCGAATGGAGGGCCGCGTTCTCGGTGGCGCGGACGAACTCGAATTCGACCATCCGCTCCAGATCCTGTGTTACGCCAATCATATCATTTTTGGGTGACCCCGTTCAGCCGATCGAGGCCTTGATGAATTCGCGGAAGAGAGGGTGCGGTTTGTCCGGCTTGCTCAGGAACTCGGGATGGAACTGCACCGCGACGAACCAGGGGTGGTCTCGCAGTTCGATGATCTCGACGAGGCTTCCGTCGGGGGATGTCCCTGACACGACAAACCCCCGCGCCTCCATCCTCTCCCGGTAGTTGTTGTTGAACTCGTAGCGGTGACGGTGACGCTCGGCGATCTCGCTTTGGCCGTAGATCTCCCGCGCCTTCGATGAGGGTTTGATTGCCGCCGGCCAGGAACCGAGGCGCATGGACCCCCCCTTGCCGGCCACCTCTTTCTGCTCGTCCAGCAGGGCGATCACCGGATGAGGGGTGCCCGGGTCGAACTCGGTGCTGTTGGCACCCTCAAGACCGCAGACATTGCGGGCGAATTCAATCGAGGCGATCTGCATGCCGAGGCAGATTCCGAAGAAGGGGATCCCATTCTCCCGCGCATAGCGGGCGGCGGCGATTTTCCCCTCGGTGCCCCGGTCGCCGAAGCCGCCCGGAACTAGGATGCCGGCCACGCCGGCGAGATGTTTCCCGGCCCCCTCGGCCTCGATCTCCTCGGCATCGACGATCTCAAGGTCGACACCGCAGTCATTGGCGCCGCCCGCGTGGCAGAGCGCCTCGTAGATGCTCTTGTAGGCGTCCTGCAGTTCGACGTACTTGCCCACCACGGCAACCTTCACGCGGCGCGAGGGATGGACGATGGATCGGACGACTTTTTTCCACTTCTCCATGTCGGCGGGAGGAGTGTCGAGGTGGAGGAGTTTGCAGACCTTTTCGTCGAGCCCCTCGGCCTGGAGCATGAGCGGAAACTCGTAGATCGAGTTCTCCACATCGCGCGCCTCGATCACGGCGTCGACGGGGACGTTGCAGTAGAGGGAGAGCTTTTCCCTGACATCCTCCTCGAGCGGCATTTCCGTGCGGCAGACGAGCACCTCGGGTTGGAGGCCGATCTCACGGAGCTTGGCGACGCTCTGCTGGGTCGGCTTGGTCTTCAGTTCCCCCGCGGCCTTGATGTAGGGGACGAGCGTGACGTGAAGCAGGATGGCGTTCTCGTGGCCCGCCTGCAGGATGAACTGACGGATCGCCTCAAGGAAGGGAAGTCCCTCGATGTCGCCCGTCGTGCCGCCGATCTCGGTGATGAGGATGTCGGCGTTGCCTGCCTGCTCGAAGCTGCGGATGCGCCTCTTGATCTCGTCGGTGATGTGCGGGATGACCTGGACGGTCTTGCCGAGGTAGTCGCCCCGCCGCTCGTTGGATAGGACGGTCTCGTAGACCTGGCCGCTTGTCAGATTGTTCGCCCGCGTGAGAATGCAATTCGTGAAGCGCTCGTAGTGTCCCAGATCGAGATCGGTCTCGGCCCCGTCGGCGAGCACGTAGACCTCTCCGTGCTGGAGCGGGTTCATCGTGCCGGGGTCCACGTTGAGGTAGGGATCGAGCTTTTGAAGCGTCACACGCAGGCCCCGATGTTCCAGAAGGGTCCCCAGGGAAGCGCCGGCCAAACCCTTGCCGAGCGAACTGACCACACCACCCGTCACGAAAATATACTTCATGGGTGAGGGATCATAGGGAAGCCATTGTGAAAATCCAGCTTGGCCGCACGAAGCGGAAAAGATTCCCCGCGGAGCCTTTTGCAATAAGGATCCGGCTAGCTCAGCGAAACGTCGATCAAGCGCCCGAGCAACTCCCTTCTGCGGGTGTGCTCCTCGTCGCTCAGCACCGAAACCATGGCTCCGGAAGCGGGAAGGGGGACTTCGACCCACGAGCGGCACCCGCCGAATTTCTTCTCCATCGGCAGGGTGACGGGAGGCTCAAGGCGGTAGACCCTCACAAAGGCGACGTTGATGCCGCCACCCCCCAGGGTTCCCTTCGCCGTGTCGTACTCGAAGCGCTCCTCGATCACCGAGGCGTCCAGCACATGGAGTGCCGACAACCGGTGCGCGGACTCCTTGTCCGAGAGGCGCCCGCTCCATTCGATCACCGCGGCATAACCAATGGTCACCCCTCCGGGCGCCTGCTCGGGAAGAACGATATCGGCCAGCCGTGTCTTGCCGATCTGCCCGTGGAACCATGTGGGAAAGAGATAGAACTCCGGGTGCTCGAAGCCGAAACCGTCCCTCCCCTCCGCGATGCCCCCCTTGCGCAGGATCACGCTCTGGCGACCGCTTCCAAGGGCTTCGCAGACAAGGGCCCATTCTTTGAAGGCGATGGCCATGATAGTGAGATAAACCGCGATCCCCCGCTTCTCCATGAAAAAATCAACCAACCCCCGCGTTTCCCTTGGCATCGGCGTGTTTCACCCGCAAGAATGAGGGTTTCCTGCCATGCTCCGCGCCTTCGACCTGCACCTCCACACGCACTATTCGGCGGATGCCTGCGGATCCCCCGAGGCCATGGTGGAGGCGGCGAAACGGAGGGGCCTGAGCGGAATCGCCATCACAGATCACAACACCTGCGAAGCGGTCGAGTATCTCACCCGCAAGGGGCTCATCCGACCTGATGGCCAACCCGTGGAGGGATTCCTGATCGTCCCGGGAGTCGAGGTCTCCACGGCCGACGGCCACCTTCTCTGCCTCGGCACCACCCTCCCGTACATGAAGGGAAAACCGGCCGCCGAAGTCGTCGCCGCCGTCCGGGAGCGCGGGGGGATCGCCGTCGCACCCCATCCCTATGACAGGTTCCGGGCCGGAATCCGCGAGGAGGTTCTCGACGACCTCGACCTTGCGGCGCTCGAAACCTTCAACGCAGCCGTGAGTTTCAAGCGCTTCAACCGGGAGGCCTCCGACTACGCATCCCGACGCGGTCTCGCCGCCACGGCGGGGAGCGACGCCCATCATGCCTCGGCGGCGGGAATCTCCTCTACGGCCTACGACCTCCAGGAACTCTCGTTGAGCGCGTTGCTCAGGACGATCCCTCAGGGCGGGAAGCTCTCCACGAACTACCTACCCTTCTCCGAGGCGATGAAAAAGAATTTCGGGAACTGGTTCCGCATCTTCAATCCGTCACCAGAAAAGCTGAAACGCTAAAAAACTCAGGTCTCAAGTTTCATCCCTCCGCCTCTTCTCTCTTCCTAACAGTCTAACACCCTTCAGCCTAACCACCTTTCACAATGATCGAAAAACACCTCGTCCAGATTACCCAGGAACTCGGGCTTCAGGCCCGCCAGGTCGCCGCCACAGCCGTCCTTCTCGAGGAGGGGGCCACCGTCCCCTTCATCGCCCGTTACCGCAAGGAGCGGACCGGTGAACTCGATGAGGTGAAGATCACCGCGATCCGCGACCGCCTCGAGCAGCTTGAGACCCTCGACAAGCGGCGTGAGTCGATCATCTCCTCACTCGAGGAGCGCAAGCTCCTGACCGAGGAACTCCGGGCCAAGGTAGAGAGCGCCGCCACCCTGAATTCCCTCGAGGACATCTACCTGCCATTCAAGCCGAGAAAAAGGACGCGCGCGACCATCGCCAAGGAGCTCGGTCTGGAGCCGCTTTCCGAAATTCTCTGGGCACAGGATCCGGCCACTGATCCCGAGGCGCTCGCCGCCCCCTACATCGGAAACTCCGTCACCGTCGATGCCAAGACCTCGACGGTCGACAGCGTGGCAGCCGTCCTCGCCGGAGCACGCGACATCCTTGCCGAGCGGATCAACGACGACGCCACCGCCCGCGCCCAACTCCGAAGCCTCTACCTCAACAAGGGAGTCATCAAATCGACCCTCGTCTCGGGCAAGGAAGAGGAAGGAGCCAAGTTCAAGGACTACTTCGACTGGAACGAACCGGCCGCCACGGCCCCTTCCCACAGGATTCTCGCAATGCGACGCGGAGAGACCGAGGGATTCCTCTACACCCGACTGACACCTCCGGAGAGCGAGGCGCTTGGCACACTCTACGGACTCTTCGTGCGGGGGAACTCCAAGGCATCCGAGCAGGTGAAACTCGCCTGCGACGACTGCCTCAAGCGACTTGTCGGATTCGCCATGGAGGTGGAGGCGCGCGGCTTCTACAAGAAGAAGGCCGACGAGGAGGCGATCCGTGTCTTCGCCGACAATCTCCGCGAACTCCTTCTCGCCTCCCCTCTCGGCCAGAAGATCACCCTCGGCATCGATCCGGGCTTCCGCACCGGCTGCAAGGTCGTCCTGCTCGACCGTCAGGGAAA
>JBIIGI010000061.1:0-16025 GCA_044236545.1 Chthoniobacterales bacterium
CGCCTCGTATCCGCTCTCCTCTGTGAAATCTCCGACGAGTGGATCACAGGAAAAATCTACCTCAACATGAACCCCATCGACTCTCCACTCCCTTAACCCATTTTACAGAAACATCTTTACGCAACCGGAATCGGCGCATATCCCGGGAAGAGTCGCAACCTATATGAGACATGGGGAGTATCGTATCCGATACGACCACGATCTGAGCGGTATCATGAGGGCATGTGCGAAGAGAAGCTTCACCTGGATCACCCCCGAGATCATTGCTCTGTACGAGGAGTTGGAAAGCATGGGCTACTGCTCCTGTGTGGGTGTCTATCGGGATGATGTCCTCGTTGGGGGGCTCTGGGGCATTGCCGTCGGTTCAACATTCGGTCTCATGAGCATGTTTCATTTCGAGAACAGGGCGGGATCGCTTGCCCTTGCCTCACTGGTTTCGACATTTGCCGCCGGCGGCCGTTGGAACCTGATCGATGTCGGCGGAATGAATGATAACTTCAAACGCTATGGTGCGTTCTTGATTTGTGGCAAAGAGTTCAAGGAAATCGTTCTGCGCGATCTGGCAGCGGGGGGAGCACCTCCGGCACAGGTCCCTGCGAACCGTGAACCAGCGGGCGCGTAAAGATCCCTGGTAATCGGAATCACTAACCCGAAATAGATTTCACAGCACCTGTCGCGGTTGCGCCGTCGGCTTTAAGGTAACCGACATGAGCGCAATATTGGAAGACAGGGCATCCCAACGGGCGGAAAAGATAACGGAAGCGCCGAGCGTCGTTGATCTCTTCACCCATCGGGCTCGGAGCGTGCCCGATGCCATCGCCGTGGTTCATGAGAAGGACACCCTCAGCTACGGTGAATTGGATCACATGTCCGGTCGCCTGTCACAACGACTGGTCCAGGCAGGACTGCAACCCGAAGAATCAGTCGCGATCATGTTGGAGCGTTCAATCGATTACGTGATCGCCTCCTTGGGAGTCCTGAAGGCCGGCGGTAGCAGCGTACCTCTCGACATAGACCTTCCGGATGAAATGATCTCGTTCATGCTTTCCGACACAAACTCCAGGGTGATGATTGGAAAATCCGAGCATCTTGAACCATTTGAGAAGGCAGTACCCCATCTCCTCCCTATCGACACCATCGGCAACGACTTTTCCGTCGGTTTGGGAGATGGAGAAGTGATGCATTCAATCCGCCCATCTCAAAGGGCATACGTCATCTACACATCAGGATCCACAGGTGATCACAAAGGCGTTGAGATTGAACATCGGGCACTCTCCAATTTTGTGGCGGCATGGGTGCGGAGTTTTCAGATGACATCGGATGATCGTCCAGCGTTACTTTCAAACGTGGCTTTTGATGCGATATTAGCCGATTTGTGGCCGGGTCTCTGCACGGGATCCACCCTGATGATTCCTCCTCGCAATCTTTTTGTTCATCATGATTGTGAAGGGTTGATCGATTGGTTGGTGCGGGATCGTATCACGATAGCCTTCGTGGTTCCGGGCATGGTTGGCAGGCTTTTTGAGAGCGCATGGCCGCGTGAAACCTCACTGAGGTTTTTAATATCCGGTGGGGATACCATTCTTCAACGCCCTCCAATGGACTTCCCCTGTGCATTTATCAATGGCTATGGACCAACAGAAAACACTTTCTCCAGCACGATCTCACAGGTTTCGTGCATGCAAAGCGATCAACTTCCCCCCATAGGAGTCCCCATCGGGAATGTGAGGGCGTATGTTCTGGACCGGAACCAAGATCCCGTGGCACCGGGATCAAAGGGTGAACTTTATCTGGGAGGTGATCAGGTGGCACGGGGCTATTTGAACCATCCGGCATTGACGAGTGAACGCTTCCTGAAGGATCCCTTTGCCGAAGATCCAAGTGCAAGAATGTACCGGACAGGAGACTGGGTCAGGGAACTTACCGACGGTCAGTTGGAGTTTCTCGGAAGAGGCGATGATCAGGTCCAATTGGGTGGTATCCGCGTCGAACTGGAAGGGATCACCACGAAACTGTGCACCCATCCGTCTGTCCGCGAGGCATGTTGCCGCCCTGTTCTGGAGGGAGGTCTCTGCAAAAGAATCATCGCGCACGTAGTGCCGAAAGAGTTGAACGAGGGACTTGCGGAAGAACTGCGCTACCATCTCCTGAAGCGCTTACCGGCTTCGGTTGTTCCATCCGCTTTTTGCTTTCATGATGAACTGCCGATGACATCGCGAGGTAAGATTGATCGCGCCGCATTGGATGGGTTTTATCTCTCCTACTCTGACAATGAAAGAAAATCGTATCCGAATCGAAGTGATCGGCAGTTCACTCAATCAGAGTTTTTGAATGAGGTTATATCCGATTGATTACTTCCTCACTCAGAATGACGGTATGAATTAGGGAAAACTAATCGTTTTGGTGAACTCGGAATAAGCATGTTGGCATCTATCTGAACAACGATTTGGAATCTATTTTTTACATGATGAAGAACAGACCAGAGCACAAGCATCATCTCAGTAATCCCATTGGTGGTAACCCGGCACCCGGAGATGCCTTTCCTTTTGGCATTTTTCGCAATGAGGAGGGCTTCACTCCCGAACTGGATACCGATCACAAGCCTCTTTTTTGGAATGGTGAATTAATGAAAAAAGGGCCTTGGATCCCCACACCAGTGCAAAAATGTATATTTCATCGTGGGATTCTATGCCCGGAAGATGGTTTTTTCATTCAGCAACTGACATGGACAATGGAGGGGGCATGGCGCCACGATTTATTCAGCGATGCTCTCCGCATGGTCGCTGCGAGGCATGATATCTTGCGCTCATTTTTTGTTTCGGACGACAGGGGTGATCCTCTCCTTTTCATAGAACCCTCAATAAGCATTGATCTCGATGTAAGGAATCAGCATGAAATGAGCGAAAGTGACAGGAAGAGCGTCCTGGGACGGTTTTTATCGGAAGACCGGGCACGCGGATTTGATTGCTCACGCTCACCGTTGTGGCGAGTCACGGTGTTTCTTTGGAAAAACCGACCCGCCGACTGTATCTGGACATACCACCACATCATTCTTGACGGTCGATCACAACTGCTTGTTTTGAGGGAGATCCTTCAACACTACTCGCAACTCATCGCGGGACTGCCGGTAAGCATGAAACCCGCGCAGCCTTTCACAAAATATCTCGAGTGGCTGCAAGACCTGCCAGATCAGCAGGCCAGGAAATACTGGAAGGATAGGCTCAAAGATTTTAAGAGTGGCACGAAATTACCCGGGATTAGCGCCGCCACGCAAAAGATGGCAAGAGAAGATACATCCGCCTTGGAGAGAATCGAACTTGAGAAGTCCGAAACTGATTCCTTGCGCTCCGCCGCACGCAGGCATGGAGTGAGTCTAAACAACCTTCTCCAGGCAGGTTGGGCTCTGGAACTAGGTCGACAAAGCGCCACGAGCGATGTGGTATTCGGCGTTGTCCGGGCTTGCCGCCACTGGCCTGGCGGTGAATCTCGAGATGCCGTGGGGATGTTCATGAATATTGTCCCCTTCCGTGTTGACACATCCCCTCAGCAAAAGGTGGGTGATTGGCTCAGGGAACTGAAGGGACAGCAACAAGCGTCACGTGACGGCGAGTACGCCACGCCGGAGTTGATAAGGGATTCCGCAGACATTGCTCCTACGTCGCGTCTTTTTCATTCGATCCTGATGTTTGAGGGGTTTGATTGGAGAGCAGAGATGCTGCAATCGGGATGCAATTGGGCTCTCCACGAGAAGACGGATATCCAAGATCTGCTGGCCTATGCTGGGGATCGGCTGACCCTGGCCTTTGATTGCAGCCCGGGAGAACACACAAACGATCAGGCCAGGCTCACTCTCCTGCGGTTGCGTGCCATCCTCTCAGCCCTTGCCGATGCGGATGAAAGTTCCCTGATCGGGGATCTTGGATTATTTGGCGATGAGGAACAGATGGATGTTTTCAATCCATCAAATGAAATATGCCTTTTCCCAACCTCAGAAGATTCTTCGCTTCCCCTCCCGGATGAGGAGTCAAACCGGACGGAAACGCACTTCCCACGCGAACTCTCCGTTGTAGAGCTCATTCGCCAGCAGGCGACTCATCGTCCCGAGGCAACTGCCTTGGATGATGGCCGGGAGATTCTGAGTTACGAGGAGCTGGATCGCTTGTCGAACCGTGTTGCCAACGGCCTTTTGCGCGCCGGCCTCCAGTCCGAAGAGATCGTGGCGTTGCTTATGAATCGTTCCTGCCGCTTCGCGGTTGCGGCGCTGGGTGTGCTGAAAGCGGGTGGTTCCTATTTGCCAATCGACACGGCAAACCCCGATCAAAGACTGGACTATCTCCTCTCGGATAGTCGCGCACGATTCATCCTCGCGGAACAAGATCAGATAAAACGCTGCACGGGACGGATTGCCTTTCCAGCGACACCGGAATGGGAATCATTTGCAGGGGAAATGGAGGCACTCTCCTTACCGCCATCCGACCCTTCCCGTAGGGCTTATGTGATTTACACTTCCGGATCTACCGGAGAGGCGAAAGGAGTGGAAATCGAGCATCACTCCCTCAGCAATCTGGTGTCGTTCTATCACCGGCGCCTGCTACTGACGACGGAAGATCGGACGACCATGATCTCCAACGTGGCTTTTGACGCCTCGGTGACTGATCTCTGGCCAGGTCTTTGCGTGGGAGCGACCGTGATGATTCCTCCTCCGGATCTCATCTCCGATCTCGACGGTCTTATCGGGTGGATGGCTGAAAAGAAGGTCACATTTTCGTTTGTCCCGACGGCTCTGGCCGAACTGATGTTCGAACGGACATGGCCTTCCGGAATTGCGCTGAGATATCTTGCCACGGGAGGCGACACCCTGCGCACCACCCCTGGCAGGGAACTCCCTTTCACCCTACTCAACACCTACGGACCAACGGAGAACACCGTTGACGCAACCTGGTCTGTTGTCCCACCGGAGCTTGAAGGAAAGCGTCCCTCCATCGGCAAGCCTATCTGCAATGTCAGAGCCTATGTCCTGGACGAGGAGCTGAAACCCGTGCCAAGAGGTCAACCAGGCGAACTTTATCTGGCTGGGGAACAGGTTGCACGGGGCTATCTCAACAGGGCCGAACTCACGATGGAACGCTTCCTGAACGATCCATTCTCGCAAAATCCCGGGGCACGGATGTATCGGACAGGCGACTGGGTCCTATGGAATCAGAAAGGAGAACTGGAATTCATGGGACGCCGGGATGACCAGGTACAGATCCACGGTGTACGCATTGAACTTGGGGAGATCGAACAAGCACTCCAGGGACATGAATCCGTGCGCCGGGCATGCTGCAGACCGATCATTGCGGAGGGAGTGACAAGCGGCATTGTCGCCCACCTTGTTTTGACGAAGGCACCGGAGGGATTCCGTGAGGGGATCAGGAGTTACCTTCTCGAGAGATTGCCGGCCTCGGTGATACCTGGAACTTTTGTCTTCCATGACGTCTTTCCGATGACACCGCAGGGTAAAGTGGACCGTGCCGCACTTGATGCCAAGACGCACGCCTCACACAACCCGACGTCCTCCAGCACCAAGTTGGAGAACAGGAAGGCCGGTACTCCCGAAGAATCCCTAACAAGACTCTGGCACACGTTGCTACCGAATGCCGCAAGCGCACATCCCGGCGCCTCCTTTACCGAACTGGGAGGGGACTCCCTTCTCGCATTGAAACTCCTGCTGGGGGTGGAAAAAATCATCGGCAGGCGGCTCCCTCTCTCGGCATTGCTGCTGGATCCCACGCTTGCCGGATTATGCCGCACGGCTAGTGCCGGGATGTCCAAAAAACCAGACGATGTCGTGCCCATGAACCCTCATGGGAACAGACCTCCAGTCTTCTGCCTTTATAATCTGGGGGGAGATGTCGGTGTCTATGTCGAGCTTGCCAAAGCACTGGGATCCGACCAACCGGTCTACGGGATACGCTCGCCGGCCCTTAACAATCCAAATGCCACTCCTCAAGCAATCGAAGAGGCTGCAACGCAAGTGGTTAAGTTGATCAAAAACCTAGGAATGAAAACACCTCCCGCCATTGTCGGATATTCCTGGGCCGGACTCTTGGCATTCGAGGTGGCCAGACAATGGATTGAACCCGGTAAAGAAGTCCCCTTCGTCGGTCTCATTGGGGCCGGAGCACCCCTTCGCCGCGTGACCATGCTCACGAGAGCACTTCACTTCCTACGCTGGGCACCTCATTGGTTCCATCAGCTGATCCATGATGGGGTGCATGGGCGAAAACGGCTTGAGGAGGCTTCCAAACGCCTGCTCAAGAATCCCGTCATCCAAATAAATCCCATCGTTCCGGGATGGGCATCCAGTCCGTTGGCGCAAGAGCAAGTGAAAATCGGGTATCGATACCAGCCGAGGGTGAGCGAACCGATCTTGATTGATCTTTTCATGGAGCGTGGGTCTTTCTCCAGACGGGCGCACCCTCTCCATCCACACTACACGGAACACGAAGCGGATGGAGGTTGGCGTAAATGGACCCTTAGGCAACCGCGCATCCATTGGGTTGACGGCAATCATGAGGAAATCTACAGGCAGCCGGCGGTCCATACCTTGGCGACTAGACTCAGGAAAGCCATGGACCATCATTATGGGAGCATCACATGAGGCCCCCGTTAAGGCGTAAGTTGGAGAGAATTCCAGCGATAAACATTGCATCTAATCCATCAATAAAACTTCATAAAAAATATGAGAATACGTTGTTTATATCATAAGATATAACATGTTATTTCTAAAAAAAGATTTAGTTTAGTTTATATTATAAACTACTATGCTTTGTAGCTTTTCAGCACCTCATCCAGTTTTTAATATATACGATAGATATATGTTTTTGTCTTTATCTTGTTTTTTACGTGTGTTTTACATTTTTAGATTTATTTCCATTATGTGCATTTTATGGGGTCTGCCTCAATCATTAAAAGGGGAAGAAACTGAGAAAAATAAAGGATTTATTATCATGACATCATCTTATTATATGAATTTTTCATCATGTGGTTTTATGAAAAAAACGCAAGTTGAGCGTGATATTTTAACAATCCAACCTGATATCAAAAGTGAGAATTTACACAATGAGCATGCGACGAGTTCAAATAAATCCGAGCAGGGTGATTGCTCCATCACCAGCGAGATATTGATGGCTGAAAAGTGCATGAATTTTCCACAGGAATCATCACCTCAGGAAAATGATCTTTCCGGTATCACGGTTTCGGATTTATCAACGCCAAGCTTGGATACGGACATGGACAGAGATGAGGCCCTTAGCCCGAGCAGCTTTTCCGAATCCGAACTTAAGGAAGTACAATAGATGGTGCACCCGTCCCATGCGATCACCATGCATGCTGGGTTGCTTGAAGGTCCTCCTTTTGGGCATCAGGTTGTTGCCATTATGCAACCCCAGCGAAAGAAACCGATTCTCCTTGCGAAGGAGCTTTTGCAAGGATTGATTATCAAGATCGCCGGCAACATTCCGGCAGCCATCTTTCGGGCCGTAGCTCAGCTTGGTAGAGCGCCACGTTCGGGTCGTGGAGGCCTAGGGTTCGAATCCCTACGGCCCGAGATGGTGGAAACGATGCGATCCCGAGCTACAGTTTCAGGATATGGTTTAGGCATTCCATCCTGACTGTAAGGAGTTCCATCCTTGGGGAGTCCAAGTAGCGCATTTGTCTAGGTTTCCCTAGTAAACAAGCGGGGGATTCCCATCGGATTCCTGAATACCTTGTCCTGAATCCTTCTCAGCCGCTGCTTTCCGGGCCTCCTCTTCCTCGACTTTCTCCTGGAGGTAGGATTTCAGTTCCGGGATCCCCTCACCCAGTTCGGCGCAGATGGGAAGAATGGTCACTCCCTTGTATTTCTTCTTGAAGAGTTTCAGGTTCTCCCCGGCTTCCGGCATGTCCATTTTGTTGGCAACGATGCACCAGGGACGATCGGCGAGTTCGGGGTTATAGAGCTCCAGTTCCCTGCGAAGCGCCTTCAGGTCATCCAGGGGGCTGCGCCCCTCGGATCCGGCCATGTCGAGGACCATGAGGAGGTAGCTGCAGCGCATGACATGGCGGAGGAACTGGTGTCCGAGTCCGCGGTTCTCATGGGCACCCTCGATCAGTCCCGGAATGTCGGCCACTGTCGTCTTCCGGTAATCCTCGAGATCGACGACGCCGACCTGGGGATTCCGCGTGGTGAAAGCGTAGGATCCGACCTTGGGGTGAGCTCGGGAAATGGCGCGCAGCAGGGTCGATTTGCCGGCATTGGGATAGCCGACGAGACCCGCGAAGGCGATGGAGCGCATCTCGAGAAGGAACCATCCCTCCTCGCCGGGAGTTCCCTCGGTGAAACGCCTCGGGGCGCGGTTGCGGGAACTCTTGAAGTGGATGTTGCCTCGTCCCCCATTGCCGCCGTGGCAGATGATGAACTCCTTTCCCACCTGATCAAGGTCGGCAACGAGATCCTCGATCATCGGGTCGGGGAGTCCCTTCTTCGATTTCGGTGTCTCGGAGGGTTCCTCCTCCTCGGGCGGTTCCGCGAAGGGATCGTGCGGCTCGGGTGTGGGGAAGCGGTAGACCAGAGTCCCCACGGGCACGGGAACCACGAGATCCGGAGCCGACTTTCCATGGCGTTGACGAAAAGACCCCTTGCCTCCGGGTTTCGCTTTGAGGATCGGTTCGAAGAAGAGATTGGCCAACTGGTCGGTGTGCGTGTCGGCACGCAGGATCACATCGCCTCCATCCCCTCCGTCGCCTCCATCGGGCCCTCCCTTGGGGATGAATTTCTCACGGCGGAAACTGGCGGAGCCGTCTCCCCCGTCTCCTGCCTTGGCATGAACCCTGACTCGATCGATGAACATTCCGCTACCTTTGCAGAAGCTTGGCGTAAAGTCGCTCTGTTTTACGGGCAATGGCATCCCAGCCGAAGAACTCCTCGGCGCGCTTCCTTCCGGCGGCTCCCATCTTCGCAGCCAGCGCAGGATCGGCCATAAGCAGATTGATCTTAGCGGCCAGATCAGAGGCGAAGACCTCGGGCTCGGTCGCCTCGAAGGGACTTTCCGTCATCTGTTTCAGGGGAACGAGGAAGCCGGTCTCGCCGTCAACGATGACCTCCTTGATGCCTCCCACGGCACTGGCAACAACGGGAGTACCACAGGCCATCGCCTCGAGATTGATGATCCCAAAGGGCTCATAGATCGAGGGACAGACGAAGACAGAGGCACCCGAGTAGAGGGAAATCGCCTCGGGCCGCGTGACCATCTTCTCAATCCAGATAATCTCCCCGTGGTGCTCGCGGGCGGCGGCCACAGCCTGCTGCATCTCGGCAGCGATCTCGGGGGTATCGGGGGCGCCTGCGCAAAGGACGATCTGGAAGCCAGGGTTCAGGTACCGGATGGCGCGGACAAGATGGATGATCCCTTTCTGGCGGGTGATGCGGCCGACGAATAGGACATAGGGGCGATCAGGATCGACTCCCAATGCCTTCAACGCCGAGGGATTCTCAACCGCGCGGTATTCGGAGAGATCGATCCCGTTGTGAATGACGCTGATGCGCTCCTCCTTCACATCGAAGAGGGAGAGGACATCGCGCTTGGTCTCCTCGGAGACCGCAATGACCGCATCGGCCATCTCGAGCGCGGTCTTCTCGACCCAGAGGGAGAAGTCGTAGCCGCCGCCAAGTTGTTCCCGCTTCCAGGGGCGGAGCGGTTCCAGGGAATGAACGGTGATCACGAGCGGAATGCCGTAATTCAGCTTGGCCATGATACCGCCAAGATGGGTGTACCAGGTGTGGCAGTGGACGAGATCCGCGCTGATGCCGGCGCCGTTGAAGTCAACGCAACGGCGTGAGGCGCCGAGCGGACTCTGCAGCGGCTTCGGGCAGGTCATCCCGGGGGTTCCGGTGCCGAATCCCCTCACTTGCAGATTTCCAAGATCCTCCTTCTGATCACCGAAGCAGCGAACCTCCACCTCCATGAGCTTGGCCAGTTCGCGGCTCAGATAGTCGACATGAACGCCGGCTCCCCCGTAGATGTTCGGTGGGTATTCGTTGGTGAGCAGGAGGGTTTTCATGGGTATCAAACTGGTCTGTTGAAGTTTTGGAATCTCAGGGGGACAGATTCAGTCCCTGATTTAGCTGCTTTCCAGAGAATAGTCCAATAGACCGAATCAGAGACACTTCACGGGTAGCAGGAGTTGGAGCACACCCGCCCCCGGCACGAGGCGCTGGGCCTCGATTTGGGTCAAGGAGGCCTTGGAAATATTCACCGAACTGCTCTTTCCAAGATCGAGAAGGGTGGCGACCAGCGAACTGAAATCCGGCTCATGACCCACAAGCAGGATGCTCTTGAACCGGCTGTAGGCTTGAATCTCAGCCAAGGCCCTCTCGGGATTCATGCCGCACGCCGCCCAAGGAACCTCGGAGATGTCGGTCTTGCCAAGGATTCTGGAAACGATTCCGGCGGTTTCACGGGCACGGACGACCGGACTGGAGAGAATCAGATCGGGCCTCATGCATTGCTCCTTCATGAAGCATCCGACCCGACGCGCCTGTTTGGCCCCCTTCTCTGTCAATCGCCGGGAGAAATCATCGGCGCAATGAGGCTCCGCCTCGGCATGGCGCAGGAGGTAGAGAAGCATGAGAAAAGTATGAAGTCAGAATGATGAAGTATGAAAACTATCAGGAATCACAGGGGTGGTTCCGCCCATTTCATCCCTCATCCTTCATCATTCATCCTTTTTCTCACATCGCCATCCCGCCGTCGACGGCCAGAACTTGGCCGGTGATGTAGGAGGCGGCGGGGCCGGAGAGGAAGGCCACCGTTCCGGCGATCTCCTCGGGCTGACCGAAGCGTGCCAAGGGGATCTGCGCAAGGGCCCCCTTGCGGATCTCCTCGTTGAGGACGGCGGTCATGTCCGTCTCGATGAAACCGGGAGCAACGACATTCACCGTGATGCCGCGACTGGCGACTTCCTTGGCAAGCGCCTTGGTGAGTCCGATCATGCCCGCCTTGCTGGCGGCGTAGTTGGTCTGACCAGCAAGCCCCATCAGACCGCTGACCGAGCTGATGTTGATGATGCGGCCGGAGCGCTGCTTCATCATGGTGCGGAGCAGGGCGCGGATGAAGTTGAAGGCTCCCTTGAGGTTGGTGTCGAGGACGGCATCCCAGTCCTCGGAGGACATGCGCATGAGCAGGTTGTCCTTGGTGATCCCGGCATTGTTCACGAGAATGTCGGCACGGCCGAAGTCGGCCACGATCTGTTCTCCGACCTTCTGGACTGCGTCGAAGTCGGCGACATCAACGGCGTAGGCCTTGGCCGATCCGGGACGAATCGCCTCGAGTGCGGCGGCGACCTTCGAGGAATTCGCCTCGCTGCGGCTCACAACGGCAACCTTGGCCCCGGCCTCGACGAAATAACGGGCGATGGATTCACCGATGCCGCGTCCGGCTCCGGTAACAATGGCGACTTGATCCTGAAGGGGGTGGTTGGTGGTGCTCATAATAAAGTGACGGTTGCTGGGTAAAAATTGACGAAACGTGGTCTTCTTGGCTATCCGAGCCGGGGGGCCGGGGCAACGCCATTCTCTCCGCATACCAGAACCGTAAGGCAGGACTTTCTGCGTGACCGAAGAAGCACGGCGAGGCATTTTTTGGAATTGCAGCTTGATCGATATGGGAAATTTCACCGCATTTGAGAAAAAGATGGCCTCCGCCGGAATGGGGGAAGCCGTCATCCGCGCGTTTCGCCGCAATTACGAGGCGCTCATGCGTCAGGAGACCGGGATGATTCCCGAGACCTCGATTTCTCCGGCCGAAGAACTTGCCTCTCTTGAGTCCCTTTCAGCGCAAGCCGGTGCGACCGATGCCGCTCTCCTGTCCCGGGCAGTGGTGATCAAACTCAATGGAGGACTGGGCACCGGCATGGGCCTTCAGGGGCCGAAGAGCCTTCTGGCCGTCCGCGACGGGGTCAACTTTCTCGACCTCATGGTGCGTCAGATCATGGATCTGCGCAAACGTAGCGGGACTGCCGTCCGCCTCCTCCTGATGAACAGCTTCAGCACTAGTCGGGAGACACTGACCCACCTGGATCACTACCGCGCAGACGGTCTCGCCGATGCCGGGGAGGTGGAGCTGATGCAGAATCAGATCCCCAAGATCGACGCGCGGACCATGGAACCCGTGGAATGGGCGGCCGATCCCGAACTCGAATGGTGCCCGCCGGGTCATGGCGACCTCTATCCCGCCTTGGTCGGGAGCGGATGGCTCGATCGACTGCTGGCGGAGGGGGTCAGATACGCCTTCGTCTCCAACTCCGATAATCTGGGAGCGATTCTCGACCCCGTGATCCTGCGTCATTTCGCGGAATCGGGTTCACCCTTCCTCATGGAGGTCACGCGGCGGACCGCGGCTGACCGCAAGGGAGGGCACCTGGCGGTCCGCAAAGGAGACGGAAGACTGCTTCTGCGCGAGGTGGCCCAATGTCCCGAAGAGGATCTGGAGGCATTCCAGGACATCACGCGACACCGCTACTTCAACACCAACAGCCTCTGGATCCGGCTCGATCTGCTCAAAGAACAGCTTGAGGCGAATGCCGGGGCACTCCCTCTGCCGATGATCCGAAACAGCAAGACGGTCGATCCCCGGGACAAGAAATCGACACCCGTGGTTCAATTGGAAACCGCGATGGGTGCCGCAATTGAGTGCTTCCAGGGTGCCTCGGCGATCGAGGTCCCTCGCAGTCGCTTCGCACCGGTCAAGACAACGTCAGATCTGCTTGCCCTGCGCTCCGATGCGTATGAAGTGCTCGGGAACGGACAAGTCCGCCTCGCCGCATCCCGCAAGGGAGTCCCGCCGGTGATCACTCTCTCGGATGATTACAAACTGGTCGACCAGATCGAGGCATTGGGCGTTCCGAGCCTGATCGACTGCGACTCCCTCGCCATCAAAGGCCCGATCCACTTTGAACCGGGCGTGATCATCAAGGGAGACGTGGCTTTTGAAAAAACCGGCGGTACGACACAGAACGTGAAGGCGGGAGTTTATCAGGATCAACAGATCCGGTTTTGAGACCGGCTCTTTCCAGCCCAGTTGGAAGGGTAGGAAAGTCAAAGTGTTAAAAAGTTTGAATCCGATCCTATGTGGCTTGGATCACTTTTCATGACTTTTCACTTTGTAACCTTTTAACGCTTTTTCACGTTTCATCCCTGCAGCGATGTCGCGACTCTCCGCCGTAGTTGGCCGCAGGCGGCGTCGATGTCATGTCCCTTCTCACGACGAATGGTGGCGGCGATGCCGCGATTTTGAAGGATCGAGAGGAACTCCTCCTGCGCCGCCTCGGAGGGACGTTTCCAGGGAAGGCCCTCGACAGTGTTGTAAGGGATGAGATTGATCTTGGCACGAAGTCCCCTCGCCCGATCGGCCAGAAGCCGGGCCTCCGAAGGGGCATCGTTCACCCCCTCGATCAGGATGTACTCGAAGGTGATCATCTGCTTCTTGCGATCGGAGTAATAGGAGCAGGCCTCCATTAATTCGGCGACTGGGTGCTTCTTGTTTATTGGCATGATCTGACTGCGAACTTCATCGCTCGCGCCATGCAGGGAGATGGCCAGTCTGATTTGGAGCGGTTGGTCGGCAAGATCGCGGATCCGGGGCACGAGTCCACTGGTGGAAACCGTCATCTTGCGCGCCCCCAGGCCGACGCCCCACGGAGCATTGAGGATCGAGACGGCCTGGAGCCAGTTCTGGTAATTGGCCATCGGTTCCCCCATTCCCATAAAGACGAGATTGTTGATCCTCTCCCCGGAGACCTTCTCGGCAAGCAGGACCTGGGAGACGATCTCATCGGCGCTCAGGTGGCGCTTCCAGCCGTCGAGTCCGCTCGCGCAGAACTTGCATCCGTAGGCACACCCCACTTGAGAGGAGACACAGAGGGTGCGCCGGTCCGACTCCTCTCCGTAGAGTGCCGGTGAGGCGGGTATCAGTACCGTCTCGATCAACTCCCCGTCATGGAGGCGCAGGAGAAGCTTGCGCGTGGTGTCCTTGGAACCGCTCACGGTGACCACCTCGGGCATCCGGATCGGATGCACCACCTCCAGCGAGGAACGGAGCGCGGCCGGGAGATTGCTCATCGCCTCCCACGATTCAACCCTCTTTTCTCTCGCGTAGGCCCATTCCATGACCTGCTTGGCGCGGTAGGAGGGTTGCCCCGTTGTCGAGATGCTCTCCTCCAAGTTCCCCAAAGTCAGGGCGTGGAGGGGGGTAACGGGTCGGGATTCACTCATGATCGGGCTATTGAGGGGGAGAAATTCATTGCCCTGCAAGCAGGGAATGCTACTATTTTTTGCTCTTCCGCCGTCACTTAAAAGGAGTCACGTCAGGACAGGTTGGACACAGCCTCTCCGCGGAAGTTCTACAACACATCATGACAACATCAATGGCTGATCTTCAGCAACTCATCACCGCCTCGGTCAAAAACTACCGCGAAGGCAGCATCGTCAAGGGGCACGTCCTCGAGAAGCGTCCCAAGGAATTCCTCATCGACATCGGCTACAAGTCCGAGGGTGTGGTCTCCGCCTCGGAGTTTGACAATCCCGAGGAAATCAATGTCGGAGACGAGGTCGAGGTTCTCCTCGAGCGCCTCGAGAACGACCAGGGAATGGTCATTCTTTCCAAGCAGAAGGCTTCGCAGCGCCAGAACTGGTCCAAGATCGTGAAGCTGTTCGAGGCCGAGGGCATCATCAAGGGCCGCGTCAAGTCCGTCGTCAAGGGCGGCCTGATCGTCAACGTCGGCGTGGAGGCCTTCCTCCCCGCCTCCCAGGTAGACATCAATCCCCCGAAGGATCTCACCCAGTTCGTGGGCAATACCTACGACTTCAAGATCGTGAAGCTCAACGAGGACCGCAAGAACGTCGTCCTCAGCCGCCGCGAACTCATCGAGGCAGAGCGCAGTGAGCGCCGCCAGCAGTTCCTCGGCACCATGAGCGCCGGCGACAAGGTCGAGGGAACCGTCAAGAACATCACCGACTTCGGGGCCTTCCTCGATCTCGACGGTATCGACGGACTCCTCCACATCACCGACATGTCCTGGGCCCGCCTCACCCATCCGAGCGAGGCAGTCAAGCCCGGCGACCGACTCACCGTCGTCGTCCTCGAGATCAACAAGGACAAGGAACGCATCAGCCTCGGCCTCAAGCAGCTCCAGTCCAATCCCTGGGACCGCATCGAGGAGCGCTTCCCGATCGGCCAGAAGATCAGCGGAAAGATCACGAACCTCATGCCCTACGGCGCGTTCGTTCAGATCGAGGAGGGAATCGAGGGACTCATCCACGTCTCCGAGCTCTCCTGGACCAAGCGCATCACCCGTCCTTCCGATGTCCTCACCCTCGGTCAGGATATCGAGGCCGTCGTGCTCGGCGTCAACAAGGCTGATCAGAAGATCTCCCTCGGCGTCCGCCAGCTCGAGCCCAACCCTTGGGACGAGATCGAGCAGCGCTACGTCATCGGCAAGCAGGTCCGCGGCCAGGTCCGCAACATGACCGCCTACGGCGCCTTCGTGGAGCTGGAGGAGGGCATCGACGGCATGGTGCACGTCTCCGACCTCAGCTGGACCAAGAAGATCAACCACCCGAGCGAAGTCCTCAAGAAGGGCGACGAGGTGGATGCGGTCGTCATCGACATCGACAAGGCCAACCAGCGCATCAGCCTCGGCGTCAAGCAGCTCGAGACCGATCCCTGGAAGGAGATCGAGGGCAAGTTCAAGGTCGGCGATCTCGTCAAGGGAACCGTCTCCAAGATCGCCAACTTCGGCGCCTTCATCGAACTCCCCGGCGACATCGACGGACTCGTCCACATCTCGCAGATCAGCGAGGACCGTGTCGAGAAGGTCAAGGATGTCCTCAAGCCCGGCCAGGAGGTCGAGGCCCGCGTCATCAAGATCGACAAGACCGAGCGTCGTCTCGGCCTCTCCATCAAGGCCACCGGCTACAGCGAGGAAGCACTCCGCAAGGAGAGCGA
>JBIIGI010000062.1:0-15973 GCA_044236545.1 Chthoniobacterales bacterium
GACCTTCAAGTTCCGTCTGCTACTCACCCCCTCCAAGCCGGCCGAGGAGGACCGATCCCACTGGCAAAACCATTACGGCGGCGGGACTGCCAACCGGATTCACATGCATCACAGCGAGATGTTGAATCCGTACATCAATTACCCCTTCTTCAAGACCAAGGAATTGAAAAACCTGCAGGAGGGGGCGGTCAGGACGGAATCCACACTCAAGGGCAAGATGGAATACCTGCTGCCAAAAACGTTTGATCCGGTGCAGGGGAGTGTCGAGGCACAGGTCAAGGTGACCTTCGACCCGGTCAAAACCCGCCCCGGAGATGCCAACGGCAACCAGTCACTGCTCTCTTTGGGAGCCCCGAACGGGGACACGCTTGCCGTGTATTGGAATGTCGATGACAAGGGGCTGAGGGCCTTTCACAAGCGCGGAGCGTGCCAGCCCATCATTACTCTCCAGCATCCTACCCCGGACTGGAAAGAAGGGCAGATCCATCAAGTGGGACTCTCTTGGACGGCAAATGGCTATTCGATCTGGCTCGATGGCTCGCCCATCGGCGAGGTTCCGCTGCCTGATGGACCGTGGCACCAAGGGACGGCGGAAGGTGTGAGGGTTCCCCTCGAGGGTGCCGGCTTCGCCTATGGATCCATCCGCCTGCGCACCGCCCCGCTGACGGCGGCACTGGCCAAAGATCCCACCCTCAAGGATCCTGCCACGCTCCTGCTCGAAACCCCGGCCACCGCCGGATCGCAGGTTCGGGTCGACGGCGAAGTCACTCAGGCCGATGGCTTCACCGCCAACGCCAGGGAGGTGAAGACGATCAAGTCCGGGGTCGATGTTTACTACACTGTGCGCGAACTCGCCAACCGCGCGGTCGAGCTGTGGGCACTCCGTTCGCTGGGGTCGGAAATTTTCAGGCGGGACACCATGATGGTTTACTCCGTGGAGAAGACGGAGATGGCCGCTGCTGGCGGCGGCGACCCGTGGCTACGGGAGCATCTGGTCGATAACTACGTGCCGGCTTGGCGTCAACCTCTCTGGAACGGCGAGACCGATGCCGCCATCGCCGTCACGGGCCTCTCCCGCTGGCACAACTATTACCTCGAGGGTCTCGACTGGCTCATGAAGGAGACCGGCATCAACGGCCTCTACCTCGACGGCATCGGCTATGATGATCACATCATGGCCCGCGTCGCCAAAGTGATGCTGGCTAACAACCCCGACTACCGCATCAAGTTCCATGGGGGCAACGGCTACGACTGGTTGGATGCCAAGGTCAATAGCCTCGGCATCACCATGGCCCATCTCCCCTACATTACCGAGCTCTGGTTCGGGGAGTTCTTCGACTACAACCGCTCCCCGGACTATTGGCTGACCGAAATCTCGGGCATCCCCTTCGGCCTCCACGGCGAAATGCTCAACTATCAGAACGGCGGCAATCCCTACCGGGGCATGGTCTATGGCATGAGTGGCCGTCTGGGCGGTTCCTGCACGGCCATCTACCGGCTCTGGGATGAGTTCGGCATCGCCGACGCCAAACCCCTGGGCTACTGGGATCCCCGCTGCCCGGTCACAACGGACAACCCGAATGTCCGCGCCAGCGCCTACGTGAAAGAGGGCAAATCCCTCGTTGCCCTCGCCGACTGGGATCCCGAATCCCGCCCCGGGAACCGCGCCGCCGCCTCCATGGAAGCCTCGCCGGATCAATCCATCAGGATCGACGGCGTCATCGACCCGAAGGAATGGGGCAAGGCCGCTCAAGTCACCACTTTCAAGGGCCTCGACAGCAAACAAAAAGTTCCGGCCGCCGGGCAGACGCAGGCCTACATGACCTTCGACTCCACCAACCTTTACTTTGCCTTCCGCTGTGTCGGGCCCACCGGCAATCTCGTCGCCAAGCAAGAGGGACGTGACTCCATGGTGTGGGAAGATGACTCCGTCGAGCTGTTCATCCAGCCTGACACGAGTCTCGGCTTGGACAGCTACTACCAGCTTGTCGTCAATTCCAAGGGGGGCTTTTTCGACACCAAGGGAGAGCATGACAACGCCTGGAACGGACCGTGGACCGTGGCGACCAAGGTGGCCCCGGACTCCTGGACATGTGAGGGGAGTATCCCCCTGGCCGCGCTCGGCCTCACGGCGAAGCAGTTGCGGGAGGGCCGGACGATCGGCGTCAACTTCGTCCGCGACCAGAAGAGTCCCGCCAAGTTGGTCTCAACCTGGTCCCCGTCCGCCGGCGGCCTCCATGTGCTGGAAAACTTCGGCCGCCTCTCCGTCGCCAAGCCCGGCGGCAGGACAGTGGAGGAAATGCATCCCGACCGGCCCGACCAGCCTTGCAAGGTGAAGGTCTCGTTCGACTGGAAGGGTCTCGGGCTCGATCCGGCCAAGGTGAAAATCACGGCCCCAAAACTCGAGAACTTCCAGGAGGCCCAGGTTTTCGGCCCGGGCACCACGGAATTCTCCTTCCCGAAAGACAAGGGGATCATCCTGTTGCTGGAAAAACGCTGAACTGGATGATGAACTGATCCGGACGCGCGGTAATTTGAAATTCCGCGAATCAATCACGACACCCTGAATATCGCATGAGCCAGGACCGCACCAACGCCGGGCGCACCGCCACCAATCCTGCGGCGCGAACCCTGGCGGACGCCCTCCTCGGTTGACCCCAACCCATTTAGAAACCATACATGAGCCTTATGTCAGCACGCACTGCTTCCAATCACTCCCACGACATGCGCGATCATCTGGCACCGCAACGGATCACCAATGCCATGTGGGATTTTTCATGGCTCCAAGGCCACCATCCCGGCGGACCGTTTGCCGATTGGGACCGCGCGCTCGATGATCTGGTCGAGCGCCGGTTCAACGCCGTGCGCATCGATGCGTTTCCACACATCGTCGGCGGCACGGGAAGTCCGCGGCAGATGATCAAAGCCTCCCCCCTTCTGAACTGGGGGCAGAGCACCGTGGATCACGAACACGACTATGCGGCCGAGTTGGTGGAGTTCGTGGGCAAATGCCGGCAGCGCGGAATCGGGGTGATCCTTTCCACATGGAGCGCGAAGGAAATCGCCATTCCCGATGACGCGCAGGGCGATGAGCGCTTTCACCCGCTCTGGCAGGCCTGGGAGCGAACGCTCGATTTGCTGGCGAAACACGACCTACTGGGAACCATTCTCTATGTGGACTTCGATCAGGAGTTTCCCCATTTCAGCAACATCCAGCCGCTTCTTGCCAAGCTCGAAGGGAGGGAAGTGGTTCTCCCCGGCAATGCCGCCGATGCGATGGAGGCTGCCGGACGCCGCGAGCCCGGGTTGCCGCAACTTATGTGGAACCCGGCGCAAATGAAACTCGTTTCGGATTACTTCTCCGCCACCTGCGGGCATTTCCAGCAGCGCTATCCCGCGCTGCGATTCACCTTTTCCCTGACCGGCTACTGGAAGGAAGTGCGGGCGATGGGGCTGCAAGTCTTCGATGTGCTCGAACTGCATTTTTGGATTCACTCGCCCCGCTTCGAGGCGCGGACCGGATTCAATCCTCTCACCAAAGACCGGGGCGAGCATGATTACAAAGACTACATGAACCGCCTGACGGATTCGTTTCGCTCGATGCGCCCGATGTTCATGCAGGCGATGCACAATCAGATGCGGGAGGCCATGGAATGGTCGCGGGAGATCGCCGCACCCTTGGTCACCTCGGAAGCATGGGGGCCATGGTGGCACATGGATCATCCGGATCTGCAGTGGGACTGGCTCCGTGATTGGTGCGAAGAGTGCATGGCCGCCGCGCCTGACTACGATTTCTGGGGTGTCACTCCGTGGAACTACAGCCACCCCTACTGGGCCAACTGGTCTGATGTGGCGTGGTATCAGCGCGTGAACGAACGCTTCCTGAAGAGCTGAGTGACAGTGGCAGATCGGATACCATATCGCGTCCGGCGGCACCGTGAATTTCACGCAGGCTTTAGCCAGTCCGCTCCCATCCAGGCTGATCTATCGCATCAGCGCGCCTTGAATGATCGATCCCATGTGGGGCTTGATTTTCAAAGTCAAAAACCCGGCTTTCCCGCGATGGGAAGCCGTGGTAACGAGACCGCCTGATTTTTCACAATCCTCTAATCCCCGTGCAGGGGCACCAAGGAAACTCCATCCTCGATTCACAACAACACGAAATGCACCCGCTCCGTTTCCGCCAGATCCACCTCGACTTCCACACCTCGCCCAATATTGCCGGCATCGGGGAGAGATTCGACAAAAAGCGCTGGCAGGAAACGCTGCAGGCAGCAGCGGTTGATTCGATCACGCTCTTTTCCAAGTGCCATCACGGCTTGAGCTATCACCCGACCAGCGTCGGTAAAATCCATCCGCATCTCAACTTCGATCTGCTGAGGATGCAATACGACGCCACCAAGGAAATCGGCATCAACGCGCCGGTTTATCTTTCCGCGGGGTTCGACCAAATGGCGGCCGAAATGCATACAGACTGGCGGGAGATTGATAAAGACGGAATGTGGATCAGTCGTGGGCCGGGAGCCTTTGACGCGGGTTATCACTTTCTGGATTTCCACAGTCCTTATCTGGACTACCTCTGCGAGCAGATCCGCGAGGCGGTGAGGCTCTTTCCCGACTGCGACGGCATCTTCCTCGACATCATTTTGCAAAATCAGTCCTGCGGACCCTGGAGTCTGGAGTTCATGAAAGCCCACGGGCTCGATCCGCAGCGCGAGGAGGACCGCAAGGAGTCCTCCCGCCTTGCGGTGGAGAAGTATTATCAACGCACCACCGAGGCGGCCAAATCCCTGCGTGCCGACATGCCGGTCTTCCACAACTCGGGCCACATCCCGCGCGGACGGCACGACATTCTTTCCCATGTCAGCCATCTGGAGCTCGAGTCTCTGCCGACCGGTGGATGGGGATACGACCATTTTCCAATGTCGGCCAAGTATGCCCACAACCTGCCATTCGAGTTTCTCGGCATAACCGGGAAGTTCCACACGACCTGGGGCGAGTTCGGCGGCTACAAGCACCCGAACGCCCTGCGTTACGAGTGCGCGGCCATGCTGGCTTTCGGCGCGAAATGCAGCGTGGGGGATCAACTCCACCCGAACGGGACACTCGATCCTTCGACTTATGAAATCATCGGTGAAGCCTACCGCGAAGTCGCCGCCAAGGAACCTTGGTGCCGAGACGCGAAGCAGGTCTTCGATCTGGCGGTTTTGTCGAGCGAGGCGGAAAGCATTAGCCACCACGAAAGCTTCCCTGACGAAGGTGTCAGCCGCGTTCTGCTGGAGAGTCATTTCCTCTTTGGCCTCGTGGATCGCACGATGGACTTTCATGACTACAAAGCCCTTGTCCTGCCTGATGACATCCGGATCGATGCGGAGCTCAAGACCATGCTGGATGCCTATCTCACCCAAGGCGGCAAGCTGATCCTCTCCGGTGAAAGCGGACTTTGGAAGGACCGCGCGGAATTCGCCTTTGATCTCGGAGCTGACTATGAGGGGTTGAGCCCCTATCATCCGTCGGAGAAGGAAATCAACCGCGGCCACGATTACGTCCTGCCATTGCAGGAGTTCCGCGCGCCCTTCGTGAACATGCCTCAGGTGATGTATGAGCGCTCCCACCGCATCCGTGCAACGAAAGGAGAATCGCTGGGGGAAATCTACGACCCGTTTTTCAACCGCACCTGGGAACACTTTTGCAGCCACCAGCACACCCCGAACCAACCGGAGCCTTCCGGTTTTGACTGCGGTGTGCGCCACGGGAACATCCTCTACTTTGCACACCCCGTCTTCCGTCACTATCGAACCTACGGGGCGGTCGCAAACCGTGAGTTCATCGCGCGCTCCATCCGCAGCTTCCTTGGCGAGTCTGTCTCGCTCTCCACGAATCTCCCCTCAACCGCGCGCGTCGCGCTGACCACGCAACCGGAGGAAAAGCGTCACGTCCTGCACGTGCTCTACGCACCGGCCATCCATCGTGGCGGGAACATCCAACTGCTCGGCGGGAAGGGCGTGGAGGTCATCGAGGATCTGCCACTGCTGACTGGCACCGAAATCACACTGCGCCCTTCGTCCAGCGTCTCCGCCGCCCGCCTCGTCTCACAGGGAATCCCGCTGCCGATCGAGACGGCCGGCGACCGGATCACCCTGCGCTTGCCGGCATTTTCCTGCCACCAGATGGTCGAACTCAGCTTCGTCTAACCACCCCTTCCGGTGGTCAATGAGATCCAGATCATCCACCATCCGAGGACTGCGAAGCAGTCCCGGTAGGGGCGGGTGGCGTGGGCACGCCCGAGTTCAATTCCAACCTCTTCCTTAGAGCGTTTTAAACCCAAAATTTGCATTGGGATCACGGAATTGAGGGAGGTTAAAAGGGTTAGAACGTTACAGAGTTAAAATGATTACCGCGAGAGCCCAGGCTCTGGAGTCCCGGAGGTAACATCCGTAGCAACGAAGCGAAGTGCCGAGCAGTGACTAGAATAAAAAAGGCAGTTTCAGCACCTTGCAACATTTTAACGTTTGAACTTTTTAACTCCCGGAGGCCCCACCATCCGGGTGAACCATCCACACCAGTTGATGCCGCTCTATTGCAAAATCCGGGTTTAAAACGCTCTAGACGTCCAGGTTGCGGACGTTCAGGGCGTTGTCCTCGATGAAGATCCTGCGCGGCTCGACCACGTCGCCCATGAGGATGTCGAACATGCGTCCGGCCTCCAGGGCGTTGTCGTCGTTGAGCTCGACCTTGAGGAAGCGGCGTCGCTCGGGATTCATGGCGGTCTCGTAGAGTTCCTTGGCGTTCATTTCGCCAAGACCCTTGAATCGCTTGATCTGGACACCGCGGCGGCCGACTTCCTTGACGATCTCAAGGATGCGCGGGATGGCGAAGATCTCGTGGGTGGTCTCGCCGTCGATGAGGTGGAAAAGAGGGGCCTTGCTGTCGGCGTAGTGCTCGATCTTGAAGCCCTTCTTTGCGAGTTCGGCAATAAGCTTCTCGATGCTCTTGGACTGATGGATCTCCACGAGGCGGGCGCGGCGACGGCGGGCGTTCTTGTCGGTCTTGGCTACCTTTTCAACGACGGCAGCCCCATTCTCGGAGATCTCACCCTCGGAGGGTTCGGAATCGAAGAGGTTGAGGTCGATGTTCTTGGCCGTGAAGTCGCGCAGTTCCGTCTCGTTGTGGAAATACTCGATGCTCTCGTCGTTGCCGCTGCGGATGACGACGAGGTAGGCGGGGAGGACTCCCTCCGAGGAGCGGGCACCGAGATAGGCCTCGAAGTCGCCGCCGAGACGACGGATCGCCTCGCTTGATTTCTCGAGACGGTCGAGAAGCTCCAGGATCTCCTTGAACTGGGAAGAGGGGATCTCCTTCTTGTCGGGGAGGGTGACGAGCTTGAGCTCTTCGGCGCCGAGTGAGATCAGGATCCTGTTGAGCTGGACGTCGTCGTCGACGTATTCCTCACGCTTCTTCCGCTTGATCTGATAGAGCGGAGGCTGGGCGATGAAGACATGCCCGCGGCGGATGAGCTGCGGCATCTGGTTGTAGAAGAAAGTGAGGAGCAGGGTGCGGATGTGGGATCCGTCGACGTCGGCATCGGTCATGATGACGATGCGTCCGTAGCGGAGCTTCTCGATGTTGAAGGCCCCCTCCTGGTCGCCGTCACCGATGCCGGTCCCGATGGCCGTGATCATGGTCTGGATCTCGGTGTTCTGGAGGACCTTGTCGAGGCGGGCCTTCTGGACGTTGATGAGCTTGCCTCGGATCGGGAGGATCGCCTGGAAGCGGCGGTCGCGGCCCTGCTTGGCGCTACCACCTGCGGAGTCACCCTCGACGATGTAGAGCTCGGTGAGGGAGGGATCGCGCTCGGAGCAGTCGGCCAGCTTGCCGGGGAGCCCGCCCCCGGTGAGGGCGCTCTTGCGGACGGTCTCGCGGGCCTTGCGCGCGGCCTCGCGGGCACGGGCGGCGGTGAGGGCCTTCTCGATGACCTTCTTGGCAACGGCGGGATTCTGGTCGAAGTGATCCATGAGCCCCTCGTAGATGGAGGAGTTCACCACGCCCTCGACCTCGGTGTTGACCAGCTTGACCTTGGTCTGGGACTCGAAGCGGGGGTGGGGGAGCTTGACGCTGAGGACGGCGGTGAGGCCCTCGCGGACATCGTCGCCGGAAAGCGCGGGGTCCTTCTCCTTGAGGATGCTGTTGGCCTTGGCGTACTGGTTGATCGCTCGGGTGAGCGCGGTGCGCAGGCCGGTGAGGTGGGTGCCGCCGTCCGGATTGGGGATGGAGTTGGCGAAGCAGAGGATCTGGTCGGTGTAGGAGTCGTTGTACTGGAGGACGGCGTCGACAAAGATCTCGTCGCGCTGGCGGGAGATGACGATCGGCTTGGGATGGAGGACCGTGCGGGTCTCGCCGAGTTGGCGGACGAATTCCTGGATGCCGTGCTTGTAGAAGAAGGTCTCGCTGCGGGGGCGGTGCTCCTCGTCGTCACGCTCGTCGGTGAGGACGATCTCGATGCCGGGGTTGAGGAAGGCGAGTTCACGGAGACGTCCCGCGAGGCGCTCGAACTTGAAGGTGACGGTGATCGTGAAGATCTCGGGATCGGGCAGGAAGGTGACGAAGGTGCCGGTCTGCTTCTTGTTCTTGAGCTCGCTCAGGACGGTCAGCGGCTGGGTGGTCTTGCCCTGGGCGAAGGCCATGAAGTGAACCTTCCCCTCGCGCATGACCTCGACCTTGAACCAGGTGGAGAGGGCGTTGACGCACTTGGCACCGACGCCGTGGAGACCGCCCGAGTACTTGTAGGCACCCTGGCCGAACTTGCCGCCGGCGTGGAGGTTGGTCAGGACGAGTTCGAGGGTCGGGATCTTGAACTTGGGATGGACCTCGACAGGGATGCCGCGGCCGTTGTCGCGGATGGAGACGGATCCGTCGGAGTGAATGGCCACCTCGACCCGCGTGCAGTAGCCGGCCAGATGCTCGTCGATGGAGTTGTCGAGCACCTCGAAGACGCAGTGGTGGAGACCGCGCTCATCGGGATCGCCGATGTACATCCCGGGGCGCTTGCGGACCGCCTCGAGTCCCTCAAGCTTGTCGATCTGGGCGGCTCCGTACTCCTCACCACCCGCGGTGTCCTGCTTCTCGGGAATGTCTGAGTCGTCGAGGGGAATGATCGGTTCTGCGGGTGGTTTCTTGGCCATGGGAAGAGTCGGTTTTCCCCGTTGGAATCCGGGGTGGTTTAAGGTGAAACCAAGGTAGGGATCGCTGGGGAGGGGGGCAACGCTTTTTTGGCATTTTTCCCATCCAAAGCGCAGGATCTGGGGATTGCCGCCCCTTCAATCCACAAGATATGGTGTGCAGGGTTTTAGTCAGATCAGCCCCGGCAATCCCCTCCCGAACGCAGGGTGATCCTGTGTGCCCAACGGCGGATTCCGGCACCCGACGTCCTACTCTGGACCCCCATTCGCCCCTGAAGCCTGATCCGCCACCTTTTTCAGCAGGGGGCCGAATTCCGAGCCCCAGAGACCGATCAGGGCGCGCTTGCTCTCGAAGCCTGCTTCACCCCTGTTGCTGACCGTGTAGACCTTTGGGCTGATGCGGTAGTCGTTCGTGCCGGGGATCTGCACGATCTTCACCTTCACCCGGATTGTCTGGGGATCGCCGTAACTTCCCCAGAGGACGTTCGCGAGCTTGTTGGAATTCTTGTCAAAGGAGACGGAGCTTCCGTCGCCGCCGAAGGTCGTGGAGTAGCCGTATTGGGGGAAGACACGCTGAGCCGCCGCAATGATTGCCGCGGAGTTGGAGTTGCTCACCGTGACCGATCCGGGGCCTCCTGATTTTTCGACAGGGTTGGTGAGGCACCCCGAGAGCAGGAGGGCTACCAGTGCCATTCCAAAAAGAGGAATCATTCTCGCGCGGCCGTAACGGATGCGAAGCAACGGCCGGGCAAGCAAACGCAGAGCCGCGGAGGATTTCAGAATGAGGGAATCAATCATGGGGTTGATGGGTGTTTCGGAGGAAGGGAATGGAAATTTCCAATGAGATGCAACGGATTCCTCCAAAGAAGACGAATATGAAGCCACCGCTCGGCTTTTTTCCCGGCGCCCCTGCGTCTCTGCGGGAGATTTGGGTTTTCAGGTCAGCTTTTGATGTGGACCGGTGATCCTCCGGCGGGTTGCGCGGCGCGTAGCTTGCCCACGATGCGGGGGATGATCTCCAGTGCGCGGTCGATGTCGGCTTCCGTGGTGGTGCGTCCGAGCGAGAAGCGGAGGCTGGCGCGAGCCTCGTCGCGGGTGACCCCCATGGCGGTGAGGACATGGGATGGGTTGATCGATCCGCTGCTGCAGGCCGAACCGGCGGAGCAGCAGAGCCCCTCCTTGTCGAAAAGCAGGAGGGCCGTTTCGGCCTCGATGGCGGTGAAGGTGAGATTGCTGGTATTCGGGAGGCGAGGCTCGTCCGCCCCGTTGCGACGCACTCCCTCCACCGTGTTGATCAGGGTCTGCTCGAAGCGGTCCCTCAGGGCACGGATCCTTTCGGGATGGGTCGGCAGGCTTTTTAACGCGAGCTCCGAGGCCTTCCCGAAGGCCACGATGGAGGCCACGTTCTGGGTCCCGCCCCGCTTGCTCTCCTCTTGGCTGCCGCGAAGCAGGGGGGTATAGCGGGCGCGGCGGTTCACATAGAGCGCCCCGACCCCCTTGGGGGCGCACAGCTTGTGGGCGGAGAGGGAGACATACTGGGCGCCGAGTTCGGCGAGATTGATCGGGACCTTGCCGGCGGCCTGCACGGCGTCGAGGTGCAGGGGTACCTTTTTCCGGGCGGTGATGGCGGCGATCTCCTCGACGGGAAAAATCACGCCGGTCTCGTTGTTGGCCCAGAGCAGGGAGACCACGGCCGTTTCGGAGGTGATGGCCGCCTCCAGCTTCGCGGGGTCAAGCAAGCCGTCCTTATCGACCGGGAGCCAGGTGATCCCGTAGCCGCGGGTGGCCAGGTGCTCGCAGAGCTTGATGGTGGCGCTGTGCTCGACCGTCGAGGTGATGATGTGGCGCTTGTCGGGGTCGATCGCGAGTGCCGAGAGGATGGCGGTGTTCGTCGCCTCGGTGCCGCAGCTGTTGAAGATGATCTCGGAGGGCTGGGCGCCTACCAATGCGGCGACCTGCTCGCGGGCGGCGGTCAGCGCGGCGGAGGCACGGCGGCCGAGGGAATAGACGCTGGAGGGATTCCCGAACTCGTTTTCCAGCCACGGCAGCATGGCGTCACGCACTTCGGGAAGGATCGGCGTGGTGGCGTTGTGGTCGAGATAGAGCAGGTCGGGCATGGCGGAAAGGGGGTGATACTAAAAACAGAGGGATCCCTATGGCAATCAGCTCTTATCAGTATGACAAACAGCCGAAAGGAATATGGAACTCAGGAAAAATCAGGTGAGGGGTACTCCTCCTTCTTGAGTTCCAAATTTAAAATCTCTGCCTTGGTTTTCCGATCCATCGTCAGACTTTCTCAAGTTCTGGCTTCGGGGAGGGGATGAGGCGTGCCGGACCTCCGGCGCCAAGGGTCGGCGGGTTGGGCCTCGGAAGGTTGCCCCCCTCGTCGCCGGGATCCTTTTCGTGGGGATCGTAGAAATGATCAAGGGCGATGAAGAGCGCCTTGGAATGGCGGGCAAAGAGCAGATTGAAGAGGATGATGGGCGTGAGGACCGAGGCAAGCAGGATGCCGATCGGTGGATGCAGGGTGAACTCCAGGACCAGGTAGATCAGGATTCCAAGAATACTGCCGGCGCCGTAGTTGATCATCCAAACCGAGGCCAGGAAGTATCCCGGTTCCCGCTCGTAGGGGTAGCCGCATCGGTGGCAGCCGTCGAGCGGCGTGAACCAGTCGCGAAGCCCGCGGGTCCGCGCGACAGGGGTGAAGATCGGTGTCTTCCCGCAGACGGGGCAGCGCAGGAGCATCGCGCGACCGAGGTAGCGGAGAAATTTCCGCACCCCGCCCTCTGTCCCGTGTTCGCTCACCGTGCTTCCTGGTCCGGGGGTGATTCAGCGTGTCCAGCGGCCGTTGCTGTTGCCCAGCTTCGGATGCCATCCCGGGTCGTCGCTGCCGGAGTAGTCGGTGGTGCCGACGGCGCCGATCATCGGTTGGCCGATGGCCCGCTTCCAGAGAGAGCTCATGCTCTCGCCGGTGTGGCAGCCCCAGCTCTTGATGAAGGCGCGGGGAGCGAAAATGCCGCGGTCGATCTCGGTGAGTTCCTTTTCGTGGAGCCAGACCTTCGATCCGCTGTCGACCTCGTTGCTGTAGTCGAACATGAAGCAGGCACGGTTGGAGTGTCCGTAATACTCGAGGTTGGCGATTTTGCAGGTGTCGCGCGGGTGTTTGGTTGTGCCGCCGTTCAGGTAGTCGAGGAACTGCTTCCGGGTGCTGAAGTAGACGAGGTTCACCTTGTACTTCTCCTGGACGGTGCGGATGTTGGTGATCAGATCCTGCTTCTCCTGGCGGGAGCCGCGGCGGACATATCCAGGCTTGTAGACCATCCAGGTGACGAGAGCGTCGTCACCGTGGCGTTCGCGAAGTTCCCCGAGCCTGATCCGGGCGGCACGGACAAAGTTCGCCCACCAGTGGTCGTGGGGGACTTTCTTGAATTTCTCCCACTCGATCAGCGAAGGGCCGCCCGAGATGACGATATACTCGTTGCCTGAAGTCTGCTGGGCATGGAGCGGGATCGTGCAGGCGAGGGAGATCAGGATCAGGGGGAGAAGGACTGTGCGTTTCATGATCTTTTACTTCTTCAGTGCCACGACGCATTCGATCTCGACATCGAACTCACCGGGGAGCTGCGCCCCGACGGTGGCGCGGGCCGGGGGGTGGTCGCCGCCGAAATACTCGGAGTAGACGGCATTCATCTCCTTGAAGTTCTCAGGCGTCATGACGGCCAGATAGACACGGCAGGAGACGGTGTCGGCGAGGCTTCCTCCAGCCCCCGTGACGATCCGCCGGATATTTTCGAGGACAAGGCGTGTCTGCTCGGCGATCGTTCCGCGCTCGATCCTGCCCGTGGCGGGATCCCAGGGAGTCATCCCCGAGACAAAGAGCAGGGGAGCCGCTGACTGGACGGCGAGGGAATAAGGCCCGAGGGCGGGCGGGCAGTCCGGAAGGTTGCGAACAGTTGTCTTCATCCTGGGAAAATAGCCAGGGAAACGACCCGTAGGGAAGGGTGAACCCCGGGGCGGTTTTCAATGGCGACGCCGTCACGTGCAGGGCTCATTCCAGCCAGGTGCAATCATCCCGAAAAAAACCGCCCCCTTTCACCCCCCCCTCGGATCACTGATCCTTGTTCAGACTTCGCGCTTTTTGAAGCGCCTTATCAAGCGTTTCATGGAGTGAGTGAGCGACCTGATGGTCTCCCAGTTGCTTGGTGACGATCCAGGGAGTGTCTCCGGTGCGGGACAGTCCCGAATATTTCCCGTATTTGACGTAAGTCTTTCCCATTTCCACAAGGCCTTTGAGTTCAAGGACCGACGGATGTACCCGGATGTTCGGATCCAAGGATTCATTCTCCTGATCTTGAGGCAAAACGACATGCACGATGTCGTTCTCGATGGGGGTCGAGTTCATGACCGAAATCTAAGGGGGGAGTCGCAAAGACTCAATCTTTTTTATAAGCGTAACAAACTGTTATACAATAATATAAGCACAAGTACCTACTTCATTATCCTACACGATCACAGGCTTGTCCTCCGTGATCGTCGGGTAAAATCAGAAGGGAAGTGATCGCCCGAAAGGAATCCGGAGAGCGGTGATGCTCCCGATCACTTGGGAGGGGATATCCGCTTGAATCCTTGAATTCGATCCCCGGTGGGTGATTTCTTCCTGGGGCGTTTTGTCGTCGGGGTCCCCTCGCTGGCGGCTCTCCGGGATGTGTTCTGCGCGGAGGGGGATTTGGCTGCCGCGGGAATCACCTTGTAGCGGGAGTGCTGCTTTGCCCTAGGCTTTTGAGCAGGCATCGTCTTCTCACGCTTGGGACGGGGCGAGGAGAGTGCCTTGCGCAGCATTTCCAGATCCTCGGTGCGGAGTTCGCGGTAACTGCCCGGCTTCACCCCGCGCAGGGTGAGCGGGCCAAGGCGGGTGCGGGTCAGGCGCTGAACCTTGAAGCCGAGCTGTCCGAGCATCACGCGGATCTGCCGCTTGAGACCCTGGTGGAGGATGATCAGGATCTTGTTGGGGGCGATGTTGCGCACCGATTCGATGCGTGCGACGGATCCCTCGATCCAGGTGCCCTTCCTGAGGGCCGCGGCGTCGCCGTCATTGAAGGTTTTGTCGAGGATGACCTCGTATTCCTTGTCAACTCCCTTGGAGGGATGCATCAGATCCTGGGCAAGGATTCCGTCATTGGTCAGCAGGAGCAGGCCTTCGCTCTCCTTGTCGAGGCGTCCGACATGGAAGAGATGTCCGGTGTCGGTGGGAAGAAGATCAAAAATCGTCCGCTCGGCGTGGCGGTCGCTCCGCGTGGTGGTGTAGCCGGCCGGCTTGTTGAGCAGGATCGTCTTCGGGGCGATGGCGTGCACAAGGCGTCCGCTCACGCGGACATCATCGTCCTGAGCGACCCTGGTGGAGAGATCGCGGCAGACGGAGCCGTTGACCGAGACGCGCCCCTTGAGGATGTGCTCCTCGCAGGAGCGACGGGAACCGAGCCCTGCCGCAGCCAGAAAACGATTCAGGCGCAGCCCCGTGGATCCGGGAGTGCGCCTGGGTGTGGACGGATCCGCTGGGGAACCGCCTGATGGAAGATCCTCGGAAATCAGGTTTAATCTTCGGGCTTGGTCTTGGGCAGGCCGATCACTCGCTGATCCGGCTTGAACTGACCGCGCTTCTTGAGAAGTTCAACGCGCTCGAAGCGCTTCAGCACACTGCGCTTGGCTGCAATGGTGCTCGTTCCTTTAAGGCTGGGATGCTGACTCATGGGTCGTGGACTATGGGCTTTGGAATGTGAAAAGGCAAGGTGGAAAACGTTAAAACGTGGAATGGTTAAAAAGTGAAAGGTTGGGAGGTAGGATCAAGGTTCTGGGCAACGCTTTAACCTTTCAACCCTGGAACCTTTTAACCCGCTGCCATCAGGTCTAAACCAGCCCCAGCTTCATGCGGCCGGCCTCGCTGATCATGCTCTGGTTCCATGCCGGATCCCAGACGAGTTCGACCTCAGCCTCGTCGACCCCTTCGAGCGTCAGGATCTTGCCGCGGGCGTCGGCGGCGATGGTGGGGCCCATGCCGCAACCGGGGGCGGTCAGCGTCATCTTGACGTGGGCCTTGGTGCCGCCCCCCTCGGGATGCTGGATCTGGCACTCGTAGATCAGTCCGAGATCGACCACGTTCACGGGAATCTCCGGATCAAAGACGGTCTTGAGTTGGTTCCAGACGGCCTCCTCGAGGGAGCCCTCGACGGGAGTCTTTGCCACGGGGGCGGCAGCCTCCAAGCCGAGAGCATCGGCATCCTTCTCGTCGATGCGGGCGAGGCCTCCGGGCGTGGCGACGGTGTAGGTGCCACCCAGGGACTGGGTGACCATCACCTTGGTGCCGGCAGGAAGTTGGAGCGGATTGCCGCTGGGGATCTGGATCGCGTCGGTGTCGCGCTTGAGGACGATTTCTTGGTTCGGGTGCATGGAAGTGAGGGAAAGGTAAAAGGTAAAAGGTAAAATGTAAAAGCAGAACAGGTAATACCCGTGGCTCACTCAAAGGCGCTCCAAGTCCTCGCCATGCTCCTGCTCAAGTCTCTTCCCGAATTCCTGATGATGATCCCCTCTCCGCCATCAAAGGAGGGTGATTTTCACTTTTCCGGCAGGTGTGATCTGATCGGCAAGCGTGGGGCCCGAGGGAATGGCCTGAGAGGATGGCTTGGCTGCGAGGGGATCGAGGGCGGACTTCAGGGCATCCTCGACGAGTTGGGCGCAATGGATTTTCATCGGGGGGAGGGGGCCGAGCGGTGAGGAGAGTTGCTCCCCCGACATGGCAA
>JBIIGI010000112.1:0-4345 GCA_044236545.1 Chthoniobacterales bacterium
TACGCTTCGCCTCTCTCCGTCACCCCAGAGGGGGCTCCTTCAAGGACGTCGCGCTCTTCCAATTTACAGAAACATTTTTACACTCCCCAAATGGGATTGAATCGGAGTTGCTATTATCGCAGAATCATAGAGAAACTTTAGCCCCAATGAATCCCATGACCTTTGAAGAGAAGAAAAGAGTTTTGATACAAATTCTCTCGAACGAGATCCTTGAGGATGGCACTCAGATCGACGAGGCTGCCGATCTACATGAGGCTGGGCTTGATTCCATGGCGACCATGCAGTTGCTGATCCGTATAGAGCAGCAATTCGGAGTTCAAATACCTGCTTCCCAGCTCACAAGGGAGAATCTTTCGACCATCAGCAACCTTGCTCGGATCATATAAAAAACCGGCCTACTTCGTCCGGCCGTCCGCATGATTCTATCAGGTTCAAAAAGGATAGCCCAACTCACCGGGCCAGACTGCTTCGTGCTGGCCTTGAGCCATATGATGCGGGTCAACGGACAGCAAGGTCTGGTGGGCCAGACTCACGTGGTCATGGAGGAGGTTCCGGACATTGCGTCCCTGCGTGAGGGGTCTCGGCGCTTGGGAGAGGCATATCCCATCTTGAATGCTTTTGTCCGAAGGAGTCCATTCACCCTGCTTCCGGATTGGTGCACTGACCCAAGAGATCGCCGCATACTGACCGTCCAACTCTGGCATGAGGAAGGCGTGGAATCATGGCCGACGGGTTCATACTCGACAGCCTCTGCCCAGCAACTCGCTGAAAATCTTCTAAACACACCGATCGAGGAATGCGGCGGCCTCAGGAACCTGCGACTGGATCTGGTGATACTCAAGGAGGGAGGGAGCGCCCTCATCCTTACATGGAATCATCTGCTCTTTGATGGGAAGGGAGCCGAGTTGCTTGTGGGAACCCTATTTGATGCAGTAAACGGCCGCATTCCTGATCCATTTCAACCGATCAAGAAAGAACACATCCCGATAAGCGTTCAGTTTTCCAGATCAAGGCCCGCCGTAAACCGGTTCTTTGAACTGATGATGCACCGCTATCAGAGCCTTTCTGGCAAGAAACCTATCTCCGGCAGACTCAGGTTCAAGGTGGTGAGTTTTACAACACACGAATCAGCCCTCATCCGGGCCCATGCAGAAAAATTGTCCGGGCTGTTTCCGCTCAGCTTTTATCTCGCTTGCGCAACCCGGGCCCACCGGGAGGCCTTTCTCTCTCGTGGAGAAGACCCCGACCTTTATGTCAGCAGCATTCCGGTGCAGTTAAGAAGGAAATGGGCTGGTGCAAATCCCTTCCAAAACAGGGTGACGGTACTCTTTTTTTCCATGAAGAAGGAACACCTGTCCTCCATGATGGACGCGGTGAAGGCAGCGCATCTTCAGTTTGAGGAATTGACGCGCAAGGACTTGGGATCATCGTTCAGCATGATTCTCCGGTTGATGCGGAGACTGCCCTCCTATGTCTACATGAAGTTTCTGGGAACACAGTTTTCCGGGGATATCACCTCTTTTTTTCATTCCGCGACGGGATCCTTCGCCGTGAATCTGAGTGAACTGGCTGGGTCTGCTGTCAGAGACGCCTATCATGTGCCATCCGTATCTGCTCCGCCGGGATCCGGACTTTTCTTTGGGGAGTGCCACGGCCGCATAACGGCGACGTTCTCCTGGCGAGAAGGGGCCGTGACGGAACATGAGGCGGATCTTATCCTGCGCAGGATGTGGGAGGATCTCACGGGTCAAACGCCTCTCCCGACGAAATGAAAGTCGATATCGCCGTCGTTGGGGGCGGCAGTGCCGGCATTGCTGCATCAGTTGCTGCCGCAAGGAAAGGGGCTTCCGTGGTGCTCATAGAGCGCCTGGGGTTGCTTGGCGGCATGGGATCCGCGGCGAATGTACATACAATCTGTGGACTTTATCGACTCAGGAAGGATGCCGGCGAACCGTTGGTTCCGGTGAACGAAGGGATTCCCATGGAATTCGCGGATATCCTACTTCGATCTGGCGGCGCAAATGGTCCCGTTCGAATGGGAAAACTCGATGTGCTCGTCCACACACCCGCGCTTTTTGCCGAAGTTGCTGCCAAGATCACGGGGCAGCAATCAAACCTCGATGTTCTTTTGAATACGGAGGTAACCGGGGTGCAGCGGAATGAAGATGAGATCACGCATATCCGGCTCAATTGCGGGGATCGCGTGCTGCAAGTCCTGCCCACCATGGTGATCGACACCACAGGTGATGCTGAGTTGGCTTTTTTGGCAGGGGCCGAAACGCGCCGGGAATCGCTCGAAAAGCTCCAGAGGCCGGCTTATGTGTTTGGCCTCGGGGGGCTGGCTCCCGAAGCATTGGCCGATTCCGGCAAAATCGCTGTCGCACGGGCCATCAGTTACGGGGTGCGTGACGGCAAATTGCCTCTGGGGTCTCTTGGGGCGGCTTTCAGGGCAGGTGTCCATCGGGGCGAGGGATGGGGTACCATCGACCTTATTGCAGAGGGTTTTGATCCCGCAAACAGTGAATGCCGTGCGCTGATTCAGGCCGAGGGAAGGAAGCTCTCCGAGACGCTCACCGATTATCTCCGCAACGAATTGGAGGAATTCTCCTGCGCAAGGATCACTTCGTTCCCGGTGCATGCAGGCATCAGGGAAAGCCGCAGGGTGAAGGGCCTCTACGAACTCACGCAAGATGACATCATCTCGGGGGCTCGTTTTGCGGACGAGGTGGCCTTCTCTTCTTGGCCCATCGAGCTTCGGGAAACGTCAAGGGGACCCAAATTTCGTTTTCCCGAGGGGAACAGGTCCTGCGGCATCCCCCTGCGGTCGATGAGGTCCGCGGACACCACAAATCTTTTCATGGCGGGGCGGTGCATTTCGAGCAGCCATGAGGCCCAGGCCGCGATCAGGGTCATGGGTACATGTATGGCGACTGGCGAAGCTGCCGCACGGAATGCGGTTTCTTTGCTCTCTGCGACTAAAGAAACATGGTTGAAAACTACGACGACCTCCTCCTCAGTCATAAATTCATGAAAATTGATACGCTGCGGGTTTTCTTAGTCATTTTCCTGATCATGTGTTTGGGAGGTTGCGCCTCCGTGAGTGTCAGCAATCTAGAAAAACAAGGCATTGCACCGAAATCTCTGCCCAAAAAAATCTATGTGCAGGAGTTTTCAATTCCGAAAGATAGCTTCTATGTCGGCCGAGAGGACGAGGCTTTGGAAGAAATGATTATATCCGAAAAGCACGCTCTTGCCGTGGCTCTTGCAAAACAAATCACAAAAAGGGTTTCACCTTGTGAGGTTCTGACAAAAGGGTCCCCCTTGCCCAAGGGGGACTTCTGGGTCTTGCAGGGAAATTACATCCAAGTCTACCAAGGGAGTAGGGCTCTTCGGATTTTGATAGGATTCGGGGCGGGAAAGACAACCATAGAGATGCAGGCTGTCTTTTGCTCTCTGGCCACGGGCAAACCAACCCCCTTCCTTTCTGTTAAAACAACTGGGGGTTCGGGACTATCCCCAGGAGTTGTCGGTGCAATGAATCCGGCTGGGGCATTATTTCTTCCCGGTGCCGTGGGTAATGCGCTGGGCGCTGCGCTTGGAGGGCTCACTATGGACCGGAACAGAAGCGCAAGGGAAATCACGGCGGCCCTCTCCGAGTATTGTTATCAGCAAAGGGTCTTATGTAGTTGATGGGGTGCTGATGGGGTATAAAACCCTAATCAGCAATGAAGAACAGATATTCAAAAGGTGCGCATGTTTCTGAGGCCCGATTTCGGGAGGTGATCCGCTTCTTTGCAGCGGATCTTCCCAGCCTCACGGCAGCCGAGTTGACGGGGTTGAACTACCGCACCGTGCACCGTATTTACTCCCTCATGAGGGAGAGGTTGGTGGAGATGACCTTCCAGGAGATGCAACCCTTTACTGGGGACATTGAGGTTGATGAGAGCTACTTCGGAGCACGCAGAGTACGAGGCAAGCGAGGCCGTGGTGCCGGGGGTAAGATCCCTGTCTTGGGGCTCCATAAACGCGGCGATCGGGTCTTCGTCAGTGTGGTGAAGAACTGCTCCAAGCAAGAACTGATGCCGATCCTCAAGGGACACGTTCTCTCAAGCAGCGATGTCTATACCGATGGATGGAAGGCCTATGACGGGCTGGTAACCAATGGTTACCAGCATCATCGAGTTCACCATCATGAAAACCAGTTCGCTCGGGGTAAGAATCACGTTAATGGCATCGAATCCTTCTGGAGCTTCGCCAAACACCGCCTCCTAAAACTCCGTAGCATCCGTAAGGAAAAGTTCCTCATCCATCTCAAAGAATGCGAGTGGCGTTGGAACCACAGACA
>JBIIGI010000010.1:0-44648 GCA_044236545.1 Chthoniobacterales bacterium
CCCGATCACCTGCTCTTCGCTGTATCTGCTTTTTTTCATGTCGTTCTGGTCTCCTTCTTCCCAAACAGAACTTCATTTTTCAACTGTCCCGTTTATGGGGGTCAGGTCAAGAGGTCGGGGGCGGATTACTGAAAGGATTATGGAGGAAAGCCGTTACAGGGAGCGTTACGGGGTAAGATAAATGCAGGTTTTTTACTTTCTTCAATAAAAAATAAAGCAATTGAGATGGAAAAGGCCTTTATGGCAGGACGATTACTCTTTGTCAGTCATTTTTGCCTTTAGCCTTCACTTTTAGCCTTTCCAGCGAAATCAGTGGTTCCCTAAGGCCCCAACCCCTTACCCCTGATACTGCTTATCGACCCAGTTCTTGTAAGCACCGCTCGTGACATTCCGCACCCAATCCGGGTTATCAAGGTACCACTGCACGGTCTTCCGGATGCCGGTCTCGAAGGTCTCGGAGGGTTTCCAGCCCAAGTCGCGGTTGATCTTCGTGGCGTCGATGGCGTACCTGCGGTCATGGCCGGGACGATCGGTGACATAGGTGATCTGCTCCTTGTAGCTCTTGCCATCGGCTCGAGGAGACAGCTCATCAAGGATGGCGCATAGGGTGTGGACAACATCGAGGTTCGGCTTCTCGTTCCAGCCTCCGACGTTGTAGGTCTCCCCCACCCCGCCAGACTCGAGGACACGCCGGATCGCTGAAGCATGATCCTTCACGTAGAGCCAGTCGCGCACTTGCTGTCCGTCCCCGTAGATCGGGAGCAGTTTGCCGGCGAGGGCATTGTGGATGACAAGCGGGATGAGCTTCTCGGGGAAGTGGTAGGGGCCGTAGTTGTTCGAGCAGTTGGTGGTCAGCACCGGCAGGCCATAGGTGTGGTGGTAGGCGCGGACAAGGTGATCCGAAGCGGCCTTGCTTGCTGAGTAGGGGCTGTTAGGCTCGTACTGCTTGGTCTCGGTGAAGGCGGGATCCTTCGGGGCCAGGGATCCGTAGACCTCGTCGGTGGAGACATGGAGGAAGCGGAAGGCTTTCTTGGCACCATCATCCAACCCATTCCAGTAGGCGCGGGTGGCCTCGAGGAGGTTGAAGGTGCCGACGATGTTGGTCTGAATGAACTCGGCGGGGCCGTGGATGGAGCGGTCCACATGGGACTCGGCGGCGAAGTTCACGATGGCACGCGGCTGATGTTCCGCGAGTAGGCGCGCAACCAGTTCGGCATCGCCGATATCACCGCGCACGAAGGTGTGGCGCGGATTACCCTCGAGAGAGTCAAGGTTCTGGAGATTCCCGGCGTAGGTGAGCTTGTCGAGATTGATGACGGAATCTTTACCAAGTTCGATCCAGTCGAGGACGAAGTTTGAACCGATGAATCCGGCGCCGCCGGTGACGAGGATGGAGGGTTGCATATTAGGGATGAAACTTGAGGCCTGAAACCTGATTGATAAAGGATTGGGGATTATTAAGGAGGAGGGCTTGAGAGTGACTAAGTCGAAGGTCGATGGGGCAGAGTCGAGAGGCGGCAGAGAGGGGAGAGAGGACTATTGGTGAAGGTGAAGCCAGGGGAATGAAGGATTACGGAGTCAGGATTCAGCAATCAAGGGGTTCCAGACACGCTGAAATCCCAGGCCTTCAAAATCCTTGGTATTGGCCGTGGCGAATTCCGTGACGCCGTGAGCTTGAAGTGTTTTGGCAAGCCGTACGTCGAAAATTCTCCGACGGGCAAATCCCTCTTTGTCCGCGATGGGCCACACCTCCTTCATGACATCGGCGGAATCGACAAGCTGCCATCTGGGGTGAGCCCTAAGGACTTGGCATTCGTTTACTGCCTCCGAGGCGGAAAGCGGTGGGGACAAGACCTTCTCATTGCGAAGCAGAAGGTAAAGCTCCATGAGCACCAGTTCGGAAATCACTACTTCCTGACTCGCTCCCAAACCCTCAAGAAACCCGACAGCCGCCCCGTGCAGTGGCGCAGCCTCTACCCTGGCATAGGCAAGGATGTTGGTATCGATACCGATCATTCAGCGAATCGCGTCAGCATCGTCACGAACGAGATCGCGAAGAACTTCAGGATCATGCACCAGCATCTTGGATCGAATGGGTGCCGGGAGTTTCCATCCGGTGGATGCTTTTTGTTTGAGAGAGGGGTAGGCACGGATGACTGATTCAGCCCCCCTTCTGATTACCTCGGCAATACTCCACTCCTGATCTCGAGCCACCCGTTGAACCTCTCTGTAGAGGTTGTCAGGAAGCTGTATCTGCGTACGGATCATGATTAAAATATTGCGTGATTAATATTTGATGTCAATCGTACTTCTCGCATTCGGCGAAGGAAGCGGCATCGGCGTCCTTGGGCGAGACAACGGGATCGATACCGATCTCGATTGGCCAGGTGATCCCGAGTTCCGGATCATCCCACCTAAGGGAGCGCTCAGCGGCTGGGGCGTAGAGTGATGTCACCTTATAGTGAAAGTCAGCCGTGTCACTGACCACGAGGAACCCATGCGCACAACCGGGCGGCAACCAGAGACGCTCGTGGGCATCCGCCGTCAAGTAGTAGCCATCCCAGACACCATAGGTCGGGGAGTTTTTCCGAAGATCGACGAGCACGTCGTAGACCGTGCCTGATGTCACCCAAACGAGCTTTCCCTGCGCGGCATCCCCTGCCTGGTAATGAAGCCCCCGCAGAACGTGCTTGGCCGAACGGGAGTGATTGTCCTGAACAAAATCGAAATCACCGACTAGTTCGCGGAAAGTCTGCTTGTTCCAGGACTCGAGAAAGAAGCCCCGCGCGTCACCAAAGACCTTGGGCTTCAGCAGGAAGGCGTCGTGGATTTTGGTGGATAACTTTTGCATGGCAAAAAGTAAAAGCCTGGAAGTTGAGACGAGGCTCGAGGGCTTTTGTGAAAGGCTAGAAGTTGAAGGCTAAAGGCTTAAATGGTGAAAGAAAGCGAGGGCCGAGACTTCAGCTTGCATAGGGTCAAAGACCGAAGAATCCGCCATCAGGCAGCAAACTCCAGGTAGTCGGCTTTCACCTGAGCAGTAATTTTCCCTGATTTCTTCATTAACTGACGAAAATCGCAGGTTGTCTGGATATTAAACCAGAACTGTGGCGTCTGGCGAAAAAAAGCCCCCAGCTTGATCGACATCTCCGCGCTAATGCTGCGTCGGGCCAGCACAATCTCGTTGATGCTCCGTGGGCTCACACCAATGGCGCGAGCCAGGGCATTTTGAGAAATTCCCATCGGCTTGAGATAGTCTTCCAAAAGAATTTCCCCAGGGGTAATCGGCTTCATAGATTATATCCTATGGCGTTATAGTATTCTGTCAATGGTAGTCAGTTATCGCCACATCAGAAGGCCCCTTTTCCGTCCAACGGAAGATGATTCTCCACTGATCGTTAATACGGATGGAATGCCATCCTGCACGCTTTCCTTTCAAGGCCTCCAGCCGATTGCCGGGAGGAACCAAAAGGTCGGCGAGATCTTCGGAGGCATGCAGAGCCGTAAGCTTACAGGCGGCAACTCGTGAGATTTGTGAAAACCGTTTATTCCTCTCGGTTCGAAAGAGCTCTTCCGTATCTTTATCACTAAAAGAGAGGATCATGAGGGAAGCCTGGAAATGCTATCTCTTCCTGCGCTTCAGAACCTCGCGGAGGTAGGTGCCGTAGGTGGATTTTCCCAGGGGTTCGAGGGAGCGCTCGAAGGCGGCCTCATCCAGAAATCCCATCTGGAGACCGATCTCCTCGAGACAAGCGATACGCAGTCCTTGGCGGTTCTGGATCGCACGCACGAAGTCGGCCGCCTCGAGCAATGACTCGTGCGTGCCAGTGTCGAGCCATGCCGTTCCGCGACCGAGTTTCTGGACCTGAAGGCGACCCTCCTCGAGGTAGACGCGGTTCAGGTCTGTGATCTCGAGTTCCCCGCGCGCGGAGGGCTTCAACGCCCGGGCCTTCTCCACCACGTCGCCGCTGTAGAAATAGAGCCCGGGAACGGCGTAGTTGCTCCTGGGATTGGCGGGCTTTTCCTCCAGGGAGATCGCTTTGCCGGCGCCATCAAACTCCACAACACCGTAGGCAGAGGGATCAGCCACCTCGTATCCGAAGACGGTGGCAAATTCCTTGTCCTGATCAGCCGCGGAAAGGATGTCTGTGAAGTCGTGACCGTAGAAGAGGTTATCCCCCAGCACGAGTGCGGCTGGCGATCCCGCTAGAAAATCAGCACCAATAAGAAAAGCTTGGGCCAGACCATCGGGGGAGGGCTGCTCGGCATACTCAAAGCGGACACCGTGGCGTGATCCGTCACCGAGCAGGCGACGGAAGGCAGGCAGATCGTGGGGAGTGGAGATGATCAGGATCTCACGGATGCCGGCCAGCATGAGAACCGAGATCGGGTAGTAGATCATCGGCTTGTCATAGACGGGCATGAGCTGTTTGCTCACAGCCATGGTCAGGGGATGAAGTCGGGAGCCGGTGCCTCCGGCGAGAACGATGCCTTTGCGTGTCATTTTGGGAGTTGGGAGTTAGGAGCCAGGGATTGGGAAATTTGAGCCATCATCAAGGGGAGTATGGAAGCCGGATCATGCATCAAATGCCTCCGAAGACAGGGGAAATCTCACGAACCGTAGCATGAGGGGGCATGCTGCCGCACCTGACCCTGGTCGGTTTTTCCGGGGCCTGAAGACAATATGGAACTGGTAGCCAGACTGATCCAGAGAGGCCAATCCTGTGGGAGCGGGTCAACGTTCCAGTTCACCACGAATTACCCCGGATGACCACTCCGGAAAACGCCCAGGACACACCATGAAGGAGATGAGCGACCGAGGAGGCCGCATGCGTTCTTCAACTTCAACTTTCCACCTCAACTCCGGCTTCCCAACCACCACAGCCGCCACTTGGCCGGAGCCCATTTGGAGGGGAGGTAGAGGAGGGCGGCTAGGGCCACGATCCAACCGAATGCACCGAGACCGAGGCAGAGAGAATACCAAGCGGGAGCCTTGAACCGGAATACGACTTCATGGGAGCCGGTCGGCACGAAGACCGAAAGGAGTGCCGCCTCGGCACGATGAATCTCGGCGGCCTTGCCATCGATCGTGACCGTCCAGTCGGGGTGATAGGCCTCGGAGACCACGAGCCATCCGGAGACGGTCGGCGGAAGCTGATAGCTCATTCGCTGATAGTCATCCATGCGGTTCCCAGCAAGAGGCACGCGACCGAATGGCTGCCCCGCCTTCCCCTGATACTGCTGGAGCAACTCGATCTGGTTCGGCCCCTTCGCCATCCCTGCGTATCCCGGCATGTTACCATCCACGCCACCCATCTCCACCGTGATGAGGTTCTGCGGGAGGAGCTGGAGCGTGGCTGGCGCCATGGCGTAGCTCTCAGGCGGGAGAGCCACGAAATCTTTCGCAAGGAACGCCGGGTAGAGAGCAGTTGGATTGGCGAGCACCGCAAAGTAGCGGTTCTCGAAGGCCACCGGATAGACCGATCTGAAAAAATCCTGCATCTGCTTCGGCGAGAAGGGATCCTCCTTGTCGAGCAGGATGTAGGCGACACCGGCGAGATTCATGTAGCTGCGGATGGCATCACCGCTCGCATTGCCGGCAGCCTCCAGATGACGCACCCACTTCAGCTGGAAATGGCGAAGAAGTGCTTCGGAATCCAATGCTCGCCCGGCCTTCTCAGGAAGCGTCAGGTAAAAATACCGGCCACTCAGGGGATGAACTCGCCCCTGAATCGGCGCGGATTTCAGAAACTCGGCGGCCTGATCGTACTCCGTGAAGAGTTGACGATCCATCCCGCGGGTCCAGTAGGCCGAATGGATCGGGTAGAGTTCCACCAGCATGAGAAGGCCCACGGCTATCGCAAGCGGCTTGCGCCATCCTTCGCTGATCACCTCTGTGAAGAGCATCCAGAAGGCCATGCCCACCGCGGCGGCAAGACAGCAGAATCCACCCACGCTCCAGAATGACTCGGGCGCACGGATATCCTTGAACAGCGGGAAGAACTCGGCGATCCGGAAGACCGGCACCACCAGCACGAACAGGGTAATCAAGGCGGGCACCCATGTCTTCTTGGGAAGCAATTGCGAAGCCGTCCGATAGATCAGCCATCCGATCCATATTAAGGAGAGCCAGAGGATAGGGATCGAGGTATCGGGTATACCTTGGGAGGTTTTGAGCGTATTAATATGCCCCAGCAGGATCCCGTCAGGGCCTGAAGCAAACCAGATGGAGAGCAGCCAGCATCCGGTCAGAATGAGGAACCAGCGTCCCAGTTGAGTGGCCCGCCATTCTACGAGAGAGGACAGTGAGAGCGCAAAAGAGAGGGCGGCCAGCGGGATTAATCCGATCTGGAACATCTGGGCATCACCCATCAACTCGGGACTGCCTTGTGTCAGGAATCCCCAGAGATCGATCCAAAGCAGGGGCGTCTTGAAGGCATAGTGATGCTTCCAACCATCGACCGGATCAAAGAGGAATCCCGCAGCAAATCCAAACTCCCTCGATCCCGGCAGGAGGAAAACAACCCCCGACAACACCGCTACAAGTATACTCATGCCATATCCGATCAGGGCGCGCTTCATTTCCGCGCGGTTCTGCCGGAGCACTTCGACCGTCCAGAGCAGCAGCATCGGTGACATGACGACCGCGATCTTGGTGTAGCTCAGAGCCAGCGCTGCTGCCGCTAGCCCGAGTCCCACGATCTCACGGGGGGACCCCTCCTCGGCTACAGCGAGGATTCCTCGCAGAATAAGCGGCGTGAAGACGAAGCAGAGACCCACCGTCCAATGCTCGTAGTTCCCGATCGCCACATGGATCGAGGGAAGCAGGATGTACACTAGGGAAATCCAAGAAGCCATGGAGCGTCCGGCTCCCAGCCTCGATGCCAACATCCACATGCTGAATGCACTCAGCGGGATGAAACTCAGGATCAGAAGTTTCAGGGAGATAAATGAACCGCAAATCCCGCCTATCAGCAGGGTCACAGCCTTGGCCAGAAAGGTAGCCAGAGCCGCGGCATCATAGACCGTCGAGCTGTGTCCCAGCATGTAGTTGGGAGTCCATCCGGCAATCGGCCCCTTGAGCATGTCCCAAAGCTTTCCGGTATCGCCAAAAAGTTCCTCTCTTGACGGAGCTTGCAAAAGCCATCCGAGAGCAATGGTCAAAAAGAAGATCCCCGCTGCCCAAAAGGGCCAGCGGATCGTTGTGGCAGACGAAGGGGTGTTATTATTAGAGGACATATTCAGATGGAATCAGAGAAACCACGAAGATCATGAAGAAAGACTCAAGGGGATAAAAGAGATGAAGGGGATTGGCAAACACCGACAAATCAGTTTTCCCAATCTTTCATGTTCTCCATGCTCTTCATGGTGGAAATACTCATCAGAAGTTAATCCGCTCCTTTTCCACCACCAGCGGACGCTTCAGCACTTGGGTGTGGATCGCCCCGATGTATTCGCCCAGGATCCCGATGAAGAAGAGTTGCACCGAGGCAAAGAAAAACAGGCCGATCACAAGCGGAGCTGTGCCGACAGGCAGGCTGTACCAGAAGACCAGCTTGTAGATCAGATACACGAGGGCCACGACCAGGCTCAGAATCGCCATGGAAAAACCCAGCATGGCGGCAAGCCTCAGAGGCACCTTGGAGAAGTTGGTGATCCCAAGCATCGCCAGATCGTAGAGTGTGAAAAAGTTATTCTTCGTGATCCCCCTCTTGCGGGCGGGTTGATGGTACGACAACTTGGCAATCGGTAGACCGATCTCGGAAATCTGCCCCCTGAAGTAGGGATAGGGGTCGGCCACCTTACGGCAGTATTCGATGATCGCACGGTCGTAGAGGCCGAATCCGGTGAAGTTTTGGATGGTTCTGACCTCCGCGAGCCCTTCCACCAAACGGTAGTAGAGTCGACGGATTGCAAAGAAGAGTGGCGACTCATCGCTGGATTCCTTGATCGCGACCACGGCCTTGGCTCCCTCCTCCCATTTCCTCACAAAATCAGGGATCAACTCCGGAGGTTCCTGCAGATCAGAGGCCACGTAGATAATGGCATCTCCGCTCGACTGCAATAAGCCATGGTATGGCGATCGGATATGGCCGAAGTTCCGGGCATTCAGGATTACCTTGAGCCTCGGATTGCCAGAGGCCAGCCTGCGCAGTATGTCTGGGGTACCGTCGGTCGAGGCGTTGTCGATGATGATCTGCTCGTAATCATACTGCGGCAATGACTCCATGACCTTGGTAACGCGCGCTACCAGATCCTCCACGTTGCCCGCTTCATTAAAGCAACCTGAGACAATGCTGAGCTTTTTCACAGGCAGAGGATTTATATGCCCCGCTGGTGAATGATCTCCCTGAGCTTTGAATCCTGCGCGTATGGAGCGTCAATGTGGTCGATGGAAAGGGGCGCATTTTTCTTACAGTCGGCCACCATGCGGTGTCCATATTTTCCCAGCATGAGTTCACGGCAGGAGATCTGCCCCTTCTGCAGGGGGATCGCCATGTAGATATCTTCCTCAGTCAGAAGGTCGCCCAGCTTCAGATCCCGCTTTGCATACACCCCTCGAATGTAAGTGTCGAGGTATGCGGTCTCCTTTGCAATCGGCAGCTTTCGTGAGTCGCTTGCCGTGCCGCAGAACTCCACTGCCTTGTGGAAAGCGCGGTACCAAGTATCTATCTGCTCGGGTAGCGACGAATATTTAGCCACCTCAAATCCATCGCTGTTGATGTCGATATGACGCTCAAAAGTACGGGCCCCCTTTCCATAGGCGATTCCAATCGACATCACCCAGTCGTGATACTCGTGGCAAGAGTAGCCGATCGTGTGCCCAGTGTAGCGCTTTTTAAGGAAGTCGATTTGATCAAGTTCGGCCTCATTGTCCTCATGTGGATAGGCGGCCACGCAGTGGTTGATCGCCAACGGGATGTTCCTGTTCTCAAAGAATGTCACCACGTCGTCCATGTCCTTCAGCGGTGTCCCCCCGAAGGAAATAATGCAGGGCTTTCGCGTGGAGGCAATCTTCTCCAGGAGCATCCAGTCGTTGGAATCAGCGCTGGCGATCTTGATGATCGGAAGATCGAACTCCACACACCAGTCCACCGACTTCTCGTCGAACGGAGTTGAAATCGGGATACAACCGTTCTTGATGATCGCCTTGATCAGGATGGCGTAATCCTCCTTGGAGAGTCGGGTCTCCAGCACCCGCTTGATGTAGCGTATATCCTGACGATCACGGAAGTCCTTGTGAATGAATGTATCCACATCGCGGAACTGGAGTTTGATGGCCGTGCGGACATTGTTGAAACGGGCCACTCGGCTGTGCTCGCGAACGATCTGAAGACCGCGCTCCAGACTTCCCTGATGGTTGTTCGTCATCTCTAAGACGAACAGGTTTTCAAAAATGTCGCGGTTCATACCTGCTTTTGGATGTAAAACTTCAATTCTTCTATCTTTTTCAAGATGAGGCAATCACCAATCGCTGCCTCTTCCTTGAGTCCATAGCCGTAAACACACGCTGCAAATCCAATCGAGGAGGCCTTGGCGGCATCCCAATCTTCCATGGTATCGCCAACCATTATCGTTTTGCCTGCATCGAGCATTTCAGACTCAATCAGATCGCGAACCATTTCCTCTTTTGGGGAGTTGAATCCTGACGCCGCATCTGTAGTCTTTATGCACTTGAAATACCGATCAATTTCCAAATGATCAAGAACAAGGGTGGTGGCCTTTCTGGGCTTGTTCGTTGCGAGATAGATCGCGATCTGATTCGCAGCCAATTCTTCCAATGTTTCGCGAACACCGGGGTAGAGTTCGCATTTCAGACATAGAGCAGAATCGAAAACCTTGCGGAATTCCGAGGATATATTATGCAAATCAACTTTGTCCAATTGGCCGAGTGCATTGATCAGAATCTTGTTAATCGGGGGTCCAATGAATGGCGAAAAATCAACCACCGGAAGATCGGGAAGTACCTTCCTCACCGCATACTCAAGAGACTCCTGAACTCCGCGCTTGGAATCAATCAGCGTTCCATCTAGGTCAAAAATAATGGATTTATACATTATGTTTTTTTAATTATAGAACGCTTGAATTAGCGGAGACTGATTTTCACTTTGAGAAATTAGATTCGTAGTATATCCATATGAACTTAATGTGTCACATAAATCATGAACATTAGAAATTCCATTAATGAAGTGTGGTTCAATGACTAATCTTGGATAATTATTATTAACTAGAAAATGGTACGCTGATTTCAATACATCTGATTCAACCCCCTCAATATCCATTTTAATTGCATTGATTCTTAATCCTATTTCAAGTTGCAATTCATCAAGTGTGATAACATCGATGCTTATCTTATTGTTTTTTCTACTTGAATGATCTGATACCTTCGATCCCAGATTCCCCTCTGACTGAAAACTTATTTTTCCTGAAGATGTCCAAATTCCCTTATTTATTAAAATTGAATTTGTTATTTTATGATTATCAATGTTTTTTTTCAGTACAGCGAAATTTGTAGGATCTGGTTCCACGCAAATAACCTTTCCATTCGATCCGACTTCCTTGGACATGAAGTATGAACTCACTCCAGCATATGAACCAAGATCAAGTACAACTTCACCTGGCATTAGTTTTAGTGCACCAATGTAGGCTTCCGTGCTTTGCTCTGATTCTGGAAGCGAGGGAAATATAAAATCTAATTTGGAATTTGCTAACCTATGTTTTTTTTCTTCGGAGAAATCGACAATAAATAAATTTTTAGATTTTGTTGATTCGACGCTGTAGAAGTAGTAGTCAAAGTCGTTGATGATATCAAATCCATAAACTTTATTTTTTATGTTTATTATTACTTTCTTGTCAATTCTCCCCAAAATTATTTTTCTTCCTATGATATTTACATTTACCTTTTTTATAAATCCTTGGATTAAGAGTGCCAGCCGTGGATTTAATTTGTATATTAGTTTTCCTATCAGTCTTTTCATCTAGCTATATAATTTCTTGGAGGCTATTTTTTTGAGGTTTTTTTGCACATAAAGTATAAACTCAATCACAATCAAAGTATCATAATTCTCCTAAAATCGAGGTGCTTCTACCAAGTGAGGTGTCTGTGAGAAAATCGGTTTTGGATCTGCTCATAGAATGTACTCTGGAATTAAGACTTGATCAGGTTCTCGGCAAGCTCCTCCCTGCTCAAAAAAGGTGCCATGTCCTCCAAGGGAGCGGTCACCATCCGACCATCGTCCTGTTTCCGGGATGAGAGTTTCGGGGCAAAGGACTGGGAGAGATCGAGCAGAACCTCGCAGATCGCCGGTCCCTCATGCTCCAGTGTCGCGCGGATGGAATTAACCAAATCCGCATGACTGGAACAACGTTCAAAGGGCAGCCCGAATGCCGCCGCAACCTTGCCGAAATCAGGGAAGCTCAATCCTGAGTCCGTCCCGCAGCCCACTATATTGTCGGGAAAGAAGTTTCCCTGGGTCTGGCGGATCGAGTGGTAGCCGCTGTTGTTGAGGATGAAGATCTTCACCGGCAGACTGCGGCCCGAAATGATCTGCAGTTCCTGAAGGTTCATCATGATACTGCCGTCACCGGCAAGGCAGATAATCCTCTTCTTTTCCGGCAGAGCCTCTGCGGCCCCGATGGCCGCTGGAAGATCATAGCCCATCGAGGCGCATCCGGAGTTGTGAAAGAGCCTCATATCCGAACGGATCATGATTGTCTGGAAAGCTGTCACGCAGGCTGTACCGTCCGCGCAGACAATCACCTCCCCGTCCCGGAGCTGATCGGACAGCCGATCCATGAAGCAGTAGGGGTTCACCTTTTCCTGAAGATCCCAGTATTCAGGAAGAACCACCGGGTAGCGAGTTACCCGTTCACGGCACCAAGCAAGCCACTCCACATGGTGGGGAACCCAATCTTGAGATGCTTGCGCGAACAGAGGTAGAAAATCCTTAAGATCGGCATGCACCGCCTGATTAACCGACAGTGTCGGCTTCTTCATTTCAGCATCGTCGACATCCACCATCACCTTGAATGCACGCGGCGCAAAGCTGGCCCAATTATAGGAAACCAAGCGGATATTCAAACGGCAGCCAAGGATGAGCAGGAAGTCGCTGTTCTGGACGGCAAAATTTCCGGCCCGATCACCAATTGTCCCCGGTCGCCCAGCATAGGAAGGATGATCATTGGGGAGCAAATCGTTGGAGTTCCATGCGGCCACAACAGGAACCCCCAAGCGAGATGCTAACTTGAGAAAGAGATCGTATTGACCGGAAAGACGGATGCCCGTCCCTGCGTAGATCACTGGCCGCTTCGCATCGACCATGCGGTGCAGAATCTCTCGCACAGACTCTTGGAGTTGAGAGGCCTTGGGCTCTGCAACCTCTTCGGCAGGATCATATCCCTTAAGCGTTTCAGGATCGACCTGCGTAGCCTGAACATCGATCGGGACATCAAGCCAAACAGGGCCGGGACGCCCTTCGGCAGCATGATGAAGGGCCTTCTCCAAGTGATAGCGGATGGACAATGGATCATCGATGAGCACCGCGTATTTCGTTACCCCCTTCACCATCTCCACGATGTCGACCTCCTGGTCTCCAAGTTGCCGTAGTGGAAGTCCGGTCGATCGCACTAAAGTCTCTCTCTTGGACTGACCAGATATCACGATCATTGCCATCGAGTCGACATACGCCCCGTAGACTCCCGTAATCGCATTGGTGGCTCCGGGGCCTGCCGTCACATTGACTGCCGCCATCCTGTTGGAAACACGGAAAAAACTCTCGGCAGCCATCGCGCAAGACTGCTCATGATGACAGCAGACCTTCATGATCTCGCTGTTCCTTCCAAAGGCGTCGTTGAGATGCATGGCAGCTCCACCCGTCACCATGAAAACATGGCTGACACCATGGGATGCCAGAGTACTGACGATATAATCGGCAACGCGGATCTGGCTCATTCTACTCCTTTCAGCAGGGTGACGACAGGGTTGGGAAGATTCAGTGCGCGGATGGCTTCCAAAATTGAAGCCTCGTTAATCAGCGAACAGACAAGAATGGGGGTGTCCCCGGCGGTGATTTCAGAACCGGCGATGACTTTGGTCCCATGCATGATCTTACCTTGGTTGATCGGATTGCCATCCACGAATGCGGAGATCCTGGCGGTACGGAGGCAGGTGTCCGCAAGCAACTTCATGGTCAATTGACCCGTGCCCCAGACGATTACCTCGGGATACTCCGTGATCAGACGGCTGATGTTGCCATCAATCCTGGCCATCAGTGCATGCGATGCCCCGATGTACTTCTCCAAGTCACCCCGAAGCACCTCGTCCTTCACGATGGGCAGGTATTCATCGGACTTTCTGGCAAACCAGAAAAGAGCCGGATAGGGCATGTCTTTCGAGGAATGGATGATCTTGGTGCCGCTGCGTTCCGGGAAGAAGCGGTTCCGACGGCAGAGATTTGCCAAACTTGTCTCCGAGAAATGGTTGATGTGCTCAGTGTTGAAATCCTGAAATGGCGCCACAAGGAACTCCTCATAGCGTGAGGCATCGGGCACCTCGATGTAGACCCACCCCCCGGGATTCAACAACCGATGCACCAACTCCATGGCGGCCGCGAGATCCCTGACATGCTCCATCACATGACTCAGGATAATGCCGTCAAAAGTCCCGACCTCTTCGGGTATCCGTGCAAGTGTCCCGACCCAGGCCTCCCCACGTGCAAGATTGCGGGTTGCCTCCACGCAGGCAGGGGACGGATCAATACCGCAGACATTTTGGAATCCCTTCGCCTGTAACGCAGCAAGCAGGCCTCCGTTCGCACAACCGATATCAACGATGCGGGCTCTGCGGTTGACACAGAAATCCGCCACCTGATCCGCCAACCCATCGAGACGCGCCTTATCCCATGGAAGCACTCCTGCACCGGTGGAGGTGGCGCTGTCCGCATACTTGGACATGCCGGCATAGTAGGCGTCATAACCCGCCTGATCCACCGGCGTGTCGGAAAAGGCAAAGCCACACTCGTCGCAGACAACATAATCGCAGAAGGATGGGAGGAGATGTCCCTCGCTGAGTTGGAAGCGCTGGGTGTGAATCACGGTGCCCCCGGTGGCATCACAGATGGGGCAATGACGGAGGAGAGTTTTTTGCTGCATGGGGTTTGTATCAGCGTTGGGAAGTATGCCATGAGGCAGTGCGCCGAAGCGACTCTCTCAAGGGGATCTGGAGACGCAGTCCCATTTCGGATGCCGCACGCTCCACGGAGGGAACGTACCGGGAGGCTGAGGGGGTGCAGTTGGGAGTTGAAGTTGAAGCCTGAACAGATCCGCCAAGAACTGAAGCCACGGTGTGAGCCAGGTCGGCAATCGTGATCTCCTGATCCGAACCAACATTATAAGGATGGCAGGATGCTCCCTTGAAGAGGATAGTCCAGAGCCAGATCGCCAAATCGGCGGCGTAGAGATAGGAGCGGTAGGGGGTGCCGTCCTTGACCCGGATCGGCTCACCTCTCATGGCATCGCGGATGAAGTTCCCGATGGCGAAGTGGGCGTCCAAAGGAAGATGGGGGCCAACGAAGGCGAAACAACGGGCTATCATTGTTTCCAAACCATGCTCCTTATGAGCCATGGCGCAGAGGAGTTCACCGACACGCTTACCCTCTCCGTAGGCTGAATTCGGATCCATTGGATCAGGTGCCCCCTGATAGGTCTCCGGAATATGGGGCATCTCGGGTGGCTGCTTGCCGTAGACCGCTCCTGAACTCACAAAGAGGAAGCGCTTGGCACCAGTCGCCACGGCAAAATCAAGCGCGCGGCGGGTTCCGCCAATGATGGTATTCAACATCTCGCCAGGAGGCACCGGAACGCTGGAGGTGGTGCCTGCGTGGATCACATGGGTGAAGACCCCTTCGGGAAACTCAAAATCCCGAACATCCCCTCGGTGAAGCTTGATCGATGATACTCCTCCCAGATGAGGAGCCTTGGCATAAAAAGCCCCCGGATCACGTGAAAGACCAACAAGCGAGGCCCCCAGATTCAGGGAGGCGTTGGCATGGGCAAAAGTCTCCAGCAACCAGATCCCGAAGAAACCCGTGGCTCCAGTGACAAAGATCCTGCCGCCGCGGAGTTGCTCCCAGAGAGGACGCGTATGCTCCAGCACATGCTCCAGATCTTCATTGGGGAGGGGGGGGGAAGGCATGGGGTCAGGAGATGTTTACCATGGAGATCATGAAGGAATTCAAAGGATCCTTTCTTATCTGTTCTCCACGCCCTTGATGCTCTCCATGGTGATTCTCCTATCGCCTGTTATCCAAACCATCCAATTCTTGATGTTCTTCATGATCTCCATGGTGAATCTCTTTCACCGTTTCCTGACGAACTCCCGGATGGTCTCGATCTCGTAATCCATCATTTCATTGGTTAGCCCAGGGTAAGTGCCGAGGAAGATGGCCTGATTCATGATTTCATCCGCACCCTTCATTTCACCCGCAACACGGAAGGCCTCGGGGCGGTCCTTGCGGAGTTGCACGAAGACGGGTTGGCGAAGGAGATTGCCTCCGAAGAACATCCGATTGCCGATCTTTTTTTCATCAAGATGGCGCGCCAGATCCGTGTGTGTGAATGGAGCGGAGGTTTTTACGCGGAGCATGAACCCGAACCAACTGCAGTTGGTCCGGCACCCCGTATCGTCCCACACAAAAGTCGAAGGTCGAAGGTCGAGGGCCGAGGGCCTCTTCCATGCGGTCCCATGGGTCGGCAGGCTGAAATCAAACATATCCTCAAGATCGGCAAGACCCGAACGGAGGTATTCCCAATTTCTGGATCTCGCCTCAATGAAGGCGGGTAGTTTCTTGAGTTGCTGTCGGCCAATTGCCGCCTGCGGATCAAGCGGCTTCAGATTATACCCAAGATGGCTGTAGGTGTATTTGTGGTCGTATCCTGGGGGCAACTCCCCAAGATTCCATCCGAAACGCTTGCCACAAGTGTCATCCTTGCCGGAGGCACACCAGCAGTCGCGGCCCCAGTCACGGAAACTCTCGGCGTAGGTTTTGAGGGGCGGACGGGAAACGATATTCACGGCGCCTCCCTCCCCCATGGTCAGATGATGAGGGGGATAGAATGACTGGGTGGAGATGTCCCCCCAGGTGCCTGTGTAACGGGTGATGTGGGTGCCATTCTCAGCGATGCCGGGAGAGTTTTCTGTGATTCCAAGAGCCTTGGCCTTTTCGATCGGCATCGAATAGGTGCACCCGAGCGCATCGCAGTTGTCCTCAATGAGCCAGAGGTCATATTTGCGGCAAAACTCAAGAACACTGGCGATGTCAAAAGGATTTCCCAGTGCATGGGCGATCATCACCGCCTTGGTCTTTCCTTGCCGGAATGCAGACTCCAGTTGGTCTGCCCGGATGTTGCCAGTGGCGGGATCGTTATCAACGAAGACGGGAATCGCTCCGTTCTGCAGGATCGGGGCAACGGTTGTGGGGAATCCTGCGGCCACCGTGATCACTTCGTCCCCGGGCATGATCCGTTTGTGCGCAGGAAGCTTGTGCGTGGTGAGGGCGGAGAGAGCGACGAGATTTGCCGAAGAGCCTGAATTGACGAGCATGGAGTATTTGACTCCCAAAAAAGTGGCCAGTTCCTTCTCGAAAGCCTCCCCCTCAGGACCAAGTGTCAGCCAAAAATCGAGAGTGCTTCCGACGGCCGCCTCGACCTCATCCTCCGTAAACACACGACCAGCATAGGGAACAATTGTCTCGCCCGGAATAAACGGTGCACGGCTTGTGTCGGCACCCGGTCGCTGAGCTGCGTGGGCGCGTATTGAATACTCACGGGTAAGACGCAGGATCTCCTCTTTGAGTTCAGGGAGGGTTTTATTCATAAAGAAAGGGGATCTTTACCATGAAGGGCATGAAGAACATCAATTTAGGAAGCTTCTGATACCATCTTTAAGAACGCGGGCATTGAAGTTGATCAGGAGCCCCTGTTCGAGTCCGGAAAGTTTCAGATAACTGATGATCTGTGCCTGATGGATGGACTGGAGCGATTCGGTGCTTTTGAGTTCCAGAAGCAAGGATCCATCCACCACGATATCCATCCGATAAGCACAGTCGATCTGCTCTCCCTTATACTGAATTTCAAGGGGAACTTGTCGCGTGAACGGGATGCCCTTGATCGCCAACTCCCTGCAAAGGCAGGACTCGTAGGCGGACTCCAACAACCCGGGGCCAAGATGCCTGTGTACCTCGATGGCACAACCAATGACTTTAGAAACCAAATCATTCTCTAACACCTTCATGAGCTCCATGCTCTTCATGGTAAAATACCTTGATACTCCGCGATCTGCCGTCGGGTGATATCCAGGGGGGTCGACTTGTTTTCGTGGACATCCCGATACCACACGGCTGTTTTTTCAAGAGTTTGCTCAAAGCCCCACTTCGGCCGCCAATTCAGGATGCGCTCGGACCGAGCGATGGAAAGGTTGAGCAGTGTGGCTTCATGCGGAGCTTTGGGATCAGACGCATCCCTCCAGGATCCTTCACGATGCTTCAGTAACTCGGCAACAAGATCCTCGACCGTTCGGTTTGACTCGGGTCCGGGACCGAAATTGAAAGGCATGGCCACCGCGGAATCCTCAGCCAATCGTGCAACCAATGTCAGGTATCCTCCAAGAGGTTCGAGCACATGCTGCCAAGGACGGACGGCATTGGGGTTGCGGACGGCAATGGTTTGCCCCATGTCCAGTGCCCTCATGGCATCGGGGACAATGCGATCTTCGGCCCAATCACCTCCGCCGATGACATTGCCGGCACGGGCGCTGGCCACCTTGACGTGATGATTCTGGAAAAAGGAATCCCTGTATGCGGATGTCGCGATCTCGGCCATCGCCTTGCTGGAACTGTAGGGGTCATGCCCCCCCAGAGGATCGGTTTCCTCGTAGGCCCGCCCCGATTCATGGTTCTGATAAACCTTGTCGGTGGTGACGATCACAACGGCGCAGGGATGAGAGAATCCACGTAGCGCTTCCAGCACGTTGATCGTCCCCATGACATTCGTCTCATAGGTTTCCACGGGAATCGTGTAGGAACGCCTCACCAGAGGCTGGGCCGCCATATGAATCACGAAGTCGGGTTGAAATTGCTGGATCGATTTTCTGACCACAACGGCATCACGGATGTCGGCCACTTCGTGTTCCAGCCTTCCCTCCAATCCCAGCTGCTCAAAGAGAGCCGGGGTTGTGTCGGGAGCCAAGGCGTAGCCATGGACAAAGGCTCCGAGCTGAAGGAGCCACTCGGAAAGCCAAGATCCCTTGAAACCGGTATGACCGGAAAGCCAGATACGCTTTCCCTCAAACGCTTGCCGAAAATTCACCACGTCTTCCATGGGGCTTTACCGCTCTGCCAGAGTTCCTCCAATAACTGCTTGTCCCGGAGGGTATCCATGGGTTGCCAGAAGCCGCTATGCTGATAGGCATGCAGTTGGCCCTCGGCGGCAAGGCTTTGGAGCGGTTCCCTTTCCCATATCATGGCGTCTCCGCCAATGACATCGAACACGGGTGGCTCCAGAACAAAGAATCCCCCGTTGATCCAGCCCCCGTCACCCTCGGGTTTCTCGATAAACCCTTTTACCAGATCCCCTTCGACATGTAGGGCGCCGAAGCGCCCGGGAGGCTGCACCGCGGTCACTGTGGCTTTTTTGCCACTGGCCTTGTGGGCCAAAAGAACTTTCGAGACATCCACATCACCCACTCCGTCTCCGTATGTCATGCAAAAGGTCTCTGGGCCGACATATTTGAAGACCCTCTTGAGCCGCCCTCCGGTCATCGTTGCTTCGCCCGTGTCCACGATCGTAACGCGCCATGGTTCGGCATGCTTTTCGTGCACCTCCATCGAATTACTCTCCATATCGAAAGTGACATCCGACATGTGCAGGAAGTAGTTCGCGAAGTACTCCTTGATCAGATACCCCTTGTAGCCGGCGCAGATCACGAAATCCCGGATTCCGTGTGCCGAGTAGATTTTCATGACGTGCCATAGGATCGGCTTCCCTCCGATCTCGACCATCGGCTTGGGACGCAATGCCGTCTCCTCACTGATTCGGGTGCCCAGGCCTCCGGCAAGAATGACGCACTTCATGGGGTTTCACAGATAGAGGCGAATGCTCATCAAGGAAAGCTTGAAGAAGGGATTTGAACAAACCAGGCAAGCCTGTACCCCCCCTGTTTCGTATACTATTCAAATCAATGATGTATCGGTCTCTTTCACAAATCGTATAACGGTTGTGCTTATTCGTATTTCATTATAAAAGATTATGATGATCAATGGTATTTTTTAATTGATTATCGGTGGACTCGTCTTATATTGACCACATGCCCAAACGACGCGACGGGATCATGACAGTCCGCATTCCCACGGACGAAAAAGACCTCCTTCAAGCCATTGCAGATCAGGCCGATGTCACTCTCAGTGACGTGGTCGTTCGTGCAGTGCGCGACTTCATCGAGGCCCACTCGGGTTCCTTGAAAAAGTCTGGAGCCAAAACGAAGGCAAGACCCCTCGGATTCTAAGCCCGTTTTCTCCGGATCCCGGAGATCATTCTCAAAGAAGACCGTGGTTAAATCCGCAGTCTTCTTTTTTTTGCAGGGGAAAGCCTCCCTCGGATTCCTTCTTTCGGGTGGGGTGCCCCTCGAAGACTATGCGGCTACAACTCTCTGCCGCGGAGGGGAATGGGCTCGCATCGGGTAATGCGAGAAACCTCCTCACTCTCAAAAGATCCTTGATGCCGCAATGAACCCAGCGACTTTCACGGGATCCTTTTTTCCCGGGGTGGCTTCCACCCCGCTGGCGACATCGACGGCATGGGGGCGCACCTGCTTCACGGCAGCAGAGACATTTTCCGGGTTCAGCCCGCCAGCCAGAATCACCCGGCGCTCCGGATGGTCAGAGACGAATTGTGCGGCAAGACTCCAGTTGATCGTGTGACCGCTTCCCCCGTAAGTCCCGGGGACGGCGGCATCCAGCAGGAGCCAATCGGTTTCAAATGCCGCGGCAGCGTCAAAGTCAGCTTCGGAACGGACACGCAACGCCTTGATCCAATGCGCAAATTGCGACCCCTCCGCGGAGCAGAAGCCAGGGGTTTCATCCCCGTGAAACTGGATCGCGTCAAAGCATCCGGAATCACGAAGCCCGGACAGCAATGTCACGTCCGGGTTCACCACCACGGCAACGAAGGCAACCTCGGTATGTTCGGCCTTCAGTTTCACGATCCAAGAGAGATCCGTACCCGCAGGAATCGAGCGCGGTGACGGGGGGTAGAAGTTGAACCCGAGAGCCCCGGCACCAGCTACGATGCAGCCCAGTGCATCCGCGGGAGTCGTGATCCCGCAGATCTTCGGCGCCGCAGGCGTCTGGTCGAAAAAGGGAATCATGAATCCGGGAAATTAGAAAACAGGGGAAATGATCAATATGGAACTCATGAACTCAGGAAAGGAAATTGAGAAAGATTCCCGTTATCAAAAAATCTCAATCTCTCTGCATCAGCGTTTCGTTGCGATACCCTTGCAAGCACGTCAAAAAACAATGCGAGATTCTTTCAATTTCCTTAGTTCCTGATTCATCCCTTTCACTCATCCGAAACCACCCGGCCCTGCACCTGCTTGATGCTTGGGTGATAGGTCACCGGATGCACCGATCCATCGCTTGCCCGGAAGAAACTGCTCAGCACCCAACTGAACAGGCCGATGATGATACCCGCAAAGAGGGCCGTCCAGAATCCGGCCACATGGAATCCGGGGATGACCTTGGAGACAAAAAGGATCAGCAGGGCATTGATCACCAGGATGAAGAATCCCATTGTCACGATGATGAAGGGAAGACTTAGCAGGAGCAGGACGGGGCGCACCAAGGCATTGATGATGCCCAGCAGAAGGGCGGCTCCCAGAAGGGTTCCAGTGGTGTCGTAGGAGAGTCCAGGGATGAGCCAGGTAGCTCCGAGAACGGCTAAGGTCGTGACGAACCAGCGGAGTAGGAATTCCTTCATGGCTTCAACATAACGCCCGCCGGGAAGGAAAGGGCATTAAAAAAACATTTACCTGAACATGAAATGGCATACATTTTGCTGACAAGGAGTAACAGACATGCCTGCAAAATCTCCAAAAACAACGAAACCCGCCAAAGCCAAGGCAATCAAGTCATCCGGGAGCCCTGCCAAGGAAAAACCCAAGGCAACCCTCCGCAGGAAGCGCACACCGGGTAAAGCCTCGGACAAGCTGACGGCCGGATTCTCTCTTGATCCGAAACCGCCCGCCAAGGAGCCCTCGATCTCTCACGACGACATCGCTCTCCGCGCCTACTTCATCGCCGAACGCCGCCACAAGATGGGATGGCCAGGAGATTCCGGATCCGATTGGGCCGACGCCGTGAAACAACTCCGCGCCGAGGCTCTGGAGAAGCCTCTCAGGAAAAGGTAGAGGGGCTGCCGACTGAAGCCAGTCGGGTGTGTAGGATCTTGAGAAACCGACAAGAGGGACTCGTTGCTGTCCATATAACACCGACCCCCGTCCTGTGAGAGGAGTTGCTTACTTCGCGCTAAGGCTCCGCGTGAGTCATTCCCTCCCCCTCTCTTCTCAGAGCGCGGGGGTGAGCGTTGAAAGTTCGGCGAAGACGGAGCCGATAAAGACATCCACCTCGGCGCGAAGCGGGAGGCGGCGGGCGTCATCGCTCATCCAGACGCGCCCGGAACGGAACTTCCCGTGAGGGGCAAGTCTGCCGGTATTCGGCCCGCGCGTCTCGATTGTCCGGATCCGGAGGGTGAAGCGTATGGCGGGGGTCTTCTTTCCGAGGATGGTCAGCGTGTCGCGCCCGGCAACCGTCAGGTCGACGAGGTAGGGGTTCTGATCGGGAAACACCGTCAGCCTCAGCTGGTCGCCGTTGCGGAGTTGTTGACTCCTGACGAAGAGCATCGCGGCAAAGAGATCCCTCACCCCCGGAAGCCGCGTGCAGGTCCACGGCTTCGTCTCTCCGAGGAACCGGTGACAGGCTAGCACACTGTCGTCGCTAAAGACCGCCTCGCTGAGCAGATCTCCCTTGGCAACCTCCTCGTCGATCCGGAACCAGGAAGGCACGCCCCCGTCATCCCCCGCTTCCCCCACATAGAGGGCCTGATAGTTCCAGAGTTTGCGGATCAGGCTGTTGGGACCTCCCTTGGCCACTACCCGTAGCCGTTCACGATTACGATCACGATTGGGATCCTCGCCGCGCGCGACCTCGACCGTGGCGCCACCGGCGCCGACCCCCTCCCAACCGAAGCGATAGGTTGCGCGGAAGGGAGCAATCGTGGGAAAAGGGGCCACAGCAGGAGCTGTCAGCGTCTTCTCAAAAGCGGCATAGGGCGAGGCATCGGCTCCGAGCCTCGCCGCCTGAGCAACGACCAGGAATGCGATCGCCGCCCCCGCGAGCTTCAGGGGCGCTTCTCGGACGACGCAGGGGATGCGATCGGTAGCAGCGATGTGACGGTGTCGGAGGGAATCCATCCAGTCTGGCCGGGGCCTGCCGCAACATACCACCACGCGCCGTTGCGCGACAGCACGTTGATCAGGGTGCCGGGGGCGACGGTTCCGGCAGGGGTTCCGCTGTCGGCCGGGGTGGAGCGGAGAGTCGAACTGGCCTTGGAGATGACGACGGCCTGATCGGCCGCGATCCGGCGGGGATCGATGAGAGTGCCAAACACGGAGGCCCCGTGCCCCGCGATCAGGACGACAAGGGCCAGTGCGATGAGCCCTTTCCTGCGGGAACCCTGGAAGAGCAGGACCACGAAGAGAAGCGTCCCGATCCAAGCGAACGCCGCGCCGATGATGATCAGGCTGTCGGGATGGACAACGGACCAGACCCGCAGCTTCCAATCATCGGGAACGGAAAGACCGAGCGTTCCCATGACAGCGGCAAGTTGACGCCGCGCGGGGGCGAAGCCGGGATCAAGCAGCAGGGCTCGGCGGAAGGAGAGCGAGGCGGCGGCGTTCTCCCCGGTCTTCTCCTCGGCAAGACCGCGATTGTACCAGAGTTCGGGGGAACCCGATTTCAGGAACGCCGGGTCGGTCAGCAGCGAGCGGTAGCGGGCGAGGGCATCAAGCGGATGGCCGGAGTGGAGCGATTCGGCCGCAGAAGCGGCCTGCTCGGGAGCTCCGGCGCGGAGCGGTGAAACCGAAGCCGGGATCCCCAAGGCGAGGGCGGCAATGGCGACGATGACGGAATGCAACGGCGACGTGCGGTTCATTTGGCGAGTTTCCGGAGGGTTTGCAGCAGCTGTTCCCTCTCCGGTTGCGGGAGCGGAACGGAACCGCCGGATCCGTACTTCAGGGCATCGCGGCGCTCGGAGAGCGAGGCGATCACCATGTCGCGTTTCTCCGAGGGGGGAGCGACCAGTCCGGCATACTCAACGGCGGCATCGTAGGAAGAGGCGGCGTCGAGATGATCGGCATTGAGCGAGGACCAGAGTTGGGCAATCCGGCGACGACGACGCGAGGAGGCGGTCCCGCCGCGAGCCTGCAGGTCGCGCAGGTAGAGAATCCCGGCGAGCGCGAGCGTCGCCACGATCATGGCCGCAGCGGCGATGAGAAATTCGGAACGATGGATGGGGGTGCTCCAGGGACGCAATGTGATCCCGGGAATCGGGTCCCCCTCCTTGACGGTAGTGACATCCTTGCCGGAAGCGGTTGCCGCGGCATTCGCCGGTGCCTTGGAATCGGTCGAGGTGGCCGAGGTGGCGGAGGAGGAAGCCGTGTTCGTCGGAGCTCCCGGCGAGGCATCCACCGGAAGCGGCTTGGTGGCGAGGGTCACGTACTTCGCCGTCGACGGATCGAAGTAGGAGAACTCGGATCCGGGCGAGGATTGCCTGGCCTCCTGGGCGATGAGCGTGAAATCAAACGACTTCACCCCCGTGTAGGCGAAGCCATCCGAACTGCCGGAGCTGTCGAACTTGTCGGTCGGGGGATAGCTGCGCCAACCCTCGGTGCCGATGAGCACGGGGGCCCCCATCCCGTTGAAGTTCCCCTTGCCGCCGATCTTGACGGTGAGCGTCACGGGATCGCCCGGCGCGGGCTTCGGATTCTGGACCACGGCATCAAGGTCGAACTGACCCACCGCACCGGCGAAGGAGGCGGGACGGCCCTCCTTCGGAAGGGGCAGCACCTCAAGGTGGAGCGGGGTTGTTTTGACGGCCAGATCGCGGGTCTGTCCGAAGGGAGAACGCCCCCCCATCAACTGCTGGAAGACCGGATCGTCAAAGCCGGGCGGAACCGCCGCTGGTATCTGGATCTGGCTGTCTAGCTTGGCCGGGGCGATGTCGACGGGGCCCGGTTTCACCGCCGAGAGGAGCGTGCGGAACGTCAGGACGTTGTAGGTGATCCCGTCCCGCTCCTCGAGACTCTCCTTCGGATCTGGGAAGCGTTCGGCAATGATCCCCTCCCCTCCGAAATCAACCTTGCCCCGGACCTGTGCCGGATAGCGGGCGTCGAAATAAAAGCGGATCTCCACCGGCACCATCTCCCCGGCGTAGATGCTCGACTTCGAGACGCGGATCTCGCCGAACGCAAGCCTTGCATCATTTCGTGGTTGGGAAGCGGGTCGCGTCTGGCGCTGCGGGAATCCCGGCATCGGGGGGGGGATGGGCCGGGGGGCCTGCATGGAAGGAACCCCCGATCCTCCAGGCGCCATGGTTCCGGTGGCCAAGGCATCAACCACCGAGAAGGCAAGCGGCTGCGTCCTGAACTGCTGTCCGTCCGCGGTCACCGGCACCGTGGGGATCGTGAAGTTTCCCGTTTTCAAAGGCAGCACCACATAGGTGTAGACGACCGAGGAGGAGACTTTGAAGTTCACCATCTGCACCTGGGTCGACTGACCCGAAAGACGGATCTGCAATCCCTCCACCACGATCTCCTGCGGAACGTCGGCCTGCTGCGCACCCGTCACCTTGACCTGGAGCTCGGCCATCTCGCCAAAGTTGACCTGTGGCCGGTAAATCTGGGCGCTCACCGAAACGGGATTTCCCGCCTGCACATTGATCACAAATGCAAACAGGGCCGCAAGGGCGGGGATGATGGCGCGGCGAAAAGGATGCATGCTGCTGGGAATCTTACCAGTCCCGGAGGGTTTGTTCCAAGGCGCGCTTCTGGCGCGAGAGGACGTGCTGCTCCTCGTCGGCGACCGATCGCAGCAGCGCGCGGGCCTGACTGGCCGACATTCCGCCGTCCTTTCCCTCCTCTGCCTCGACGGCTTCGGAGGCTTGACCCTCCTCCTTCTTACCCTGTTCACCTCCTCCGAGCGCGCCCTCTTTCTTCGGGGAGGCGCTTGGGGAGGGGTTGGCCTGGGGGCCCTTGGCCTCTTCCCGATCCTTGCTGGCATCGTGCGGAGAAGAATTTTGTTGAGGAGCGTCGGATGAGTCGCCCGGCTGGCTTTGCTGCTCCTTCTTTTCATCCTTGGAGGAGCCCCCCTTTCCCTGATCGGGAGAGGGTGAAGGGGTGGGCGTCGGCGTGGGTTGTCCCTGCTGGCCCTTGCCCTCCTCCTTGCGATCCTTGGAATCCTGCTTCTCATCCTTGCCGCCCTGACCCTGCTGTTGCTGGTCGTTCTTTTGCTGCTGATCCTTGTTCTGGTCCTGCTTCTCCTTTTGATCCTGTTTGTCTTTCTGATCGTTGGAATCTTTTTGGTCCTTCTGATCCTTCTGACCCTGACCACCACCTTGCGATTGGTCACTCTGCTGCTGATCCTTGTTCTGGTCCTGCTTCTCCTTTTGATCCTGTTTGTCTTTCTGGTCCTTCTGATCTTTCTGATCTTTCTGATCCTTCTTGTTATCCTTGTCGTTTTTCTTCTGCTGCTCCTGCTTCTTCTTCAGGTCCTCGATCAGCTTGCGGACTATCTCCCGGTTTTCCTTGGCACGGGTGTTTCCGGAATCCGACTTCAGCACGGTCTCGTAATGCTGGAGGGCGTTCTTCCAGTCCGCCAGCTTCGCCTCGGTCTCCTGCGCCGCCTCGCCGGTGCGGACCAGCGCATTGGCCAGGTTATAGGTCGCATCATCACGGATCTTCCGCTTCGCGGAGGTCATCGCCTCGGAGAAATACCCGGCGGCTTTCTTGTAGTCCCCCGCCTTGTAGGCGGCAGCCCCGGCGTCGAACCTGATCTCCTCTGCCACGGCCCCTTTCTGAAGGCGGGTCTCGAAGTCCTTCAACGCCCCCTGGTAGTTCCCCTCCCGGTAATCGGTGAGACCCGATGCCGAAACGCTCCCGATGGAACCGCCGCAAAGGAGCGCAAGGATGAGAAGAGGCGCCGCACTCCGCAACCGGCGCCCCTCGCCCAGCAGGGACCAGATGGTCAGGCAGATCAGAGCGGCGGTGACCGGCCATGCATAGCGCTCGATCGGCTTGCGGGCGCCGAGGGTTCCGGTCTCCTGTGCCTCAAGGGGAAGGATCCCCTTGTCGTAGATGGCCTTCGCCGCATCCTGGCCGTAGGCTTGGTAAAACCCTCCTGTCTCCTTGGCAATCTCGGCCAACCGGGAGGAATCGAGCTTCGAGGTGACGGGCCTTCCGCTTTCATCACGCACAAAATCATTCCGGCCATTCTCGGTGCGCACGGGGATGAGTGATCCGGAGGGGGAGCCGAATCCGATCGTGAAGATCCTGATGCCGGCGGCGGCGGCCTCCTTGGCCGCCTCAACTCCGCTCGCCTCGAGATCCTCACCATCAGTCATCAGCACGAGAGCTCGGCTCATCCCCTCCCCCTTGCCGAAAGCGGCGACCGCCATCCGGATCGCCGAGGCAATGTCGGTGCCCCCCTTGGGAATAGTGTTAGTGTCGAGATCCTCGAGCGAGGTGAGCACCGCCCCCTTGTCGAGGGTCAGCGGCGCCTGCAGGAAGGCCTCCCCGGCGAAGGCGATCAGGCCGACGCGGTCCCCCTTGAGATAAGCCAGAAGATCCTGGGCAATCAGCTTGGCGCGACCCAGACGCGTGGGGGCGGTGTCGGTCGAGAGCATGCTGCGGGAGGTGTCGATCGCGATGATCACGTCGCGGCCCTTGGACTTGATTTCGAGTTCCTTGTAACCGAGTCGCGGCTTCGCCAACCCGGCGATGACCAGGGCAATGGCACCCAGCAGGAGACCCGTCCGGAGATTCCGCTTCAGCGGACTTACCTGGCCCGTGAGTTGCTGTTGGAGGCGCGGTGCCACAATCCTGGCAAGCAGTACCCCTCGCCGGCGCGCGGCATCGACAAAGAACCAGAGAAGCGGGAGGAGCAGCAGCAGCGCCCAGAGCCATGCCGGGGAACCGGACCGCAGGTCGTCGTCGAGTGATGTCAAAAGCAGCGGATGCATCGCGGGGAATCAGGGAAGGCGGCGCCAGAGTGTCTGGGAGAGAAGGGCCTCGGCGCCGAGCATGAGGAGCGCAAGACCGAGTAACCAGGGGAAGAAGTCGCGGTACTCGGCGCTCTTCTCCACCTCGATCTTCGTCTTCTCGAGGCGGTCGATTTCCTTGAATGTCGCGTCCATGGAGCGGGTGTCAGCGGCACGGAAATATTTTCCGGAGCCGATCTTCGCGATCCCATCGAGAAGCTTCTCGTCGAATTCAAAGACAACCTTCTGGTAAACCGTGCGGCCGAAGGGATCCTTCATCGGCACCGGGACGGGACCGCTGCTGCCGGCGCCAATCGTGTAGATCTTGATCCCGAGAGCCTTCCCCGCTTCGGCCGCGGTGAGGGGAAGCACCTTCCCGGCATTGTTGGCGCCGTCGGTCAGGAGGACGATGAGTTTTGTCTTGGCGTCGCGGTCCTTCAGTCGCGCCACGGCCGAGGCGAGCGCCGAGCCGATCGCCGTCCCATCCTCCACAAGCCCGAGTTGCACGCGGTCGAGATTCCGGATCAGCCAGTCGTGGTCCAGCGTGAGTGGACTGACCAGGTAGGGACGTCCCGCGAAAGCGATGATCCCGATGCGGTCGTTGGGTCTGGCCTCGATAAACTCGCTGGTTACTTTCTTGACGACATCAAGGCGGTTCGACCTGGATGAACCGATCGTGTAATCCTCGGCCGCCATCGATCCGGAAACATCAAGCACCAGCATGATGTCGACTCCGCTCGCCTGCACGCGTTCCAGCGTGCGACCGAGTTGGGGGCGGGCCAGGGCCACGATCAGGCAGGCCATGGCCCCGTAGATCAGCGAGGCAAGGACCGCGCCCGCGCGGGATCGGCGCCGCTTCCCGACCGCCATGACCAGCTTCGTGGAGGAGAAGAGAATGCCCGGCGTGCCGCCGATCTTGCCGCGCAGGAGGGCCAGCAGAGGAAGCACCAGCAACGCAAGCAGCACCCAGGGATGGGCGAAGGAGAAGGAGGAACCGGAGGCGATCAGCGGAAGTGCGTTCATGGGGCCTGCTTGTTCACCGGAATCTTCCCGGGAGTTTCCCGTGGTATCGCGGGCGGGGCGACCGATCCCTTCTCCGGGGCCTCCCCGCTCGTGACAAACGACTCGGCCGCGACGATCAGTGCCTCGCGCTGTTCCGCGGTCGCCTCCCCCTGCGCATACTTGAGGTAATCCGACCTGTGCAGGAATTCCGCGAGCGCCTCCTGCTCGGCGGGCACGAAGCGGAGCGATCCGCGGAGGGATTCCAGAAACTCCTCGGTCGTCTGTCGCGGGGCGGCAAGGCCCAGAGCATCTCCGAGGAAGCGCCTTAGCACGCCGGAGACAACGACGCCAAAATCATGGTCGCTCCCCTCGGAGAGCGAGGCTCGGAGCTTTTCCAGTTCCCGAAGCGCGGTCTCGCGTGGTGTCAGGCGCTTCGCCTTCCTGCGACCGGCAAACCACCAGAGCACTCCCCCCGCGACGGCGACCGCCAGCACGACAGCGACGATGACCCAGAGCGGTCCCGTGAAGAAGGGAAGGGGGCCGACGATGTCATGGATCGGAGCGGGTGTCGGGGCGGTCCCCGCACCTCCCGCTCCGGGAAGGAAGTTGAGGGCCGGTTGCTGGACGGGGGCGGTGGAATTGGTCATGCCGCAAGCCTCCTTCCACGCCTGTCGAAGAAGCTGCGGAGCATGGGCAGATAGTCCCTGTCGGTCCGCAACTGCACCATATCGACGCCGCGCGATCCGAACAGGGTCCCTAGCTCCTTCGCACGCTCACCGGCAAGCCGCGCGTAGTTTCCCGTGATGGCTCTCCGGGAAGTGTCGACCTCGATCTGCTCCCCGGTCTCGGGATCCTCCAAGAGGATGACGCCGACATCGGGAAGCGCCTCCTCGGCGGGATCGACCACGGTGAGGGCGACCATGTCGTGCCTCCGTGCGGAGACCGTCAGCGGGCGGGAGAAATCCCCCGTGAGGAAATCCGAGATGACGAAGACCACGGCGCGTCGGGTGATCACCTTGTTCATGTACTCAAGGGCTCCGGCCAGATCGGTGCCCCGCCCCTTGGGCGAGAAGAAGAGCATCTCGCGGATGAGTCGCAGGATGTGCAGCCGACCCTTCTTGGGCGGGATGAAGAGCTCCACGCGGTCGCTGAAGAGGAGCAGGCCGACCTTGTCGTTATTGTGAATCGCGCTGAAGGCCAGGATCGACGCCACCTCGGCGGCCATCTCGCGCTTGCTCTCCCTGACGCTTCCGAAGTCGCCGGAGGCGCTGACATCGAGCACGATCATCACCGTCATCTCCCTCTCCTCGGTGAACTTCTTGATGTAGGGCTCCCCCGTACGGGCCGTGACGTTCCAGTCGATCGCTCGGATCTCGTCGCCCGGCGAGTAGGGCCGGACCTCCTCGAAGTTCATCCCGCGCCCCTTGAAGACGCTCTGGTACTGGCCGGCGAACGACGACTCCACGAGCCGCCTCGTGCGGAGTTCGAGGCGGCGGATCTTGCGGAGAATTTCGCGTGGATCGTTCATCGGTGCTTCTGAAAAGGGTTCTCCCGGTAACGGCCAAGCCGGTCTCGGGCGGATCCTTTAGGGAACCGGCAGGCCCTCGAAGACGCGCCTGACGATCTCCTCGGAGGAGATCGACTCGGCCTCGGCCTCGTAGCTGACCGCCACGCGGTGCCGGAGCACCTCGGTACCGACCGACTTGACGTCGTGCGGAGTGACGTAGCCGCGACCGTTGAGGAAGGCGTGGGCCTTGGCGGCGAGGGTCAGGTAGATCGTGGCGCGAGGGGAGGCGCCGTAACGGATCAGGCCGTCGAGCTTGAGATTGTAGTTACCTGGCTCACGGGTCGCCCAGACCAGATCGACGATGTAGTCCTTCACCCGGTCATCGACGTAGATCGAGTTCACCACGGTGCGGGCCTCGAGGATCTGCTCCTTGGTGACCAGGGGGTCGACATGAAGCTTCGGCGAGGAAGTAGCCATCGCGTCGAGGATCGAGCGCTCCTCGCTGCGGGTCGGGTAGCCGACCACCACCTTGAGCATGAAGCGGTCCAACTGAGCCTCCGGGAGCGGGTAGGTTCCCTCCTGCTCGAGGGGGTTCTGGGTGGCGAGGACGAGGAAGGGATCGGGGAGCTTGAAGGTCTCGTCACTGATCGTCACCTGCCGCTCCTGCATCGCCTCGAGCAGCGCGCTCTGGACCTTGGCAGGGGCGCGGTTGATCTCGTCGGCCAGGATGAGATTTGCGAAGATGGGCCCCTTGCGGGTGGTGAAGACCCCCTCGCGCGGATTGTAAATCAGTGTGCCGACGAGATCCGCAGGGAGAAGGTCGGGCGTGAACTGGATGCGGGCGAAATCCGCATGGATGCAGGAGGAGAGGGTGCGGACGGTCAGGGTCTTGGCCAGGCCGGGCACACCCTCGAGGAGGACGTGGCCGTTGCCGAGAAGGCCGATCAGGAGACTCCGGACGAGTCCCTGCTGGCCGACCACGACGCGGCTCATCTCCTGGGTGAGGGGCTTGACCCAGGTATTGGTCTCCTGGACACGACGATCGAGTTCTTGGACGGATGGGTTCATAAAGTCTGTTTTGGAAATGACGGGGAATCGGGAATCGGTGCCGCCGACGTCTCCATCGGCCGCAGATTTTGAGACACAAGGAAGGCCACGGCGTTCAATTTTTGTCAACGCGCGGCCCGTCTCACGATGCGGTCACGCAGCAGGAGGGCCCGATCGCTCGCGGCGCCCGCTTCCCCCAGGAGGGTGGCGTGACCCATCTTGCGTCCCGGCTTCGCACCCTTCTTTCCGTAGAGGTGCAGGAAGAGCCCGGGCTCGCGCAGGAGGAGTTCCCAGTCCGGCTCCCCTCCCGACCAGAGGTCGCCGAGGAGATTGATCATCACGCCTGGTGAGCGCAGCTCCACGGGGCCGAGCGGCAGTCCGCAGACTGCCCGGACATGCTGGGCAAACTGGCTGGTCATCGAGGTCTCGAGGGTGTGGTGACCGGAGTTGTGGGGACGCGGCGCCAGCTCGTTGACCATGAGCGATCCATCGGGGAGGACGAAGAGTTCGACCGTGATCAGGCCGATTGCGCCGAGCTTTGCGGTGATGGCGGTGGCAATTTCGCGGGCCTTGGCTGATACGGCCTCGTCCAGAGGGGCTGGAGCCAGCGTGACATCGAGGATGCCGTTGCGGTGGATATTGGCCTGAACCGGGAAGCAGGAGCTCTCCCCGTTGGCCGAACGGGCGCAGATTACGGAGGCCTCGGAGTCGAAGGAGATGCGTTGTTCCAGGACGGCTCGGGGAGAGCCGAGCATGGCCCAGATGACCTCCGTGTTATCGCCGGGGGAGAGACTGATCTGCCCCTTGCCGTCGTAACCGAGCGCCGCGGTCTTGAGGATCGAGGGGGCGTTGAGCTCCGCGATGCCCGTGGCAAGCTCCGCGGCCGAGGTGATCACCCGGAAGGGGGCGACCGGGAAGCCGTTGTTCCTGAGGAACTCCTTCTCAAGCACCCGGTCCTGGCAGATCCGGACCACGGAGGAGGAAGGACGCACCGGCACGCGGGTCTCCAGATATTGCATGGCCTCGACCGGAATGTTCTCGAACTCGACCGTGACCACATCCGTGTTCATCGCGAAGCGGTCGAGCGCGTCATGGTCGTCAAAGGGGGCCACGATCGTCAGGTCGGCGCAGGAGGAAGCGGGGCCCTCCTTGACCTCGTCGAAGATCACGACCGCGTAGCCCATGCTCTTGGCGGCCATGGCGGACATCCGGCCGAGTTGACCGCTTCCGAGAATGCCAATCGTCGCTCCTGGCGGGATAGGGCCCGGGGCATGGGGGAATTTCCCTTCCGGAGCGGACTGTGCCCCGTTACTCTTCTCTGCTTCGCTGTTACTCATGGATCGTCTGCTCTATCTTCTGGCTTTGTCTGTTGTGACGGGGATCCGTTTGCTCCCCATCACGGTGTGCTTCGTGCTGGGGCAGGCAATCGGTCTCCTTGTCTGGATGATTCTGCCCGGCTACCGCCGACTCTCCAAACAGAATCTCCGCATCGCCTTCGGGCCCGGGTTGACCGGCCGGAAGGCCTCCCTGATCACCCTGCGCCACTTCCTCAACCTCGGCGCCAACATCGTCTGCTCGGTGAAGATCCCCGCCCTGAGCGAGAAGCAGTTGCGCTCCCGGCTCACCTTTGACCAAGAGCGGAACTGGGAGGACTGGATCGTCGGAAAGAAGGCCGGTGAACGCGGCACCGTCGCCGCCCTGAGCCATTTCGGAAACTGGGAGATCAACGCCCAGATCGCCGAGTTCGTGAAACCCCGTCGCGCCGGATGCGTCTACCAGGCCCTGCGCAACCCCCACATGGATGAACTGGTCAACCGCGACCGCCGCAGCCGCGGCGTCTCCACCTTCGACCGCAAGCGCGAGATGCAGGGAGCGGCCTCCCTGCTCAAGGAGGGAGGGGTCGTCGGCGTCCTCATCGACCAGCATGCCGGGAATGCCGGGATCTGGATGCCGCTCTTCGGGAAGCTTGCCTCCACCTCGCCGCTCGCGGCCAGCCTCGCTCAGAGGACCGGATCACTGCTCGCCATGGTGAGCGTCCGGACCGTCGGGCTTGCACGCTGGGTCATCCACACCAGCGACCCCGTACCGACCGAGGGGCGTGAGATTTCAGAGATCACCATGGATCTCAATCACCTTCTCGAACGCGAGATCCGCCGCTCACCCGCCGACTGGTTCTGGGTTCACAACCGCTGGAAGGTCCCCCACCCGAATTTCCTGATCAGCGACTCCAAGCGCGGCATCCATCTCCCCGAGCAGACCGCCCCCTCCGCGCTCCATCCCTTCCGCCTGCTTGTCCGCTCGCCGAACTGGCTGGGCGACGCCTGCATGGCGGCCCCCGCGATCCGTGCCATCAAGGCGGGCCGACCCGACATGCACCTTACCCTCCTCGCGCCTGCCAAGCTTGCCCCGCTCTGGCGCGAGATGCCCGAGGTGGACGAGGTGCTGGAGATCCCGCCGAACTCCTCTCCCCGCAAGGTCGCCCGGATCATCAAGTCCTCCGGCAAATACGACGCCGCCATCCTCCTGCCTAATTCCGTGCGCAGCGCCCTGGAGGTCTGGCTCGCCCACATCCCCCGCCGGGTCGGACGCGACATCCACCGCGGACGCCGCTTCCTCAGCCAGACGATGCCATCCGTCCGGCAACTCCACCCGATCCTCCATCAGTCCGACGAACTGCTTGCGATGGTCCGGCGCCTCGGGGCACCCGAACTGCCTCCCCGAACCCCTCGCCCCACTCCCGGGGGCCCGCTCCGGATCGCCCTCTGCCCCGGTGCGGAATACGGCCCCGCCAAGCGCTGGCCCTTGGAGAACTACCGCGCCGCCATGGAGAAGATCTCCAAGGATCACGACCTCACCTGGGTCATCGTCGGGACCGCCAAAGAGGCATCCCTCGGCGAGAGACTGGCCCAAGGATTCCCCGGCAAGGTTGAAAACCTCTGCGGCAAGACCACCCTTCCAGACCTCATCACCGAACTCAAAGGCTCCTCCCTACTCCTCACCAACGACACCGGGACCATGCACCTGGCCGATCTCCTCGGCGTGCCGGTCGTGGCGATCTTCGGCTCCACCGAACCGGCCCTCACCGGCCCCAGGGGGGAGACAAACCCTCCCCACAAGATCCTCCGGCGCAAGGTCGAGTGCAGCCCCTGCTACCTCCGCGAGTGCCCCATCGACTTCCGCTGCATGAACGAACTCACCGTGGAGATGGTGGCGGCGGCAGTGCAGGAATCGCTCAGGGATGTGGAAACGTTAAAAAGTTGAAACGTTACAACGTCAGCCTCTTTGCGTTCCTTACTTTTCAACCCTTCTAACTTTTTCACGTTCTAACCCGCTTCTCTTTCCATGCTAAGCATCCGCAAACTCAAGAAAACCATCGGCGGCCGCACCCTCTTCGAGGAGGCCGACATGCAGGTCAATTACGGCGAGCGCGTCGCCCTCGTCGGCCCCAACGGAGCCGGCAAGTCGACCCTCTTCTCACTCCTGCTCAAAAAAAATGAGGCCGATGCGGGAGCCATCGAACGAGACGAGTGGACCATGATCGGCCACCTCGCCCAGGAGGGTGAGGCCACCGGCGAGGAGACCGTGCTGGATGTGGCGACCGGCCGCGCCGGCGAACTCCCGGCGCTTGAGAAACGCCTTCACGAACTCGAGCAGGAAGGGACCGTCGACACGCCCGAATACAGCGAGGCCTCCGCGAAGCATGCCGCCCTGAGCGATCCCAAGGTCGAGGCCAAGGCCAAGAAGATCCTCACCGGTCTCGGCTACAAGCAGGAGGACTTCGACCGGAAGGCCAAGGAACTGAGCGGCGGCTGGGTCATGCGCGCCCATCTGGCCCGCCTCCTTGTCATGGAGCCCGACCTCCTGCTCCTTGATGAGCCGACCAACCACCTCGACCTCGTCTCCCTGCTCTGGCTCCAGAATTATCTCAAGACCTACTCCGGAGCCGTACTGCTGATCTCCCACGATCGCCAGTTCATGGATGAGATCATCCAGACCGTCTACGAGATCGCCGACGGACGCCTCCACTCCTACGCGGGCAACTACACCGCCTTCCTTGAGGAACGCGAGGCCCGCTACGAGCGTCAGAACGCCGCCTACAAGAACCAGCAGAAGGAGATCGCCGCTCTTCGTGAGTTCTACGACCGCTTCCGGCAGGTAGCCTCCAAGGCCTCCCAGGCCATGAGCAAGCTCAAGCAGATCGAGCGGATGGAACTCATCGAGAAGCCCGAGGCGCCGCGCAAGCCGTTCCGCTTCCAGATTCCTCAGCCTCCGCGCGGCGGCCAGCGCTCCGTCATCCTCGAGGGGATCCACATGTCCTATCCGAGCACCCAGGGGGAGCGGAAAGTCTACTCCGGATTGGATCTCACCATCGAACGAGGCGAGAGGACCGTCCTGGTCGGCCCCAACGGCGCCGGCAAATCAACCCTGCTCAAGATCCTCGCCGGAGTGCTAGAGTTCCAGCAGGGGAAACGCACCGAGGGCCCCAACGCCAAGATCGGATACTTCAGCCAGCACCGGGCGGCCACCCTCGATGCCAACAAATCGATCCTCGATGAGGTCAGGGCCAGCAATGGCGAACTCTCCGAGAACGACGCACGCGGCATCCTCGGCTCCTTCCTCTTCCGCAAGGATGACATCTACAAGAAGACTGCCGTCCTGAGCGGCGGCGAGAAGACCCGTCTCAACCTCGTGAAGTTCCTTGTCGACCCCCCGAACCTCCTGCTCATGGACGAGCCGACGACCCACCTCGACATCCACACCGTCGAGTCACTCATCCTCGCGCTCGGCAACTACGAGGGAACGCTTGTCTTCATCAGCCACGACGTCCACTTCATCCGCAAACTCGCCACCAAGGTCCTCCATGTGAAGGATGGCAAGGTCACCACCCACCTCGGCGGCTACGACGACTTCCTTGAGCGCGTGGGAGCGCTAGGTAACGAACGCGAAGCACTGACCGCCTAGTGGCCCGGGGGGCCGTAGGCTGTTAGAGCATCTTCTGGTCAATCTGTCGCCCGAGGAGAGACTGCATGATGAATATGGAACTCAGGAACTCAGGAGGGGAAATGCAGAACCAAACCGACATTTGGGTGGAAAGCATGCCAAGAAGAGAGACGATCTCTCTACATAGACTGTCTGCTTAGGAGCATGGAGCGAGGGTTCCCGGTTCTCTCATAGCAGTCACACGCTTCTCCAACCTCATTTCTCCTGAGTTCCTGAGTTCCATATTCATTCCCTCATCGCGTTCATTTTCAGAGCGTCAGAAAAAATCGAAAACGCTCTAGGCCGGAGGCTGTAGGGTTCCCTCTCAACCTCTCAACCTTCCCCATCAGAACTTGTGATTCCTGAAACCGTGCTCTAGTTCCCCTTCGGTTCGATGAGCTTTGAGACGGCGATCTCGTTCAGGGTGACGGGATTCTGCTGGAGGAGCTTCGCGAGGTAGGCCTTGCCAAGTTCCTGGGCGCGTTGACTGCGGAGTTCGTTGGCGAGCGGGTTCTTCACCTCTTCAAGCGAAGCGGTGTAGGGCTCCTTCACATCAAGAAGCCTGATCACGTGCCATCCGTCCGCGAGACGGACGGGATCGCTCGTCCCTCCTTTCGCAAGTGAAGCCATCGGACCGCGGATTTCGGGCTGAATCTGGGCCTCTGCAAGCCACCCCAGATCACCGCCGCGGGAGGCACTTGCGGTATCGTCGCTCTGGGCCTTCGCCACGGAGGTGAAGTCCCCTCCCCCCTTGAGGGTCTTCACCACGGTGTCCAGCTTTGCCTTGGCTTTTTCCTCGGCGGCGCTATCCGCCCCCTTGGGGCAGGCGATGTAGACTTGGGCCAGATGGTATTGCTTGGGAACCTGCAGGGCGTTGTTTTTTTTGAGGGTATCGTAGGCGGCCTGCAACTCCGCCTGCGAGGGGAAGTCCTGCGGTGGGGTCGCCAAGGACTGAAGGTAGGACTGCGTCACGGCCTGCTGCCGCAGGCGGTCGAGTTGCTGCGTGACCTGCGGTTGCTGGTCCCACTTCTTGGAGAGTGCCTCCTTGTAGACCAGTTGCTGGACAATCAGCGAGCGGACAAATTCATTCAGCGCGGCGGGATCCCGCGCCAGCACGACCTGGTCGCGGATGGGAAGTTTCTCGATGAGGGCCTTGATATCGTCGGCCTTCACCTCGCTCTCGCCCACCTTGGCCACGATGACCGAATCAGCGGCGCTTGCTGACAGGATGGGCATGAGGAGCGCGATGGCAAGGATGGGTAGGTGTTTCAGGATCATGTTTGGTGATATGTGGGGATTCATGGTGGGTGTTGAAAGGTGTTTTACGCGTGGTGTGGGAGCGCTCAATCCGGCTTCTTCTCCGGGGAGGGTGCGTCGTGCCGGATGGTCTGGTCCGTCAGCTTGTTCTGGTAATCCTGGACAAGGTTCTGGAACTTCACCTTGGTGATCCCGACAAAGGGCTCCCTTGCGGCAATGGCGGTTCCCAGACCGAATTGGGCATAACGGTCGAGTACTTCGTTGCCGAGACGGTACATCTCGGCGTTGCGGAGCTGCTGGTCGGCGATCCGGCGATCAAGGATGACGATCTTGGATGCCAGTTCGGCACGCTTCCCCTCGGTTCCCTTGGCATACTCCGCCATCTTGGCATAGCCGAGCTTCCACTTGCCGAGCGATTCGGTCAGATGGTTGACCTGCAGTTCGCTTGCCGTAAGCTTCGTGCCCAGATCCTCGATCGTCGCGTCGGCTGTCTTCTTTTCCGACGTTGATTTCTTGGTCAACTCCTCCAACTGCCCTTGGAGTTCCTTGTTCTTCTCTTCGGCCTCCGTCTGGGCGGCCTGGGCCGTGGCAAGCTTTGCATTGGCATCACGGAGCTGGATCATCGTGTTGCGCAGGGCCTCCCTCATCTTCTGGGTGGCGGGATCTATTTTTTCCGCCGCCATCAACGGGAGGGGGCAGACGAGCAGGATGAGAAGGGTGATCAGGAATGCCGGTGAGGATCTCATGTGATTGAAGAAGCGTTTCGCTAGAATCGTGCGTTGATGTCGATCTGGATGATGTCCGCTTGGTAGGTCGGCCCGGCTATGCCCGTGGCGCTGAGCCAGCGGGCACCGATGAAGACATTCCTGGAAAGGGCGAGATTGCCACCCACGGCATATCCCTTAAGGTTCGTACCGCCACCGCCAAAGTCGGAATCGCAGAACCCGTCGATCACGGCATCGGACTCGACATAGCGGTAACTCACGCCGAAGTCCCAGTCCCAGCGCTTCTGGAGCGCACCTGATCCGATCTTGGCCTGAACGATCCAGGCGGTGTTACCACCGTTGTAGTTTCCTGATGAATTGATGTTGTTCACGGGTCCGGACACCAATGTCTGGTTGTAATTGTTGTCAGGGCCTGGCAGGGGTCCGCTGTTGAGGACATTCTGCGAATTCCAGGCAAGGTTTCTGTCCCACTCACCGGAGACCGACACGATAAACGGTTCCCAGTGGCGGTATTCAAGACGGGCGTTTGCGGAGAGGATGTTGAAGGGCGTTGAGAGTCCGAAATACTGGAACTGGTTGATGTAGTACGGATTGACACCTTGGGTGGGATCGTTGATGTAATTCGCCTGGGTATTTCCCGTGGGAATCCCGTTTTGGTCGAAAGCATCCACCTTCTGGATGTTCCTGAGCATCGAGTATGTGTTTCCCCTTTGGGCGAACCCCGGTCGGGAATCATCCGTGCTCATCTGGGCCTCCTGGTTCGGCGTCACGCCCGGAGCCGAGACACGTCCCTCCACATTCTGGAAAAAATAGTAGCCTGCGGCGCTCTTGAAATTGAGATCCTTCGTGATCTTCCAGTCGATGCCTACCTGACCTGCATAGAGATACTTGTCGTTGCTAGGCTGTTTGGTCTGCTGCCTAGCTGGAAAGTTCAGATCCGTATTAAATATAGGGAAAATTCCTGCTGTTGCAAATGGTGTAAATCCCTTGAAGATCTTGTAACGAGCCTGCGCCGCTACTCCGTCAAATCCGATATCATTCGCCCACATGATCGTGGTCGGGGTGAAGAAGGGATTGTCAAACCGACCGATCGAGATCGCCGCCATCCTGTCCGGGTCCGAACCCATCTCGTACTTGAGAAACGCCCGGTCGAGCCAGATGGCGTAGGAGCTGAAATTGCCCCCCTGCGCCATGCCATTGTTGCCGATGAATCCAAACGTCTGGTTTTCCGAGACAGGCGAACCGTTCTGACCGGTTCCGATCCTGAACCCGGAGGTGAAATTCTCGCCAAGGTTCATGTCCGCCCCGAATCGGAAACGCACTCTGGCCTGATCGCGCTGCTGGATCGTGTTGTAGGTCGGGGGACCGATCGGGGCTTGGGCCTGATAGTATCCGAAATAGTTGTAGAGCGGTGACGATCCGGGAATGGCCATCAGATTAATGGGCCACTGAGTATTTACTTCATTGAAATTCATGGTTTCAAAGATGTCGGTTCCGTTGTCGGTGGAATAATTGTTGCCCTGGTAGCGGGTCCGCAGATCCATGAATGGGCGGAACTTGGAAAGCCACTCCGGCACATTGGACTGGTTCCATCCCTCGGCTTGGGCCGCAGCCATGACATCCCTCCGGATCTCGTCACGCATCTCCGCCTTCACGATCTCCGGGACATAAGAGACGCTGACCGCCTCGTCGGAGGCGGGCGGTGCGGCGGCCTCGACCGCCATCTGCTGGGCGGCGGCCGCTTGGGTCGCGGCCTGCTGGGCGATCTGTGACTGCTGGGCGGCGTGCCGTGCATCCTCCTGGGCCTGACGGATCAGGTCTCCGGCATCCTCCTTGGTCAGGATGCCGCGCTGAACGAGCCGGTTGATCAGGTTGAGAGTCACATTCTCGGAGGGAGCCACCGGGGCCGGCGCCGTCTCGGCCATCTTTTCAGCGGGTTCATCCAGATTCGGCGGCGCATCCACGGGAAGTGGCGCAAGGGCCTTGTTGCTTCCCTCCCCGGGGACTCGGGATGGAAGGGTGGATAAAGCGGCGGCCTTCATAGGCTGTGCAACGACCGCGGGTGCGGGCTCCTTCACCTCGTCCGGGGAAGTGGCTGTGGAAGGGGATGAAGCGGACGGAGTTCCGGAAGGTTCGGCACCATGCGACGCGGTTGGTGATGGGGTCGGTTCCGTGATTCCCACGGAGTTGGTTTGGGAGGACGCGGTAATGCCGGAACTGGCAAGGTCACCTGTCCGGAAAAGAACGGGCGCATCGCCCGCGGCCTGCTCAGCGGTGGGAGCCCCCTCATCGGGAAGAACCGGTTGGGACTGTGGCGAGGGCGCGGCAAGAGGCGCCGCCGAGGACGTTGAAGCGGACGCATCGGCAAGGGCGGCGGTCTCTGCGAAGAGATCGTCTGCTAATAGGGGCATACTGCCCCCCCCTGCAAGGGCGAGGATCGCTGCGGCAAAAATTTTGAACTTCATGGAAAATGGTTTCATGGTCATGACACCGATCGTCGCTTCCCGGTCAGTTGGGCCTCTTGGCGTTGAATCGCATCACGATCGGCATCGGCATGCCCTGGGGGGGAGGCTCGGGAAGGGAAATGTCCGCAAGGGCCTCGTTCTTGATCGCGGCGTCGAGGGCGGGATCCCCGGTCGATTTGGAAAGTCCCACCTTCGTGACGCGGCCCGTGTTATCCACCCAGATCCGGACCTGAACATCCATGACGGCGCTTCGAGTCTTCTTGTTTGTACGGAGGCTATCCAGAATGCGTCCCTTCACCTGGCCGGCATAGTAACCGAACTTGGAGCCACGGCCCCCTCCACCTCCGCCAAATCCGCCGCCCATGCCGCCGCCATTTCCGGCGGCAAGACCGGATGCGTCGTTACCCTGGATGCTGGTGGAAAGCGGTGCGGGCTCGGGAGCCTTGTCGGGTGGCTTCTCGTCGGTGGGAGCCTCCTCCTTCTGGAATTTCGGCTCTTCCGGCTTGGGTGGCTCCGGTTTTGGAGGAGGTGGTGGCGGAGGAGGTGGCGGCGGGGGGAGAGATACCATCCTGATCTCATTCTTGGGAGCGGGAGCACCGCCTTCATCCCCATCACGGAAAACGAAGAATGCCGCTATACCACCCAGCACCACGGCGCCGCCTAGGATAAGCGGAAGGGGTGCTTTCTTTTTTTCGGGTGATGTCTGCATGTCAGGCATTGATCGTGCAACAGTTACTGGCGCTTCTGCGTGGCGAGGCCCACCTTCTCCATGCCGATGCGGCCGATCACGTCCAGGACGTCCATGATCCCCTGATACTGGGTGGCACTGTCACCGCGGACCACGACCGGGGTATCGGGATTGGCAGATTTAGCCTCCTGGAGCTTCTGCTCCAGTTCGGGAAGGGTGACGGGAAGGGTGTTCAGGAAAATCGCGCCCTCGTTGTTGACGGTGACCGCCTGGGTCTTGGGCCCCCCCATGCTGGGAGCGGAACTTCCCTTGGGAAGATTCACCTTCACGCCTTGGATCCCCGCGCTGGTCATGATGATGAAGATCAGCAGGAGAACGAGGTAGAGATCGACCATCGGCGTGACGTTGATGTCAGCGATGGCATCTCCTCCGGAATCGGCTTGCATGGTCGGGAAAGGGTCGGCGGCAGGGCTTAATGGGAGGAGCCGCCCGATTGCTCGGGGTAGCACTCGGCCATCTTGGTGATGAACTCCTCGACGAAGAGCCGGAGATCCGTGGTGATATCCTTCACCTGAACGCTCAGGTAGTTGTAACCGAAGAGTGCCGGAATCGCGACGACCAGACCGGCCACCGTCGCGAGCAGCGCCGCGGCGATACCCGGGGCGATCGCGTTGATGTCGACCTCGCCGAGCATCGCGATCTCGCCGAAGGTGATCATGACGCCGATGATGGTGCCGAGAAGACCGACATACGGCCCGCCTGCGATGCAGATGGTCAGCAGGACCATCATGCTGTTGAGACGGGAGGACTCGCGCGTCACCTGGGCCTCGAGGCTCGAGGTGATCGCCTCGATGGAGCGGTGACTGAGTCCCCCGCCCTTGCCGACGCGCATCCTGATCTCCTCGCAACCGAGATGGTAGACCCGGTAGATCGGGGTGGAATGAATGAACTTGATATGCTCCGCATCGGCGCGTCCGCCAAGGGAGGCGATCTTTTCAGCATCCTCGGTGTCCAGCGCCGTGATGTCCTTGGAGATGTGATGCCACTGGTTCATGAACTCATTGGAACCGCGGGAGAGACTCTTGATATAGTTGTTCTTGGCGATCATCACGATCCAGCTGATGGCCGACATGATGCCGAGGATCCCGATGACCACCCAGGCGTCGACGGTGACCGACTTGAGCAGGTAGCCGAAGAGGCCGAGGCTATCGAAGAAGCTGACCTTGGCGGCTTCAGGCTTTCCCGCCACGAGCAGTTTTGCATTTTGCTGACCCTGACCGAGCGCCGCGAGCTTGATGAATGCGGCGCTGCGGGACGCCTTGGAGATCTCCATCTCGTCCAATTCGCCGGAGAAGCCGCCCTTGCCCTGTCCGTCGCCCCCGAGGAAAGCGGGGCCGTTGAGGGCCGGCATGGCGACGGGCAGATTGGCCACGGCGTTCCCATCGACATAGAGCGATGTGCGGGTTCCGTCCGAAACCACGGCGAGGTGCTTCCAGGATCCCGCAGCAAGCGGAGCCACGGGAGCGGTGCGCTGGGTGCCGGAGGAGTTGGTGATCTCCAGGAAGGGGACGCCGTTGTCGAGCCCCACCCTGAACGCGTTGCCCCCGTCCGTACGGCTGTAGATGACGACCCCGGGTGCGAGGGTCGCGGGCTTCACCCAGGTCATCCAGGTGTAGGGGGCGGCCTCCAGCACGGCCCCGTTCGGATTGGCCGGAATGCTGATCTGCTTTTTCCCATCGAGCTTGATCCCGCTCCCGATCATCGACCCCTCCACGGGAATTCCGGGCGTCTCGGCGCGATTCCCCTCTCCCGTGGAGTCCCCGGGAGGAGTTCCGTGCTCGTTGAAATGATAGACCGTCGTGGTGTCGCCGTCGTAGGCCGACTTTGGAAGATCGGTCTTCTCACCCTTGGCGGGCTTTTTCTTCTCGTTCCGCGCGGAGTAGAGGTGGATGTCACGGGTGGCTCCGGCCTTCACGTCGGGAATCTTCACCCAGACGAATCCCTCGTTCATCACCGGGTCGAATTTCTCGACCTGCGAGGCGAGGAGCGTCTTGTCATCGCTGTCGACAAAGCGCAGGTCGCTTCCATCCTCCTTCGCCGTGGTGAAGTCGAAATTCCCGTCATGAAGCCTCACCACCACCGTGGCGGTGCCGGCTGCATCGGAAAGCGGCACGCCGTTGTCGGAGGTGTCGACGGTGAACTTGGTGCGGGTGCCCCAGGCTTCGTTCCACCAGGTGCGGGCATGGAGGGAGGCGGGCAGGAGCAGGCATAGTGCCAGCATGCGTGTCAGTCGCATGGTACGGATCGGGAGTGGCGCTCTCTTCATGATCGGATGCAGGATGTGGTCGAAGTGTTTAGAATTCCCCGAAAAGGCGGAAGGTAATGAGCAGTGAATTGGCCATGTTGAAATAGTTTCCCGGAACATTGTTGACGGTGCCCGGCTTTGCTTTTCCCCAGGCACCGTCGGAGGGATTGGGGGTCGCCACCGGCCCCTGGGTGATGAGGGGAATGCCGGCATCGAGCGAGGCGTTCAGATACTTGGCGATCTTGAAACGCGTTCCCGCACCGTAGCTTGCCATGTTGTATTGCGTGTCGGAGGAGAAGGGGTTGCCGTCGTTCGAGTTCACGCTTCCGGGAGTCCCGTCAAGCACCGTCCCACCGTCGAAGAACGCATAGACCCTCCACTCACTGATCCCCAGATGGCCCGCGAGGATCTGCGGCGAGCGGAGTTCGATGCTCCCCATGAGGGCGCTGTCGCCGAGGACCGCCGCCTCGGTGTATCCGCGGCAGGAGTCGAGACCTCCCGCCACAAACTGCTCGGTGAAGATAAGCGGTGTTGGCGACCATTGCCCCTGCGCCTTCCCGAAGATCTGGAAGCCACCCGGCAGGTCATGCGTGTGGGAGAGATCCCCGCGGAGGGCGAAGAAGCCCCCGCCGACCGTCGGGTCATCGAACTGGCCGTCATTGTACGTTCCCAGACCGTAGACCGGGATGGTCTGCCCGCGGATGCCGAACGAGAAACCCGCGTCGAGGATGGTGACGGAATCCTTCGGCGCCCAGACCGCCGAGTAGTTGAAGCGGACCGGCGCATAGTTGTAATCGTTGAGCGGGACGTTCGCGCCGGTCGTGGCGTCGTTGTTGACATTCAGCACCTGCTTGAAATCCATCCCTGCCGAGATCGAGTGGCTGAAATCCTTTTCGGGCGGCAGGTTGAAGAGAAACCTGAAAGCCGCGGTGCTGCCGTTGCCCGCAACGGAACCCCCGCCGAGCGTGGAAAGACTGTTCTGCTGACCGTAGGAGAGGTTGAGCCTCAGCCAATCCACCCTCGGGAACCGCGCCGTGTAGAAGAGGTTCCAGTTCTCGACGGAGGAGGGTTGCTGGGGCGCGGTCTGATAGGATCCGCCGAGGGAATGTCCAAGCTGCCAGAGATTGTCGTAGCTGCCCGCCACATTGAGCCGCAGCGGCGGGGACCCGGTGTTCCAGCGGTTATTGAGTTCGGCACTGCCGTGCAGGGGGGGAGTGTCCTTCACCTTGAGATTCACGTCGACCGTGCCGGGTTCGAATCCGGGCGTCAGCGTCGGAATCACTTGACGGTCGCCCCATTGGTTGAGGGCCAG
>JBIIGI010000113.1:0-4190 GCA_044236545.1 Chthoniobacterales bacterium
AGGATCAGCGTGATTGTCTCAAGATGCTCATGGAGTTGCGCTGGCATATTACGGATGAGCAAAAGATTTTCAAATCGCAGTACGGGACCAACGCGGAGCAGGTCTCCTTGGTGGGGATGTCCTATGAGCACAAGAACATGAATGCCCGTCTCAATGCTATGAAGGATCGGTTAAGCCGTATCGGCATGACGGCAGAAGATTTCCAGGCGCTTGAATTGAGAGGCAAGATTCGCGACACCTTCACTATAATCGCACCCGAGAAAGGGACCCTCCTTGGGGCCCTTCCCCATGTCGGGGAACGATTCACGATGGACACAGTGCTTTTCCGTCTTGTGCCGCTGAACGAGGTCTGGTTTGTGGCCGATGTCTACGAACAGGATCTCTCGCTCCTCAAACTCGGCCAGGAGATCACCATCCGATGCCGCACGTATCAGGATCAGCCCTTCAAAGGAAAACTGGTCTTCATCGGACGTGAGGTTGATTCCCAGAAGCGGACGGTGAAGGTACGATTCCTCGTCTCCAATCCTAATGGTCTCCTTCTTCCCCAACTCTCGGCTACCGGAAGCCTCGAGGTCGGTAACCAGAAGCCGCAACTCGCCGTGCCTGCCTCCGCCGTGATCGATACGGGGAGTAGGCAACTTGTCTATGTGGAGACCTCGCCGGGCACCTATGCCTTGCGGGCCGTGAAGGTCGGCCCCGAGGGGGAGGTGGGGGGAGATGGTTCCCGCTGGGTGCCGGTCCTCGAGGGACTGACCGCGGGTGAAAAGGTGGTGACCTCCGGTTCCTTCCTCATCGATGCCGAGGCTCAACTACGCGGCTTGCCCGGATCCGGTTCCGATCCTGTGCCTGTCAATCCGTAGGATAGCAAACCGATTCCAGAGGACATGATTGATCGCCTTGTCAGTTGGTGCTTGGGGAACCGGGCCATCGTCCTCACGGCGACACTTCTGCTGACCATTGCTGGCATCGATGCGATCTATAAGACTCCGGTCGATGCGATCCCCGACTTGAGTGAGAATCAGGTCATCGTTCTGAGCGATTGGGAGGGGCGCTCCGCCCAGGAGGTCGAGGATCAGGTTACCTTCCCGCTCTCCACGGCATTGGAAGGGTTGGCGGGTGTCCGGGAGGTCAGGGCCCAGTCCGTCTTTGGTTTTTCAATGCTGACGGTGATTTTCAGAGATGATGTCGATATCTACTTCGCGCGGACGAGGGTTCTCGAAAAGCTGAGCGCGCTTCCCTTCCGCCTGCCCGAGGGGGTCACTCCCAGGCTGGGGCCTGATGCGACGAGCATCGGTTGGATCTACGAATACTATCTGGATGACTCGGCGGCGGCCAAGGCGGGCCATGCGCTCGATCTGGGTCAACTTCGCTCCCTTCAAGATTGGTTTGTGAGACTGCAACTCAGCGCAGTCCCCGGTGTGGCCGAAGTAGCAAGCATCGGTGGTTTCGTCCGTCAGTATCAGGTTGATGTGAACCCCAGCCAACTCCGCGCCTACGGACTCCCCTTGTCCGGGGTCATCGAGAAGATCCGAGGATCTAGTCGGAATGTCGGTGGTGGGAATATCGAGGTCAACGGGCGTGACATCACGATCCGAGGAGTTGCGCTTGTCCATTCTCCTGAGGATCTGAAGTCCATCCCGGTCGGTTACTCTCAGGGTCGCCCAGTTTTGCTGGAACAGGTGGCGACGGTGGCCATGGGACCTGAACCGAGGAGGGGAGCCCTTGATATTGCCGGCCACGAAGCGGTGGGGGGAGTCGTGGTCATGCGCTACGGAGAGAGCACCCGGGTGGTTATCGGGGGGGTGAAGCAGAAGATCGCGGAAATCTCCAAAGCCCTTCCTTCCGGCGTCACGATCAAGCCCTTTTACGACCGAAGCCAACTGATCGACCGTGCTGTCGGCACCCTGCGTCTCACTCTGATCGAGGAGATCATCCTGGTGACCCTCGCCCATCTCCTCTTCCTGGGACATTTACGGAGCGTGCTGATCGTCACGCTGCCACTGCCTCTCTCGATCCTGTTCGCCTTTATCCTGATGAAGTGGACCGGCATCACTTCCAACATCATGTCGCTGAGCGGACTGGCCATCGCAATCGGTGTGCTCGTGGACGCGGCCGTGGTGGTCACCGAGGCGGTGATCCGCGAAGCACATGCCGTGCAGGAGGGGAGGGTGCCGGGGCTTTCCTATCCCAAGGATATCGTGGAGATCGTGAGGAGGGCCACCCGCATGGTAATCCGGCCGATTTTCTTTGCCATGCTGATTATCCTGCTGGCCTTTATTCCTGTCTTTGCGCTGCAAGGGGAGGCGGGAAAACTGTTTCACCCGCTTGCCTTCACCAAGAGTTATGCGATGGCCGGCGCGATGCTGTTGGCCCTCACCGTTGTCCCTGTGCTTGCTTCTTTTCTTGTCCGCGGCAGGCTCCGCAACGAGGGGGAGAATCCCGTCATGAGGTTCCTGCTTCGTCTCTACAGGCCCATTCTTGAGTGGTCTCTTGATCATGGCAAAGCGGTCATTGTGGCGGCGGTCGTGATCCTTCTGGCTGCGCTGTCTCTTGGAAGCACGATCGGATGGGACTTCATGCCCCCGCTAAACGAGAGGGCATTGCTCTATATGCCAACCACGTTGCCCAGTGCCTCGGTGCCGGAAATCAACCGCGTCATGTCGGCCCAGGACAAAATCCTCTCTTCCTTCCCGGAGGTGGAGAGCGTGGTTGGCAAGCTGGGACGTGCCGATACTGCCACCGATCCTGCGCCGGTTTCCATGATCGAGACCACCATCATGCTCAAGCCTCTCTCCGCATGGCGTCCCGGGATGACGGTGGAGAAACTGCGATCCGAGATGTTGCAGAAGATGCAGCAGTTCCCCGGTTTCGTTCCGGCCTTTCTGCAACCCATCGAAAGCCGGATTCTGATGCTCAATACCGGCATCAGGGGTCAGGTTGCCGTGAAGATCTTTGGGTCCGATCTCAAGGAGTTGGAAAGACTGGCCCTCGAGGTGGGGGAAATCCTGAAGAAGATCCCAGGCGCTACAGATGTCTATGCCGAGCGTGTCGCGGGAACCCCCTATCTGGACATCGCCGTGCGCCGTGATGACGCGGCCCGCTATGGTGTCTCCATCACCGAGATCAATACCGCCATCGAAACAGCCATTGGTGGAGGCACCCTTGAGACAACCATCGATGGAAGGCAACGCATCCCGATCAGGGTCCGCTACCCGAGGGAACTGCGTGGCGATATTCCCTCCCTCGAGCATGTGCTCGTCACATCGATGCAGGGGGAGAATATCCCCCTCTCCAATGTGGCTGATTTTCATCTGACGACGGGTCCAGCGATGATCTCCAGCGAGAACGGTATGATGAGGGTCTTTGTGCAGGCCAATGTGAGGGAGCGAGCCCTGGCCGATTTTGTGCAGGATGCACAGGAGAAGGTCTCTGCAAAACTCAGCCTCCCTCCCGGATACTTCATCTCGTGGGGGGGGCAGTATCAGAAGCTCCTCGCTGCTTCCCGGACATTGCTCGTGATCTGCCCGCTGGTCATTCTGATCATCTTTGTCCTGCTCTTCATCACCTACCGGTCCTGGAAGGAGGCTGCCCATGTCATTCTGGCCGTTCCCTTCGCCCTATCCGGTGGGATCTATCTGCAATGGCTCCTCGGATATCACTTCAGCGTGGCGGTGGCCGTCGGCTACATCGCCCTCTTCGGAACAGCTGTCCAGACCGCCGTCATCATGCTGATCTACTTGAATGATGCTCTGGAACGAAAAATCAAGGAGTGTGGCGATGGCTTCAGTTTAAAGGATCTCAGGAGTGCCGTCCTCCAAGGGGCTCTTCTGCGGCTTAGGCCCAAGGTCATGACTGTGGCCACGATCGTCGCCAGCCTGATGGTGATCCTGCTTCCGGTGTTTTCCGGAGAGCGGACCGGCATTGAGATCATGCGACCCATCGCCGTCCCTGTCGTGGGCGGGATGATCAGTAGTCTCATCCACATCCTGATTGTGACACCCGTTCTCTTCTTCTCACTCAGGAAAGGGCAACTGGGATTGACGCCTCCGAATCTCTGAAAAATCCCTCGGAGGGTTTTTCGTCGACGATTTCGTGCAATGCTTCGAACAACTCTTCTAGGGGCGGAAGGAGATGGGCAGTTTTTTCCCCATGATGACTCCCAGTATCAAGACATCCTGCTGTTCCAAGGT
>JBIIGI010000063.1:0-15264 GCA_044236545.1 Chthoniobacterales bacterium
TAATGCGAAAGATCGCCCGCCTTGCCGGCGGATGATCCCCCGTGAAGCAGTCGCCAGAGACACCAGAGCGTTCCCGGAAGACTGACGGCGAGCAGGGAGGGCCAGAGTGACAGGAAGGCCTTTTCGTTCACGGCCCCCACCATCAATGCCACCCGCCAGACCATCACCGTGCAGGCCAGCAGCACGGCAAGTGCGCAGTCCCTCGACTCGGCGGGACGCTCCCGGCTCCGACGGCTCATGGCAAGGGTTGTGGCGGTGCTGGAGGCGACCCCCCCGAGGATCCCGGTCAGCGCGGTTCCGGTTCTGCGGCCCAGCAGGCGCACGGAGAGGTAGCCGGCAAAATCGACGCCGCTGACCAGCACCACCATCAGCCAGATGGTGTGCGGATTGAAGGCATCGTAGGGTCCGAGCGCCTCGTCCGGCACGACCGGGAGGATCACCCCGGTGACGGCCGCGAACTTCAGCGCGGAGCGCACATCCTCCACGGTCACGCCTCGGGTGAAGCGGTGCAGCGCCGACTTGAGCGCGAGCAGGATCATGATGCAGACGGTGAGCACCAGCGCCACGCGTTCCTGATCCCAGTAGACCAAGCCGCCGATCAGGAAGGTCAGCATGGCCGCCGCCCCGGTGGTGAATCCGGGATCACCTCCCGCAACGGCGCGCCGCTGGAGGAAGAGAGTCAGCCAGAGGGCCATCGCGGCGAATCCCGCCACGAAAAAAAGGAGATGAACCGTCGAGGCAAACCAGGCGCAGAGCGCCCCGAAAAGGGCCCAGAGCGTGAAGGTCCTCAATCCCGCGAGCACGTGCGCCCTGTGACGGCGGAACTGCTCGTCCCACTGACGTTCCAGGCCGATGAGCGCGCCGAGGCAACCGCTGACCAGCAGTGCGTGGAGCAGATGATCGGAAGCGGCTGAGGGGGTGCTGGGGACCATGAAGTGGGGCGATGAACTCGATCCGGAGAAAGGTTATCCTTGATTCAGGTTTGGGTGCAGGAGCGTTTGTTCGCCGTTGCGTCGTTGGTTCCCCTACCTTCGCAGAGGCTCCGGGTCCACCTCGACCTGGCCGAAGCCGCTGGCGGAGAGGGCGGCGACGAGGGTCTGTTTGACGGCATCGAGCCTCCCCGTCTCCACCGGTGCCACCTGGAGTTTGGCTCCGGGTCTCGATGTCCTGGAGTCCCCGGGGGGAGGCAGATAGCGCACCCGGAAGACCTTGAATCCAAACGCTCTCACGACAGCCTCCCCCCGCTCGACGAAAGCAAGCGCCTCACGGGTCACCGGCGTCCCGTGAGGGATGCGCGAACTGAGGCAGGGCTGGGCCGGCTGATCGGCCGTGGGGAGTCCCATTCGGCGGGAGAGTTCACGGACATCGGCCTTGGTCATGCCGGCTTCCTTGAGAGGGGCGATCACGGAGAACTCCGCGGCCGCACGGGATCCCGGGCGCAGATCGGCGAGATCGTCCGCATTCTCACCGTAGGCAATGGCGGCGAATCCCCTCTCTCCGGCGACCTGATTCATTCGGAAAAAAAGCTCCGCCTTGCAGTAGTAGCAGCGATCGATCGGGTTCCCGGAATAGCGGGGATCCTCGAGTTCGGAGGTGGCCACCACCTCGACGGCTGCCCCGATCGCCCTCGCCACCCGCAGGGCCTCGGCGAGAGAGTCTCTCGGCAGGCTCGGCGAGTCGGCGATGATGCCCGTGGCGCCGTCTCCCAGCGTCTGGTGGGCGACCGAGAGCAGGAGGGTGCTGTCGACTCCACCGGAGTAAGCGATGAGCAGCGGAGCATGACGGGCCAGGATCTCCCGGAGCAGGGATTCCTTTGCGGCCGGATCGGGCTCCACGGCGGCGGGTGTCACAGGTTCAGGCGGTTGCAGAGGTCGGGCACCTCCATCTGGATGCCAATGAAGAATTCGCCGAACTCAGCGTAGCGCGCGCTCACCTCGTCGAAGCGCATCTCGTAGACGATCGCCTTGATCTCGCTGGTGGTCCTTGCAAAGAGGGTGACCCCCCATTCCATGTCGTCGAGCCCGGTGGATCCGGTGATGAGTTGGCGGACGCGACCGGCGTAGGTGCGTCCGATCCTGGCATGGCCCGCCATGAGTCGCTTGCGCTCCCCGAAGGGCTCCGCGTACCAGTTCTGGTCCGGATTGCGTCGTTTCGACATGCCGTAGAAACAGAAGACCGGCCAGTTCGCGAGCGGCGGGAGATTCGGTTCGAGCCGGTCCTTGAGGTACTTGGCCATCCGCTCGCGGAAAGCCGTCATCTTCTCCTCGTATGCCCCGCTTCCCGGCGCCAGTTTTTCCTCCTCCACGAGGAGGGCTCCGTACTCCTCCTCACCGGTGGTGTATTCGCTCCGTTCCGTCATCGAGAGCCAGGAGAAGACGGGGGTCGTCATTCCGGCACCGAGTCCCTCGCCCAGACGCTTGGCACAACGGTCCGCCACCTGCAGGTCGGGTGTGATGAGCATGAAGCCGAGATCGGCCTTGGGACTGACCATGCTGAGGGGGAGGAGTTGCGTGCCGGGCAGGGCCTGGATCTCACGGACCAGACGAGCCAGACCGTCGCGCCGCTTGCGGCGTTCTCCCGGCTCCAGATACTGCCATGCCTCCTGCTCCATCCTGTAAAAGAGGTGGAGGACGTGGCGGCCCTCAACCGGCAGGATCGGGGGAAGGGAAGGGTTCTGATCGTTCTCAAGGCTCATGGCTGGATTCTGTACGAAATGGTGATTTTGGCAACGCGCCTGAAAAAGATCCTTCACCCAAGGGAACCGAGCGCCACGCCGTCCGCCAGTAGCTGGTTGCAAGTTTCGTCCTTCCTCCCTCATACTTCCTCCCCATGGACTCCCTGATCCGCATCCTCCGCCACAATTCCGCAATCCCCCGCGCCGACCTTGCCCGTCAACTCGGCCTGAGCGAGGGCGAAGTGGCCGCCAAGATCGAGAAACTGGAGAAGGAGGGGATGATTCTGGGTTATCATGCCGTCATCAACCGCGAGAAGCATGATGCCGACGCTGTCACCGCCGTGATCGAGGTCAGGGTGACGCCCGAGCGGGAGGGGGGATTCGACCGCATTGCCAATCGCATTGCCGGATTCGAGGAGGTCGAGGGTGTCTACCTCATGAGCGGAGGGCACGACCTCATGGTTGTCGTCGAGGGGCGCAATCTGCGTGAAGTGGCCTCCTTCGTGGCCGACAAGCTCAGCACAATCGAAGCCGTCCAGTCCTGCGCCACCCATTTCCGGCTCAAGACCTACAAGGAGAACGGGATCCGTCATGCCGTGGAGGAGTCGCCCGAGCGTCTCCCGGTGACTCCCTGAACCGGAGACGCACCAGCACACCCAGGGGTATGAGCCGTTCCCGCATTGCGACGCATGTCCGCGACATCCCCCGCTCGGGGATCCGCGATTTCTTTGAGATCGTCCAGTCGATGAAGGAGGTCATCTCCCTCGGCATCGGCGAACCTGACTTCGTCACCCCGTGGCACATCCGGGAGGCGGCCGTCTACTCGCTTGAGAAAGGGAAGACGGGCTACACCTCCAACCTTGGTTCGCCCCGCCTCCGTCGCTCCATCGCCGCCTATGTCGGGAAGCACTTCTCCGTGGAATACAACCCTCACGACGAGATCATCGTGACGGTCGGCGTCTCCGAGGCGATCGACCTAGCCCTTCGGGCCCTGCTCAATCCCGGCGACGAGGTGCTCTACCACGAGCCGTGCTATGTCTCCTACAGTCCGAGCATTCAGCTTGCCGGCGGGATTCCGGTTCCCGTCGCCACCCGCGCCGAGGAGGAGTTCACGCTGCGCGTAGCCGATTTGGAGAAAGCCGTCACGCCGAAGACGCACGTCCTGATGCTGAATTTCCCCACCAATCCCACCGGTGCGGTCATGCCGCTGGAGGAGTTGAAGAAGATAGCCGCCTTCGCCGTGAAGCACGACCTCGTGGTTCTCACCGATGAGATCTACAGCGAGTTGACCTACGACGAGCTGCCCCATCACTCGATCGCGGCACTTCCCGGCATGAAGGAAAGGACCGTGTTCCTGCACGGGTTTTCCAAGGCCTTCGCCATGACCGGATGGCGCATCGGCTATGCCTGCGGCCCCGCGGACATCATCGAGGCCATGATGAAGATCCACCAGTACTCAATCCTCTGCGCGCCGATCATGGGCCAGGAGGCGGCTATCGAGGCCCTCGATCGCGGTGCTCGCAGTGTCGAACGGATGCGCGAGGAATACCGCCTCCGACGGAACCATATCGTCTCCTCGTTGAACGAGGCCGGCATCCCGTGCCATCTCCCCAAGGGGGCCTTCTATGTCTTTCCCGACATTCGCGGCACCGGACTCTCGAGCAAGGAGTTTTCGCTCAAGCTTCTCGAGGAGCAGAAAGTCGCCGTCGTTCCCGGCACCGCCTTCGGCCCCGGCGGGGAGGGGTACGTGCGCTGCAGTTACGCCACGGCGATGGATCAGATCAAGATCGCCACGGGGCGCATTGCGGAGTTTGTCCGGCGATAGTTCCCCGTCACGGTTTTCGAATCCTTTGGACGCCGGGGCATCGCGAATTGCGGTTCAACGGGAAATGCCGCACTGCCTGGCCATTTCCTCCGGGGTGGAGGAGCGGTGTACGAGCGAGGCGAGGTAGGCGTCGGAACGCGGGAGGGAGAGGAGTCCCGCAAACGCCCCGGGATGCTCCAGACGGGAGAAAATCATCCGGCGGATCCTACCGCGCGGGACGGTCTTCTCGCCGTAGCCTCCGGGCATGTTGCTCGACCAGAAGGTGACGGTCTCGACCCCATCCTTCCTATCCGTACGGAGGAAGATGACGGAGTGCCCGTGCTCGCTGGCGCCGATTCCGTCGTTCCAGAAAATCTTGAGGAAGTCGCCGGGGAGCGCCTTGGAGAGGTCGGTGAAGTTCGGCCCGAGCCCGAGTTCGTAAAAAAGCCGTGCCGTGCCGGGTCCGTTCGCATTCCAGCGGCCCCAGACGCCGGTGCCGTCGGGTTGTCCGGCCGGTCTGAGCGCGGTCGCCGCCCCGGGCGTCAGTTGGACGGCTCCGGAGGACTGGAGTAGTGAGAGGGCCTTCAGGAGGACGAGGTAGGTGGCCCCGGAGCAGTAACTCGGCGTGGCGCGGGAGGGATCGACGCGGAGCCCGCCGTCGGATGCCGTGACGGCGTTCCGCAGGGCCTCGTTGGCCCGCGATGCGACGGAGTATCCCCCGCCCCGGGGCATCTGCCCGAGTGCTTCGAGCAGGAGTTTGTTATTGGGGGGAAGAAAGTTATTTTCCGCCCGGACCTGATTCATGGAACATTGGAGCATCGCGGCCGAAAAAGCCGCCAAACAGAGGAACATCTGTGCAGTCATCACACCCCAGCATCAACGAAACACGCCGCCCCGCAAGCGGCATCCGTTTTTCCGCGGGATCATGGATCCCGGCCGCCGTGATTGCAGCGCTTGCGGTCCCGTTGATGCTCTGGCTCTGGAAGGGGCCGATCTCGCCGCGTGGCGGCCTGCCGATTCCGGGGGTCATCATGATCGGGGTGCCGCAGTTCTTTCAGTCGGATCCTCGTTGGGGTCGGGAGGCCCTGGGAAACACAAGGGGAACGCTCGGGGCGGAGGGTTGTGCGGTCACCTCGGCGGCGATGGTGTTGCGGTTCTACGGGATGGATGTCGATCCGGGGCGCCTGAATCGATTCCTCGGGGAGAATCAGGGCTACGAAGGAAGGGGATGGCTGCGATGGGAATCAGCCGCGGAATTCACCCCGGGACAGATCGAGAAAGCCTACGAGGATCTCCCCTCCCATGCCCGGATCGATTGGAATCTTCTCTCGGGAAATCCCGTGATCGTGCGGATCCGCCGCCCCGACGGGATCACCCACTTTGTCGTGATCGTCGGGAAAAGAGGATTCGAATACCTGATTCGCGATCCCGCGGGTCATGGATCGGCAAGCGGGGGCGCGCCACGTGCGCTTGGCGACCTCGGGGTCCCCGTGGAGGCCCTGCGCTACTATCGCCGGATTCGCTGACGTCCCCGGAGCAGCTCAACGCGTGCCCGGATTTTCCGTCCGGTCAGTGCCCGTCGCCGTGCGAGACATCACGGCTTTCAAAGCGGGTGAATTCACTCAGGAAAGTCAGGGGCACCTCGCCGGTCGGGCCGTTTCGCTGCTTGGCGATGATGAGTTCCGACTCACCCCCCTTCTCGTTGCGGTCCTCCTCGTCCTTGGCGTAGTAAGCCGAGCGGTAGAGCAGGCCCACCAGGTCGGCATCCTGCTCGATGGATCCCGATTCACGAAGGTCGGAGATGCGGGGTTTGCCGTCTCCGCGATCCTCGGATTTGCGGTTGAGCTGTGCCAGGACGATGATCGGGATGCCGAGTTCCTTCGCGAGGGCCTTGATGCCGCCGGAGATTTCCGCGATCTCGATCTGGCGGTTCTCCTGGCCGCGTTTCGAAGGGGACTTCAGCAACTGGAGGTAGTCGATGACGATCAGGCCCAGCTTGTGCTTGTCCATGAGGCGGCGGGACTTGGCGCGGAGTTCCAGGATGCTGAGGCCGGCGGTGTCATCGATGTACATCTTGCACTGGCCGTATGCTGCCGAGGCCTGGATGAGACTCTGCTGAGCACCCTTGGGCATGATGCCGTTGCGGAGGTTCTGGAGATTCACGCGCGCCCTGGAGCAGAGAAGGCGTTGCACGAGCTGTTGGGCGCTCATTTCCAGACTGAAGACCGCGACCGGGATGTTCTTGTCGACCGCGACGTGCTCGGCGATGTTCATGGCAAGGGCGGTCTTTCCCATCGATGGACGCGCCGCGATCACGATCATCTCGCTCGGGTGCATGCCGCTCGTCATGGTGTCGAGCACTTTGTAGCCGGTGGGGACGCCGGTGACCTCTCCCTTGTTCTTGTAGAGCTTCTCGATGGAATCGAGTGCCGCGTTGACATGATCCTTCATGTCGGGAAGTTCGCCCCGGACCCGTTCCTCGCCGACGGTGAAGATCTGCTTCTCGACATCATCGATGAGGGTCTTCACATCCCCCTGCTCCTCGTAGCACCGGGCGGCCGAGGAGGTGCAGACCATGATCATTCGTCGCAGGAGGTGCTTCTCCCGCATGATGTCGATGTAGTAATCGGCGTTGGCCGCCGTCGGAAGAAAGGTCTGGAGATGAGCCAGCGTGGCGGGACCTCCGACTTGATCCAGCAGGTTCCGGTCGGCCAGGGACTGGGTGACCGTGATCAGGTCGATCGGGCTGTTTTTCTTCCAGAGATCCTCAAGCACCGCATAGATCGTGCCGTGGGAGGGATGATGGAAATGCTGCTCATCGACCCCCTTCTCGATGGCGGTGGTGAGGGTGTCCTTCGGGGAGAGCAGGATCGAGGATAGGACGCCCATCTCGGCGTCCAAGCTGGCGGGCAACGGACGGTGAGCCTCGGGCAGGCGCTGACCCGCTCCGAATCCTGCCGAATCTGCCGGCTTCCCCTTACGGGAGTCCTTTCCGGCGGGGGGTTGGGCAGGGCCGGCCTGGGGACCTTCTGCCATGCGATCTTTTCCTTACGCCTCGGCGCTCTCCGCGGACTTGCGGCGGGGTTTGCGGGCGCCTCCCTCTTCTTCGTCCGAAGATTGTTCTGCCTTGGGGGCGGCGGCGATTTCGATGCGGAGGGTTGCGGTGACTTCGCTGTGGATCTTCACCGGGATCTGGTGCTCGCCGCTTTCCTTAAGGGGGCGCTCCAGCACGATGGCGTGGCGGGGAAGAACGAGATCCTTGATCTCGGCGCAGAGTCGATCAAGCAGGTCGGCCGCGGTGATGGAACCGAAAGCCTTGCCAGTCTCCCCGGTCTCCAGCTTCAGGTTCAGGCGGAGTTTGTTGATCTTGGAGGCGAGGGACTCGGCCTCGTTGAGTTCACGGGCCTCACGCTCGGCGCGCTTGGCCTTGAGGTGGTTGATCTTGCGGAGGGAGGCGGGAGTGACCTCGAGGGCCTTGCCGCCGGGGATCAGGAAATTGCGGGCGTAGCCGGCGCGGACCTTGACGATGTCGGCTTCGGATCCCAGGGAGGGAACGGCTTCGGTGAGGATGACTTCGGAAGTGGCCATAAAAAGAATCCCGGTTGGTTTTGTTGGTAACGGGAAGGGAGAGGCTATCGGAAAGCGTTCGGGAGTCAACGAAGTTTGGATGATTTACCCGATTTTCTTGCACGCGTCCCGGCACAGCGATTCCTTAGTTATCTGGCATTCCATTCCGAACTGATCCGCTGTGCCAGGGTGATTTCCCCGATGGTCATCCGGTAGGCCAGGGCATCGCGGCTTTCCCCGGCCCGCTCGTGCCCCGAAGCCGCCGCGATGTTGTACCACTTGTACGCGGTGATGAAGTTCTTGGGCACGCCCTCCCTCCTCTCGTAGCAGATCCCAAGACGGTATTGGGCCTCGGCGCTGCCTTGATCGGCCGCCCTCTGATACCAGCGTGCCGCCTCGATTTCATTCTTGGTCAGCCCTTCCCCCCGGGCATAGCAGCATCCGAGATTGAGTTCTCCCTCCGGATCCCCCTGGAGGGCCGCCTTGCGATACCATGCCGCGGCCACTTCGTCATCCTTGGACACGCCGATGCCCTGGCGGTAGCGGTTTCCGAGCAGGACCTGGGAAGCGGCATCGGTCGGGTCCTTCTGCTGAGGGGCTCGCCATGAGACGCATCCGCAGGGAATTACTCCCATCAGAAGGATCGGGATCACGCGGAGGAAGGATGCGCCTGATGTCCTCATGAATGGCATGGTGCCCATCCAAGTCGATGCTGTATATTGAAAACGTCCATCCCCAGACCGCCTCGAATCGATTCTCCCGGCATGACCCCGGTGCCGTTTCCAAGCGGGTTCCGTGATTTCCGGGGAATTTCCCGGAAGTCCTTCGGTATTCCGTCGGATCAGATCAACTCGTTGACGATGTTCTCGATGAGTTCCTGGCGGCCGCTGCCGTGCTGGACGGGGTCGGGGTGGCTGAGGGCGTGTTTCTCGAGGCTGGCGAAGCTGGCCTTGCCGGCCTCGACCTCGGCGCCGATGCCGCTGTCCCAGGAGGAATAACGGCTCTTCACGATCTCGGCGATGCGGCCATCCTTGCGGATTGCGGCGGCGATTTTGAGGCCGCGGGCAAAGGCATCCATGCCGCCGATGTGGGCGTAGAACAAATCCACGGGCTCGAAGCTCTCGCGGCGCACCTTGGCGTCGAAGTTGAGCCCGCCCGTGGTGAGTCCTCCCATCTTCATGATGCCGAGCATCACCTGGGTGGTGAGGTAGAGGTTGGTGGGGAACTGGTCGGTGTCCCAGCCGATGAGTTCGTTGCCGGTGTTGGCGTCGATGGAGCCGAGGGCGTTGGCCCCGAGGCAGACCTCGATCTCGTGGGCCATGGTGTGGCCGGCGAGGGTGGCGTGGTTGGTCTCGAGGTTCATCTTGAAATGATCTTGGAGCCCGTATTCGCGCAGGAAGTTGAGGCAGGCGGCCGTGTCGCTGTCGTACTGGTGGGTGGTCGGCTCCTTGGGCTTGGGCTCGATGTAGAACTGGCCCTTGAATCCGATCTCCTTCTTGTAGTCGACGGCCATGTGGAGGAAGCGGGCGAGGTGATTGAGTTCGCGCTTCATGTCGGTATTCCAGATGGTGGAGTAGCCTTCGCGGCCACCCCAGAAGGTGTATCCCTCGCCACCGAGTTCGTGGGTGACTTCCATCGCCTTCTTCACCTGGGCCGCGGCGTGGGCGTAGACATCGGCGTTGGGGCTGGTGGCCGCGCCATGAAGGAAGCGCGGATTGGTGAAGAGGCAGGCGGTGCCCCAGAGAAGCTTGATGCCGGTGCGCTGCTGCTCCTCCTTGAGGACGGCGACGACGGCGTCGAGGTTCTTGTTGCTCTCGGCAAGGGTCTTCCCCTCGGGAGCCACATCGCGGTCGTGGAAGGCGTAGTAGGGGGCGCCCAGCTTCTGGATGAACTCGAAGGCGTAACGGACGCGGTTCTTGGCGTTCTCGACGGAGTCGGTGCCGTCATCCCAGGGACGGATGGCCGTGCCTGCGCCGAAGGGGTCGGAGAGTGAGTTGCGGAAGGTGTGCCAGTAGACGACCGAGAAGCGCATCCAATCCTTCATCGTCTTCCCCTCGATCACTTCGGAGGGGTTGTAGTGCTTGAAGGCGAGGGGATTCCTGGAAGAGGGGCCCTCGAAGGGAATCGAGGCGATGTCAGGGAAGGCAGAGGTGCTCATGCTTATGGGAGGAGGAACTTAAAGGGATTGCAGCCGAGCTAGCGAGGTGAAAACTCCGTCGAATGGTCTTTTTTCTCGTTACGTTCGGTCGATGCGGGCACTCTTCGACGCTTATGGCAATCCGCGCTCTCCTCTTTGATCTTGATGACACCCTGGCCGTCGACGAGGCGGTCTCCCACGAAACCTTCGCGCATGTGGCGGCGGTGGCCTCTTCCCGCTTCGGCGCGGAACCGGCCCGGTTCGCAACCGATGCCATGGCAATCGCCCGCGAGCTCTGGGGTGAGGGTGAGTGCCGTCCCTTCTGCCGCTCGATAGGCATCAGTGCCTTCGAGTGCCTCTGGGGTGGCTTCACCGGGGAGACGTCCGAACTCACCGCCCTCCGCAACTGGGCACAAGCCTACCGGGTGGAGGTCTTTGCCAAGGCCCTCGCGGCCCAGGGAGGGGAGCATCCATCCGAGGCGGCCGGGATGCTATCCTGCGAGTTCGCCTCCACCCGTCGCGCCAGGCAACGCCTGCTTCCCGGCGCCCGCGAGTTGATCACGGCGCTCTCCGCGGACTACAGTGTCGCCCTCCTGACCAACGGCGCGCCCGATCTCCAGCGCGAGAAGATTGCCGCCTCCGGACTCAAATCCTTCTTTAAGGCGATCGCCGTCTCCGGGGAACACGGGATCGGAAAGCCGAAGCCGGAGATCTTTCACCGTCTCCTTTCCGAGCTCGAGGCCTCCCCCGAGGAGGCAATCATGGTGGGCAATAGTCTGGAACGTGACATCGCCGGTGCCCGGAACGCGGGTCTCCGCTCGATCTGGATCCGGGTCCCCGGTTCGGAGGAGCATGCCGAGGTGGCCCCCGACCACACCGTCACCGCGCTTTCAGAGATACCTGCGATCCTGGCCGATCTCCAAGCAACCGTGCGGAACACCGAGAAATAGCGGCTTGACCACGGCAACCGCTCACCTCATCTAATGACGGCTGTTTCCGAAAAGCCCCCGCAGCTTTTCGCCCGTTTCATCGAACCATGACCAACTTCCGTTTTTCAGCCCTCCTGCGTCTCCTGCTCGGAATCTGCCTCCTTGTCTCCCAGGGGCCCCGCCTTGAGGCGCAAACTGCAGGGGCGGGCCCGATCATCAGGCAGATCGATGTCCAGTTTGTGGGGCCGACGACACTCAGCAAGGAGCGCGTGCTCGACAACCTGGCGACCAAGGTCGGCGTTCCCTACAATGAGCGACTGGTCGAGGAGGACATCAAGTCGCTCTACGCCACGGGGAACGTCACCAACGCCCGCATCTTTGCCGAACCCATCACCGGCGGACTCAAGGTCACCGTCCTGCTCCAGGGCAGCGCCACCGTCGGGGAGGTCCTGATCGAGGGCTCGGAGGTGGTCCCCTCCTCGAAGATCCGCAAGGAGATCGCCACCAAGCCGGGCGACCCCCTCAGCGAGGGACGCCTCAACGAGGACCGTCAGAAGATCCTCAAGCTCTACGAGGACCGCAACTACACCGACGTGAAGGTGGATGTCAAAAGCTCGGAACTCGCCGACAAGCGGATGAGGGTGGTCTTCATCGTGAACGAGGGGCCGAAGCTCGTCATTCGCCGCATCAGTTTCACCGGGAACGACTCGGTCCTTCCGAAGGATCTGCTCAAGGTGATGAAGACAAAGAGCGCCAACATCCTTTCCTTCCTGACCAAGGCCGGCCGCCTCACTCCCTCGCAGATGGACGAGGACAAGGAGGCTATCCGCACGCTTTACCAGAACCGGGGCTTCGCAGACATGCGGGTCACCGAGGTCCAGACCCAACCGCTCGCCGACGGCAAGGGGGTCGACCTCGTGATCTCCATCTCCGAGGGGCCGCAGTACCGCATCAACAAGCTCTCCATCGAGGGGGCCGCGATCGTGGAGCCCGCCGAGTTGGCCCGCTTCCTCAAGATGAAGGAAGGATCGCTTTACACCCCGGAGGGAATGGGTGCCGACCTCAAGATGATCCGCGATTTCTACGGATCGCGCGGTTATGTCGACATGGCGGCCCAGCCCCAGGTCGCCCCCGCCGGCGAGGGACAGATCAACCTCTCCTACCGCATCGACGAGGGAGTTCAGTCGTATGTGAACCTGATCAACGTCCAGGGGAACACCAAGACCAAGGACAAGGTCATCCGCCGCGAACTCGCCGTTCAGCCGGGCGGGGTCTTCGACACCACGCTTGTTGATGTGAGCAAGTCGCGCCTGATGAACCTCAACTACTTCTCCAAGGTCGACATGGCGCCTCAGGACACCCTCGTCCCCGGACGCAAGGACCTCGATGTCATTGTCGAGGAGAAGAAGACGGGTTCCTTCAACTTCGGCGCCGGATTCAGCTCGATCGACAGCCTGGTCGGCTTCGCCGAACTCCAGCAGTCCAACTTCGACCTCTTCAACTGGCCCAACATGACCGGTGGCGGCCAGCGCTTCCGGATGCGCGGACAATACGGTCTCCAGCGTCAGGATTTCACGATGTCACTCACCGAGCCGTGGTTCCTGGGATACAGGGTCTCGGTTGGCGGCGAGTTCTATTACCACGGAGCTTCCTTCCTGAGCCCGGTCTACAACCAGTCCAATCTGGGCGGAGCGTTGCAGGCCCGCAAGGCGATCACCCCCTTCACCGCCCTGCGCGGAGAGTATCGCCTGGAAAACATCCGTATCTTCAACCTGACAGGAAATTACGGGCAGACCATCCAGAACGCAGGGAACAGCTCCCCCTACACCAAGAGCTGCATACTGGGAGGCATCGACTTCGACAACCGCGACAACCTCTTCCTCACCCACAAGGGGCAGTCGATCAACCTCACGGGATTCGTGGCCGGCGGCGGTCTCGGCGGCGATGTGCAGGACTACGGCCTCTCGCTCGATGCCAAGAAATACTTCCCCCTTCCCTGGGACATGATCCTCCTCACCAAGGGTTCCGTGGGCGTGGTGAGCACCTGGGGTAGTGCCGCCAATCCTCCCCCGATCTTCGACCAACTCTACCTAGGCGGCGCAAACGATATGCGCGGCTTCATCTTCAGGGGTGTCGGTCCCAAGGACCAGTATGGCAATCCCATCGGCGGCAGCACCTCCGTCTATGGAACTGCGGAGTTGACCTTCCCGATCATCCCCCGCCTCCGCGGAGCCGTCTTCACGGATTGGGGTTTTGTGAACGCCAACTCGTGGGATATCAGCCCCGCACAATACTACGTGGACGGCAGCTCCTCCGGTGGACTCAATGGCGACGTTGGTATCGGTGCCCGCATCGAGCTTCCGATCGGTCCGATCCGTGTCGACTGGGGGTACCCCGTCATGACCGATTCGTGGAATCGCACCAGCGGCCAGTTCCAATTTAATGTTGGCTATACCTTCTAGCAGGGCTTATATGAACGGCGAACACACGAACAAACCATCCATGAAATCCCACCCCCGCATCATTGCTTTCCGTACTGCCCTCCTTGCAGTCCTCTTCGTCTTCGGAGGAGCAGGTTTCGCCAACGCTCAGAAGATGGGCACCATCGACATGAACCGCATCTTCAGCGAGTACTACAAGACCAAGGATGCCCAGGCCAAGTACGCCGAGGCCGAAACCGCCGCCAACAAGGATCTCAACGACCGTGTCGACATCCTCAAGAAGAGCATGCAGGAGATCACCCAGATCAACACCGAGCTTGAGAAGCCCGAACTGAGCAAGGAAGCCCGCGATGCCAAACTCAAGGATCGGGAGGCAAAAGTGACCGCCGCCCGGACGCTTGACCGTGAGATCGCGGATTTCCGCAGCGCCAAGCAGAAGACCCTCCAGGACCAGTTTCTCCGCATGCGCAAAGACATTGTCGATGACATCATGAAGACCGTGAACGATATGGTGAAGGCCAAGGCTTACGATTTTGTCTTCGATAAGTCGGGCCTCAGTGCGGGTGCCGTCCCCATCGTCCTCTATTCCCGCGATGACCTTGATTTCAGCCAGGAAGTCATCACGATCCTCAACAAGAACGCCCCTGCCAAGGCAGCCAAGTAGGAAGAGGAATTTCCCTGCGCCGACCGATGAGACTGCTTGAGCTGGCAGCCCTCGTCGGCGCCGAGATTCCGGAGGGTGCAGGTGGCAAGGAAATCACCGGAGTCGCATCGCTTCAGGAAGCACGCGAGGGTGACGTTACTTTTTTCGGGAATCCCCGCTACCTGTCCCAACTCCGGGCCAGCAAGGCCAGTGCCGCCATCGTCCCCCGGGGGTTTGACGAGGCGATAGCCCCGGTTCTTCTGCAGGTTGAGAACCCCTCGGTTGCCTTTGCAGCGGCTGTTGCCTCCTTTGCACCCATTGAGCCGCCCGCGCCGGAGGGCATACACCCTTCGGCCGTCGTCGATCCCGGGGCGACCCTTGCCTCCGGAGTTTCCGTAGGCCCCTTGTCCGTCATTGAGGCCGGCGCCGTGATCGGTGAGGGAAGCGTGATCGGTTCCGGTTGCCTGATCGGACGGGAAGTGCGGATCGGAAGCGGATGCCGTCTCTATCCCGGAGCCGTCATCAGGGAGCGCTGCATCCTAGGCGACAGGGTGATCCTGCAACCCGGAGCGGTGATCGGATCGTGCGGATTCGGCTACGAGTTCCAGGAGGGGCGCCATGTGAAGATCCCCCAGACCGGCATCGTCGAGATCGAGAACGATGTGGAGATCGGGGCAAATACGACCATCGACCGCGCCCGATTCGGACGCACCGTCATCGGGGAGGGAAGCAAGATCGACAACCTGGTCCAGATCGCCCACAACGTTCAGGTCGGCCCCCACACCATTATCTGTTCCCAAGTCGGGATTGCCGGCAGCACCCGGGTCGGCTCCTATGTGACTTTGGCCGGTCAGGTTGGTCTGGCCGGGCATCTTGAGATCGGTGACAAGGCCGTCATCGGGGCGCAATCGGGCCTCTCGAAAAACGTCCCCCCGGGGAGCATGGTTATCGGGGCACCCGCCAAGCCGATGAAGGAGTGGAAGCAGAACAATTTCTACATCTCCCAGCTCGGAAAGCTTTACGAGAGGGTGAAGGAGCTGGAGCGGAAGCTCGGTGGGGAATAGGGGAT
>JBIIGI010000011.1:0-43746 GCA_044236545.1 Chthoniobacterales bacterium
AGTTTGAGTGCAAGCGGAAGCATTGCCGCAGCAAACTCCACCAGCATGATCGGCGCAACGACCCATCCGGTACGGTTCGCATGGGAGCGTTCGTAGGCGGTGAATCCCTCCTCTGGAATTCTTGCAAAAAGCGGGTAGTGGACCACCTGCACGAACCAGATCAAGCCGGTCATCATGGCGGTGGCCGTGAATTGGATCAGAAAAAGGGACCGTGGCGACAGTATCTCAGACTCCATCATGCCACGGTAGGGAAACCATGGGCGGGGGAAATGCGGAAATGAGGGACGTTCATACGGCGGGGAGAGCGGGAACCGCCGGCAAAGAACCCAATACGCGGGAACGATCGGGGATTGTCGTCGGGGGATCGGGAGATTACGCTTCCCCCTTTCCCGAGACCGCCGCACACCGACCATGAAACCTCTTCCAGGCTTCCGCGACCTCTTTCCCGAGGAGTTCGCCCGGCGCAACTATCTGGTCGGCCGATGGCGCCGGACGGCGAGGAGTTACGGCTTTGTCGAATTCGACGGGCCGACGTTGGAATCCGCCGAACTTTACCGCAAAAAGAACAGCGGCGGCGAGATCCTGGGGCAGCTCTACGAGTTCACCGACAAGGGTGAGCGTGCCGTGGCGTTGCGCCCCGAGGTGACGCCGACGCTGGCCCGCATGGTCGCGGCACGCCACCGGGAGTATCCCAAGCCCCTGCGCTGGTTCAATGTCGGCACCTGTTTCCGCTACGAGCGCCAGCAGCGCGGGCGCCTGCGCGAGTTCTTGCAGTTCAACTGCGACCTCGTCGGCGACGCCTCCGCTGCCGCAGACGCCGAGGTGATTGCTCTCCTGATCGATCTCCTCCGTTCCTTCGGCCTGGGGCCTCAGGACTTTGCAATCCGCCTGAGCGACCGCTCCGCATGGCATGACTTCATGGCCCGGCACGGGGTGGAGAAGGATCGTGCCGCCGAGTTTCTGACCATCGTCGACAGGATGGAGAAGATGCCGCCCGAGAAGACGGCGGAGTTGCTCAACCCGTTCGGCATCGGGCTCGAGACCCTGAAGGAGTTCATTGAGAAGGCCGAGATCCCCGCCCTTGCTCCGCTTCTGGCCGATCTGGAAGCGCGGGGACTCCGCGGCTATGTCCGCCCCGATCTCGGGGTGGTGCGCGGCCTCGCCTACTATACGGGCGTGGTCTTCGAGGCCTTTGCTCTTCAGGGGAATCTCCGCGCGATCGCGGGCGGCGGCCGCTACGACCGCTTGCTTGCCGATCTGAGCGACGGCACCTCCGATCTCCCCGCCGTCGGGTTCGGTGTGGGCGACGCCGTGCTGCTGGAACTTCTCAATGAAACCCCCGCCGCCAAGGCACTGGAGGACGAAGCCCTGAAAGCCGATGCCCCGGTGCAGGTCTACCTTGTCATCGCCGCCGAGGAACGCCGTCGCGAGGCACTCGCCCTTGCCCAGCAACTCCGCGAAGCGGGATGGCGCGTCGGATTCCCGCTTGGTGCCGAAAAAGTCGGCAAGCAGTTCGGCACCGCGGAATCATCGGGCGCATCCCATGCCGTCGTGATCGGTTCCGAGTGGCCCCTTGTCAAGGTCAAGCGCCTCGCCGACCGCCACGAAGAGTCGGTTCCCGCCGATTCCCTTCTGGCCTGGCTTGCCAGTGCCCGTTGATTTGCCGATTTCTTGGATTTTTTTCTTCTGACCCAACAGCCTACAGCCTAAACCGCTAAACACCTTTTTTTATGCACTACCGTGACTGCCTCTGCGGCGCCCTGCGCCCCTCCGACACCGGACGCGATGTAACCCTCAGCGGTTGGGTCGCCTCACGCCGCGATCATGGCGGCGTGATCTTCATCGATCTGCGCGACCGCGACGGCATCACCCAGGTGGTCTTCCGCCCGGAGGTTCACGCCGAAGCCGCCACGGCAGCCCACAGTCTCCGTTCCGAGGATGTCATCACGGTGACGGGTCAGGTCGTCGCCCGTCTGGCGGGAACGGAGAACCCGAAGCTCCCGACCGGAGCCGTCGAGATTGTCGCCTCTTCCCTCGTCGTGCTCAACCGCTCCGAGGTTCCTCCCTTCCCCATGGACGAGAGGATCGCCAACGAGGATCTGCGCCTCACGCACCGCTTCCTGGATCTGCGTCGTCCCGCCATGGCGGCGAACCTGCGGCTCCGTCACCGCGTCACCAAATCGATCCGCGACGTCCTTGACACCGAGGGGTTCTGGGAAATCGAGACTCCCATACTCTCCAAGAGCACCCCGGAGGGGGCGCGCGACTTCCTCGTTCCCTCCCGCCTGACGCCGGGCAGTTTCTACGCGCTTCCGCAGGCCCCCCAGCAGTACAAGCAGCTCCTGATGGTCGGCGGTGTGGACAAGTATTTCCAGATCGCCCGCTGCTTCCGTGACGAGGACCTGCGCGCCGACCGCCAGCCCGAGTTCACCCAGGTCGACATCGAGGCCTCCTTCGTCAAGGCGCGGGACCTTCAGGATCTCATTGAGAAGATTTTCGTACGCGTCTTCCGCGAGGCCCGTGGGGTAGAGATCCCGGTGCCCTTCCCGCGCATGACGTATGCCGACGCGATGAACCGCTACGGCAGCGACAAGCCCGACACCCGCTTCGGGATAGAGATCCAGGACGTCGGTGACATCTTCGCACAGAGCCAGTTCAAGGTTTTCCGCGCGGCTCTCGATGCGGGGGGGGTCGTGAAGGCGATGAATGCCAAGGGCTTTGCCTGCATCACCACCGGCCAGATCGAGGAGCTCACCGAACTCGCCAAGTCGGCGGGTGCAAGGGGACTCGCCTTCATCAAGGTCGAGAGCGGGGAGTGGAAGTCCCCGATCGTGAAGTTCTTCAGCGAGGAGGAGAAGGCCGCCCTCTCCGCGCGCCTCGGAATGGAGGAGGGGGATCTCGTCCTCTTCGGCGCGGACGTCTGGGAAGGCGCCTGCACCGTCCTCGGACGCGTCCGTCTCCGCGTCGCCGAGGTGCAGAAACTCGCGGTTGATCCGGACCGCCTCGACTTCCTCTGGGTCGTCGATTTCCCGATGCTTGCCTTCAACGCCGAGGAGAACAAATGGAACGCCGTCCATCACCCCTTCACACGGCCCAAGGCCGAGGACCGGGAGCTGCTCAAGGATCCCTCCAAGCTCGGGACCATCCGCGCCGAGGCCTACGACATCGTGCTCAACGGTGTGGAGATCGGCGGCGGCAGCATCCGTATCCACGAGGGGGATCTCCAGGCGGAGACCTTCTCGGTGCTCGGGATCAACGGGGAGGAGCAGGAGGAACTCTTCGGTCACCTGCTCCGGGCCTTCCGTCACGGGGCGCCTCCGCACGGCGGGATCGCCCTCGGCCTCGACCGCCTCGTTGCGCTGATCGCCGGTGAGGAATCGATCCGCGAAGTGATCGCCTTCCCGAAGAACAACCGCGGCGCCGAACTCCTCACCGGGTCCCCCGCTCCGGCGGGGGTGAAGCAACTCCGCGAGCTTTCCATCTCCTCGACGGTCAAGCCGAAGGCGCCCGCAGGGGAATAGCGTTGGGACGCTCCTTAACTCACAAATTGCATTCGAGTCGTGATGACTGGAAGAGGAAGTGAAAAGGTTAGAACGTTGAAGAGTTACAATGTGACTGTGGGGAATGTCGATGACGGCACTTTGCACCCCAAATGTTTGGCGGCTTTCGCGTTGAGAGTTCCATGGGATTGGTTTGAACCCTTTTAACCTTTTAACACTTCAACTTTTTAACCCGATCGACTCGCACCATCTTGGTGAAAGCTCCAGATCTGTTGGCGTGATTCCATTGCAAAATCCGGGTTTTCCTCACCGCAAAAAGACCCAGCTGAACGCGCCCGCGACCCCCATCATCAGGACGGGGTTGATCTTGGTGAAGAGCATCAGCAGGAGCGCGACTACCCCCATGATGGCCGTGGGGAGCGAGTGGATGGAGGTCTTCGCGATGATCCAGGTGGCGGCCAGGATGAGGCCGGTTGAGATCGGCATGATCGCATCCATGATGGAATGCCTCCAAGGAGACTCCTCCCAGCTGTCCCACCACTTGCCGGCGAAGTAGACCAGGAACGAGCTCGGAACGAACATTGCCAGGGTGGCCACCAGTGCCCCGAGGATCGCCATCGCTGCTCCGTAGGGCAGGCACGCCTTCAGTCCCACCAGAGTGACCACCATCATGGAGGGCCCCGGTGCCGCCATGCTGATGGAGAAGAGATTCACGAAGTCGGCGTCATCCATCCACTGGTGGTTATTGAAGGAGTAATCGGGTCGCGTCTGGACCGCGTCATGATGCATGGTCGGCAGGACGACCTTGCCGCCGCCAAAAGCCGAGAGCGAGAGCGTGCAGAACAGGATCGCAATCTGGAGGAGCGTGTTGTTCATGACGCGGAGGAGCTGGTCGGGCGGGAATCTTTCGAGGGCTTCGGCCTGTGCCACCAGATGGCCAGGGGAGCCACGATCAGGATCACGATCGGGACACTGAGATGGAGGAAGCGCACCAGGGCAAAGGTGATCAGGATCAGCACCACGTCGAAAAATCCCTTGATCGCCTTCTCTCCCGCCTCAAAGACCATGCTGGCCATGAGCCCGCAGGCCACCGCTGTGATGCCGGCCAGGAGTGCCTTTGTGTCAGCGGTTTTCCCGGCATGGAAATAGAGGAAACCCAGGGCACAGGTGGAGATGAACGGGGGCGCAAGCAACGATCCGAGCGCCACCACGGAGCCAAGAGGACCCTTGAGGTGATTGCCGATGTAGACAGCCAGTCCCACGACATTGGCTCCCGGCAGGAGCTGAACCAGACCAAGTCCCGGAAGGAATTCCTCGTCGGTGAGCCACTTCTTCCGGGTAACAACGAGTCGCCTGATGTAGGCCGTGATGCCGCCGCCGAAGCTAGTCAGCCCGATGAAGGCGAAGAGCCCCGCCAGTTCCGCCATCGAGACGGATACCGGCTGAGCGGGCTCAGGATTTTGATTTTTTGACACGGTCCCGGGACTTTTCTTCGTGAGCCTTCTGTTCGGCCAACTCCTTGGCCATGTGCTTCTCGCGGTCGGCCTGGATCCCCTCGTCGGAGAGATCGATCCGCTTCGAGTTTTCCCAATCCTTGTGGAAGGTCTTCACCAGACGCTTGATCAGGTCGGGATCGCTGAAACGGATGCCGAGCTCGCGGCGCTCGTTGAAGCACTTCGGATAGATGTTGAAGGAGCTCAGCAGGGCCCGCTTTTCATCCGCGAGAATCAGCTTTGCGTGGAGGTGAACTCCCTTGAGTTTGTGGACATTGATGCCGAGATCCTCCAGAAGGCGAAGGCCGGCAACACCCTCGAGGATGTAGAAATCCCTGAGTGAGTGGACCGGAAGAGCCGTTGCATGGACCTTCACGTTGTTCTTCATCTTCGCGCGGACGAGTGCCTCGATCACGGGAGTGTCGACATACTTCTCATGCTGGATGTAGAGCGATTCCTTGGCGCTGCCGATGAAGTCGATCACGGCCTGACGGGATTTCCCCACGCTCCAGATGAGGTTGGAGACAGCGGGGGGTGTGAAGTCCGCGCGGTTCCAGTCGGCTTCGAAGCATCCGGCCACTTCAGCCACTTCCTCCGGGTCGTTGGTGACCAGACCGTAGTCGCGGGTCAGCCCGAAGTACTTCGGCGCCCAGTTCAGCGACATGATGAAGGCCTGCTTGCCGTCGACCACCATCGATTTCTCGTGGGTGATCGGGTATTTCGGATTGGTCTCCTCGACGGGGACCTTCGCATTGCGGAACATCTCGAACGCCTCGTCGTTGTCGTGCTCACCCGTGAAGCGGGAGGGATTCAGCATCACGCGGACCTTCACGCCGCGTTTGTGGGCCTCGATCACTGCGTTGATCAGGATTGGGTCCGTGAACTGGAACATTTTGATATCGAGGGAATGCTTTGCCTTCTCGATCGTCTTGAGGATGGGTTCGATGCCATCGTCCGGTTGGACGATCAGGCTGTGGACGGCGTCTGTAAACATGGGCGTAATGTCACTTCATGACCGCTCTCATGTCAAAGCCTCATAGCCCTTTGATCGCCCCGCATGCGATTTCCTCAGCGGTTCCCTACCCCCAAGTTCCTAACTGTCCTGTACAAGCGGCTTGCCATGTCACGGAGGAAGGGGCACTTTTTCCCTTTCGGCACCCGTAGCTCAATTGGATAGAGCGCTTCCCTCCGAAGGAAGAGGTTGTGAGTTCGACCCTCGCCGGGTGCACCATCGCTCGGCATTCGTTGATGTCGTGTCGGGAGGGGTTGAAGGTTTGAGGCGGCCCCTCGCATCCAAGTAAAAGCCGTAGGGCGTTGCGCTTTCACGTCATGGTCAGAGGTTCTATTTTTCAGCCATGCGAGCAAAGCATGGATCCGGCCACGCGCGGAGCGGCATGCCCCCCATCCCCGCCATGTTCCCACGGCCATGAATGCGGAAAAGGCTCCCTCACCCGTCCCCGCCGGCATGACTCTCTCGGTGGCGGCCTGTGGGTATCAAGGGTGCCTGTTGGAACTGATCGTCGGTGCCGTGATGGTCATGACAGGTGCCTTCGTGCTTGCGGGTTGGTTGCTGGGCGTCATTCCCCTGACGACACTGGTTCCGGGAAGCATCGCCACGAAGTTCAACATGGCGCTCGCCTTCATCCTCTGCGGCGCCGCTCTTATCCTGCTGCAGGTGCGCGCCGGGTGGGGGGTCTCCCTCTCGCGTCTCTGCTCACTGACCGCGTGGGGGATCGGCCTGATTTCGCTGCTGGAGCACCTGATGGGTCTCAGGATAGGCATCGACGAGTTTTTCGTGAGGGACACCACTGGTGGCGTCAGCCCGATGGCGGGCCTGATGGGCCTTCCCACGGCGATCGGATTCCTGTTGGGTGCGGGGGCGGTGTTGCTGATGGGCTTTGCTCCCGTGAAATCGGGCGCCCGGTGGCCCGATTGGTTCCGCTGGATCATCGGTTCACTGGGGGTGCTGCTGATCTTCAGCAGCGGCATGGCGTTCATCGGGAATTTCTCCAGCGATTTTGCACCCAAGCCTTTGGGGATTTATTGGACCACGTCGGTTCCCTCGGTCGCGCTCTTCACCCTGCTTGCCGGGGCGATCCTCTATCGAGTTTGGTCCGAGGGAGGGGATGCATGGGTTCTCACGCTCTGGATCACTGCCGCGCTTGCGCTGATGATGGCCCTGCTTCTCGGTATCGCCACGCTCTCGGTGCGAAGCACAAGAGGGTTGATCGCGAGCACCCGATACGTGGAGAACTCAGGCACCCTGATCGCCTCCCTGTCGAAACTGCTGGCTGATCTGAATCAGCAGCAGATTGATTTCCAAATCGCCATCCTCACTGGTGAGAAGCGCTTGTTGCAGAATCATGAGAGGGAGATCTCCAGAGAGCTGGATGAGATTGAATCCCTCTGCCTTCAGGCCGAGCATTCCAGCACCCACGTTCAACGGATCCAAGAGATCAGGGAACATGTCCTGCAATGGACGGGGTTCCGGGAGAGGGCGCTGGCCACGTATGAATATTCAGGGATCGATGCGGCAACCCGGGTAATCCGCACCCGCGAGGGTATCGAGTTGATGGATCGGATCCGTTTCTTGCTGAGAGCGTCCGTCGCGGAGGAGGAGCGCATGATGACAGATCATCTGGAAGATGAGATGACATCCAGCAGGAGGGCCCTGGGCCTCGTGCCCGCATCCCTGCTCGTGCTCTGGCTCCTTCTGGGCAGCGGCACCCTGCTCCTCAACCAGGAAAGCGCCAGCCGCCAGCATGCCGACGAGGGACTGCGGAGGAAGGATACGCTCCTCGGTCTGGCGCTGGAGGCGGGGAAAATCGGCTACTGGGAGATGGATTTTCAGACCCGCATTGTGCGGCCCTCGGCAAGGATCTCTCAGATCATGTGCCTCGCCGCGCCGCCCGCGGTATTCACGCCTGAGGCATTCCTTCAGCATGTTCATCCGAGTGATCGGGATCGCGTCTCCGGTGGTCTGGAGAAGTTGGCCGCCACGGGCGGGGACTCCTATCTGGAATGCCGCATCAACCGCTCCGACGGCACCATCGGATGGCTCGCGATCTGGGGAAGAGTCCAGCGGGATGAGTCGGGGAAGAGCATCACACTGGCCGGAGTGGGCTTCGACCGGACCGAAGAGGTTCAGGCCAATCAAAAACTCACGATCAGCGAAACCCGCCTCCGCCTGGCCACGGAGGCCGCCTCCATCGGAATCTGGGACTGGAATCTCACCAACAATGAGGTCACGTGGGATGCCATGATGTTCTCAATCTACGGGATGCCAAGGAGGGGGGAAGGCGTGGTCGGCTATGAGGACTGGAGGAGCCGCGTCCACCCCGATGATGTTGCTGAACAGGAAGCCTCCCTCCGCAGGACGATCGAGAGCGCTGGCCGTACCCAGCGGGAGTTCCGGATCATCCGGGCATCCGACGGCACCACGCGGATCATCCGGGCATCCGATGTCGCCATCTCCGGGGAGGGCGGAAAGATAGAGCGCGTGGTCGGGATCAATCTCGACATCACCGAGACCCTCGGGAGGGTGGAGGAGATCCGTTTCCTCAATGCCAGACTCAGTGAGCGGGCCTCGCAATTGGAGTCCTCCGTGAATGAGCTCGATGCCTTTTCCTACTCGGTCTCACACGACCTGAGGGCCCCTCTCCGGGCCATCGACGGGTTTTCACGCATCGTCGAGGAGGATTACGCGCCGAAGCTCGATGAGGAGGGGAGGCGCATGATCGGCGTGATCCGCGGCGAGTCACGGCGTATGTCGCGGCTCATCGACGATCTGCTGGCCTTCTCACGGCTCAGCCGGCAGAAGATCGAGTCGGAGAGGATCGACATGGGGGCCATGGCCCGGGAGGTCTTTGACGAACTGGCGGCGCTGGAGCCGGACCGCAAGCTGCACCTCGACCTGCACCCGATCCCGCCGGCCTTCGGCACGGCGCCAATGATCCGTCAGGTCTGGGTCAACCTGATCGGGAATGCCGTGAAGTTCACCAAGGGACGCGAGGTGGCCGAGATCGAGATCGGAGTCGAGGGAGGGGATCCGGGTGAGCAGGTTTATTTCGTCAGGGACAACGGCGCGGGCTTTGACATGCGCTATGCGGACAAGCTCTTCGGCGTCTTCCAGAGGCTCCACAGCGCCGAGGAGTTTACCGGAACCGGCGTGGGCCTGGCCCTTGTCCAGAGGATCGTCAACCGCCACGACGGGCGCGTCTGGGGCGAGGGTGAGGTGGGCAGGGGGGCGACCTTCCGCTTCACCATCCCTAATCCCGGGGAACCATCAGCTGAAATGAACCAACCGACAACCACCCGTGCCACATGAACAACGAACCTTCCGACATCCTGATCGTCGAGGACAACCAGAACGACGTGCTGCTGACCATCCGCAGCCTCAAGAAGCACAAGCTGGCCAACAGCATCATCCATGTCAGCGATGGTCAGGCGGCCATCGACTACCTCTTCGGCGAGGGTTCGCATCAGGGCCGGAACGTGATGGAGCAGCCGAGGGTCGTGCTGCTCGATCTGAAGCTCCCGAAGCTGGATGGCCTCCAGGTGCTTGCCCGCATCAGGGCGGATCAGCGGACGAAACTGCTGCCCGTCGTGATCCTTACCTCCTCGCAGGAGGAGAGCGACCTGGTCCAGTCCTACAACCTCGGCGCCAACAGCTACATCGTGAAGCCGGTGGAGTTCGAGAATTTCGCAAAGTCCATCTACGAGATCGGGCTCTACTGGCTCGTGCTCAACAAGCCCGCGCCGGTGAAAACCTCAACACCATGATCAGAAAAACCAGACCCATGCGGATCCTCCTGCTGGAGGATTCGGACTTCGATGCGGAACTCGTCATCCGGGAGCTCCGGAAGGGAGGCCTGGACTTCGTCTGGCACCGCGTCCAGACGCAGAAGGGGTTTGAACTGGCGCTCGACGACTACCACCCCGACCTCATCCTGGCGGATTACAAGCTGCCCGACTACGACGGTGGCCGTGCGATCGCATTCGCCAAGCAGCACTCCCCCACCGTGCCGGCGATCATCATCACGGGCGCGGTCGGGGAGGACACCGCAGTGGAGCTCTTCAAGAAAGGGGCCACTGACTTCGTGCTCAAGGACCGGATGTCGGGGCGGTTGGTCGGTGTCGTCGAACGGGCGATCATGGAGGCCGAGAACAGTGTCATCCGAAGACAGGTCGAGGAGCAGCAGGCACAGCTCAACGCGGAACTCCGCCGTCTCGCCTCCCACGATCCCCTCACCGGGGCGGCCTCGCGGCCCCTCCTGATGGAGAATCTGCAGGAGGCCATCGGTGAGATCGATCCGAAGGCACCCGACACGGTCTTCTTCTCCATCAATCTCGACCACTTCAAGGGGGTCAATCTCACCTACGGCTCCGAGATTGGCGATACCATCCTGGTGGAGACCACCCGGAGGCTCAGCGCTCTCTGCGGCGGCCGGGATCTCGTCGGTAATCTGGGAGGGGACAACTTCTACCTTCTGATCCGCCGTCCCTTTCTCGAGAAGGAGATGCCCTCCCTGCTGGATGCGATCCGGGAGTGCTTTATCCAGCCATTCCAGATCCGTAATTTCAAGATCGCCGTCGACGCCTCGATCGGCGGGACGATCCTCAAGACATCGGATGCCACCCTGGCCGATGTCCTCTCCCTGTGCGAGGAGGCGATGCGTCAGGTCAAGAGCAGGAAGCATCACGGCATCTTCCTGGCGGATGAAGTCCTCGTCCACGAGATGAAGAGCCGCGGCCTCCTCGACAAGGAGATCCAGAAGGCCGTGGATAACAAGGGTCTCTTCCTGCTCTTCCAGCCCATCGTGAACCTCGAAACCGGGAGGATCCAGGGGGCGGAGGCTCTCCTGAGGTATCGCCGGGGGGACGGGCTCATCCTGTCCGCCGCGGAGTTCATGGGGTCCATTGTTCGGACGGCCTCCCTGGTCAAGGTGGACGAACTTGTGATCTCCGACTTCCTTGCCTCCAACAGGGGGCTGATCGATCCGCTGATCCGGATGGGGGACTTCCGTCTTTCGTTCAACATCTCTCCCGGCATCCTGGGCAATGTGGGGTATGGCAGGGAAATCCTCTCCCAGATCAAGAAGGCGGGCGTCCCCCCGAGCACATTCACACTCGAGATCCTGGAGGAGGGGTTGATGCCCACCAACGGCGCGGTGCTTGAAAACCTGAATGTGCTCCAGACGGCGGGGGTGCAGATAGCCGTGGATGATTTCGGAATCGGCTACAGCAACATGCTCCGGCTTTCCAGGCTCCCCGTCCATGAGCTGAAAATCCCCAGGGAGCTGACCGGCGGCATCAAGTCGGGTGACACCCGGATGCAAGCCGTGCTCGACACGGTCGTGGGCATTGCCAAAAACCTCGGCATGATGCTTGTCGCCGAGGGGGTGGAGGATCAGGAGGAGGCCGACTATTTCAGGAGTCTCGGCTGCCAATACGCCCAGGGATACCTCTTTGGGAAGGCGATGACGCTCGAGGAACTCCTCCTCCTGGTCGAGAAAGGTGAGGCGGCAAAGATACCGGGCGGCTAGCGCGGAAACTTCAAGATCCCCCGCGGCGCTACGCCGCCGTGAACCGATCCAGCAGGGCGAAGAAGCGTTTCTTGGCTGAGTCGAAGAGGGTGAGGTCGGCGAGGATTTCCCCGGGAGTCTGCACGGAGGGTGAGGGCGGTGGCGCGACCCCGGGTTCGGCGAGGGCCTCGCGGGCCATCTGCTCGGTCCACTCGAGATGAAACTGAAGGCCGAGAACCTGATCGCCGGCCGGTCCCTTCATGAGGAAGGCCTGTTGCTCGGCGGCCCCGTTCCGCGCGAGTTGCGCGGCTCCCGGCGGCAGGGTGTAGGTGTCGCCGTGCCACTGGAAGGCTGGGAAGGTTCCCTGCCCACCGAACCAGTGGACGCCGGCGGTGGTCGGCTCGATGGGCTGCCATCCGAACTCCTTGCAGGTATGGCGGAAAGCCTTCCCTCCCAAGGCATCGGCGAGCAACTGGCAGCCGAGGCAGAGTCCGAGGATCTTCTTACCCGCCGCCACGGCTTGCCGAAGGTATTCCTTCTCGGCGGCAAGCCAGGGGTGCTTCACCTCGTCGTAAGCTCCCATCGGTCCCCCAAGACTGACCAGGAGGTCAAAGGAGCCGACCGGGGGGAGCGGATCTCCTTGGCAGATCAGGCAGGTGATGACGATATGTCCCCGAGCCGCAGCCCACTCAGTGAGGGAGCCGGGGCCGTCGAGCGGGTCGTGCTGGAGAAGAAGGAGGCGCATGACTGCTAAAGGGTTAAAAACGTTGAAAAGTTAGAATGGTCAACCGTCTGGTTGCAGCAAAACTGTGGCCAATTAGATATGTTAGAAAATTGGAACATTGGCGGAGTGGATGCCGAGCACGCCATCTTATCTAAGGAAGCGAGCGCTTCCCTAATCCTGTTTCGTTGTAACGGTTCACCCTTCTCACCTTTTTAACCCGCCTGCCCCCTGCCTCGTTGACAGGGGGCGGTTGGCAGGAGATACTGATCGGCTACTCAAAAGCCATGGATAAAATTCGCAACATCGCCATCATCGCCCACGTCGACCACGGGAAGACCACCCTCGTCGACCAGCTCCTAAAACAGTCGGGCACCTTCCGCGCCAACGAGGCGAAGGCCACTGAGATCCGTATCATGGATTCCATGGATCTGGAGCGTGAGAAGGGGATCACCATCAAGGCCAAGAACGCCGCCTTCCAGTGGAACGACTACCACGTCAATATCGTCGACACTCCGGGTCACGCCGACTTCGGCGGCGAGGTGGAGCGCATCATGAAGATGGTGGACGGCGTGCTCCTCGTGGTGGACGCCTTCGGCGGCCCGCAGGCCCAGACCAAGTTCGTGCTCAAGAAGGCCCTCGAGAACGGCCTCAAGCCGATCGTCGTCATCAACAAGATCGACCGTGATAACGCCGATCCCCACAAGGTTCTGGACATGGTGTTCGAGCTCTTTCTGGAGCTCGGTGCGAATGACTCACAACTCGACTTCCCAACCGTCTACGCCAGCGCCAAGGCGGGCTTTGCCAAGAACGAGATCGATCAGGAGAGCACCACGATGGAGCCCCTCTACGAGGCGATCGCGAAGCACATCCCGGCTCCCAAGAAGTCGGATGTCGAGCACTTCCAGATGCTCGTTTCCAACCTCGACTACAGTGATTACCTCGGCCGTATCGCCTTCGGTCGCATCATCAGCGGCAAGGTGAAGATGGGTGAGCAGGTGGTTGCCATCCACAAGGATGGCACGAAGGAGAAGAAGCCGGTAACCGCGATCTTCGGCCACAAGGGACTTCAGAAAATCGAGCTTCAGGAAGCAAGCGCCGGTGACATCGTCGGCATCTGCGGTTTCGAGGAGGTCTACATCGGGGAGACCATCACCGATAACGATACCCGCGAGCCGCTTGCCTTCGTCGACATCGATCCGCCGACGATCACGATGAAGATCTGCATCAACGACGGACCACTCGTCGGCAAGGAGGGCAAGCTTGTCACCGCCCGTCAGATCAAGGAGCGCCTGATCCGCGAGACCCGTACCAACGTCTCCATCGAGGTGAAGGAAACTGAGCTTGCCGGACACTTCCAGATCAAGGCCCGCGGAGAGATGCAGATCGCCGTCATCGTGGAGCAGATGCGCCGCGAGGGCTTCGAGCTACTCGTCTCCCGTCCCGAGGTCATCTACAAGAGGGGTGAGGGTGGCAAGCTTCTCGAGCCGATTGAGACCGTCTACGTCGATGTTCCTCCCGATAACCTCGGTGACATCCTTCAGAGCCTCGCCGGACGCAAGGCCGAGATCGTGAACATGGATCACAAGACCAAGAGCGTCACCGTGCAGGCAGAGGCTCCGACCCGCGGACTCATCGGCTTCGAAACCGATCTGGTCAACCTCACCAAGGGTGCCGGCATCATGTCCCATATCTTCAAGGAGTACGCCGAGTACAAGGGTGAGATCCCGACCCGAAACAATGGTGTCTTGATCGCCATGGAAGCCGGTACAGCCATGGCCTACTCGATGGAGAAGATCCAGGAACGCGGTCGTCTCTTCGTCTCTCCGCAGGATGACATCTATGTCGGGATGATCGTGGGTGAAAACTCCCGTATCGACGACATGCCGGTCAATGTCTGCAAGGCCAAAACCTTGAACAACATGCGTAGCTCCGGTGACGGCAAGGGAGTTTCCCTCTCTCCGCCGCTCAAGATGAGCCTCGAGCGTTCGCTCGAGTACATCGCTCCCGACGAATACGTCGAGGTGACCCCGCTCAGCATCCGACTCCGCAAGAAGATCCTCGACGCCACGGCCCGCAAGCGCGCATCGGCAACGCCGGTCGTCGCCGACGAATAAGTTGCAGATGGAAGATGGAAGTTGGTAGATAGGAATCAGTCCGGATGATCCCTCGACACCGGATTGACTCTTTCCTTTTTTCCACCCCAACTCCCAGCTTCCAACTCCCAATCCCTAATTTCCCATGGGTCGCCAATGGTTGCTCGCGAAACGCGAGGTCGCATCACTCAAGAAGTCCAAGTCGACGGGCAAGTTCGTCCGAGAAATCACCATCGCCGCCCGACAGGGAGGCGCGGATCCGGCAACGAACTCCCGACTCTTCGCCGCGCTTGAAAAAGCCCGTGCCGAGAGTGTTTCCAAAGACGTCATTGACCGGGCGATCAACAAGGGCGCAGGCATCGGCGGGGAGAAGGCGGTCATCGACCACATCACCTTCGAGGGATATGCGCCCCACAAGGTGCCCCTGATCGTCGAGGTCTACACCGACAACACCAACCGGACGACGCCCGAGATCCGCGTCCTCTTCCGCGACGGCCAGCTCGGCGCTCCCGGCAGCAACAAGTTCCTGTTCGATAACGTAGGTCTTGTCGAGGCTTACACGGACAAGACCGGACTTGATCTCGAGGAGGCCGCCATCGAGGCCGGCGCGAACGAGGTCGAGGCCCTGACCCACGACCAGAACGACGACATTCCCGCCGACAAAACCGGTGCCCGCTTCATCACCGACCGCACTGCTACCGCCGCCGTGACCACATGGCTCAAGGACAACGGTTGGAAGGTCGTCACCAGCGAGATCGGCTACGTCGCCAAGAACTTCCCGACCCTCACCGACGAACAGCGTGCCGAGGCCGGTGAGTTTCTTCAGGCGCTGGAAGAGCACGATGATGTGCATCGCGTCTGGACCGCGATCAAATAACTCTGGTGAGTGCTTTTAGCGCGGGGCTATGTTGCTGCGCGTTCGGCGTAGGATAACTACGCCTTCACTTACGCGCCTTGCCCCGCATCTAAAATCATCTCACCGGAGCGGTGCAACTTGGGAGTAACGAAGGCTGCGCTTGGGCGCCTGGCTATGATCTCAAAATCCCCGAGCCAGAGTGGATAGGGGTGCAAGGAGAGAATTGTTTGCCTGCATCTAAAATCATCTCACCGGAGCGGTGCATCTTGGGAGTAACGACGGCCGCGCTTGGTCTTTATTTTGTAAACGCCTGTGCCTTTGGAGAAAGTACAGTTCGGCCGCCTGGAGTCTATGCCGTTGGCAGAACCAACAGGTGTTTTTCAGATCCTGGAACTGCTTTTTTCGGAATAGCTTGGTCGAAGGTCACGAATACCCCTTTCATCCTCTTGGCCATGGCCAGAAGGTAAATATCCGTGAGGTGTCTTGGTGTGAGGATCGCGTTGTAGTCGATGAGTCGTTCGTCACAGAAGCTGATCGTATCGTGCCAGAAATGGTGGTCCTCCGCGTTCGTGGCATCCCGCAGGCGTCGTGTGATGTCTCCCACGGTGAGTCTTCCGGGATAAGTCGGTTGCGACATGATGCGGATGCAGGCGTTCTGGGTGAGTGGGCAGGTGGCCCACCCCTCGGATCGGTGTCGTGACAGCCACGCGTGGGCCCTGCGGTGATGGACATGCGCCGCGTCGAAGAGGGAAATCAAGAGGGAGGCATCCAGAAGGGCAATCATGAAGCCTCCGATTCCTCCATGAGTTTCTGCACCAGTTCGCGGGTAACCACCCTGTCACCCGCCTCAATGATCTCGAATCCATTCAGCTTGCGAGGTGCTCCCGGCGAGGTGGGCACGTTGGCAATCAAGGCCTTTCTTGCCAACTCGGAAAGAACCTGTCCGGCGGTCCGTTTTGAGCATTGAGCCATCTCCTTGGCCGCTTCCAGGATATCTAGGTCAATATCAAGCGTGGTTCTCATCAAGCATTCATAAACGCATCTGATGCAATAAGCAACTTCTGATGCAGTCTTTCCATGAAAAAGCCCCGGTCACCTTTTCGGCGACCGGGGCTCTCTTGTTGAACTTTCTAACCTTTCACTTTTCACCACTAGTCGCTTCGCGACTAGTAGCGGTAGTGAGCCGGCTTGTAGGGGCCTTCGACGGAGACGTCGAGGTAGTCGGCCTGCTCCTTGGTGAGTTGGGTCAGTTTCACGCCGATCTTGTCGAGGTGGAGACGGGCGACTTCCTCGTCGAGCTTCTTGGGCAGGACGTAGACGCCGGGCTTGTAGGTGTCACGGTTCTTCCAGAGCTCGAGCTGGGCGAGGGTCTGGTTGCTGAAGCTGGCGCTCATGACGAAGCTCGGGTGGCCGGTGGCGCAGCCGAGGTTGACGAGGCGTCCCTCGGCAAGGAGGAAGATCTCGTTGCCGCCGGGGAATGTGTACTTGTCGACCTGGGGCTTGATGTTGGTGCGCTTGACGGTCTTGTCGCTCTGGAGCTTGTCGACCTCGATCTCGTTGTCGAAGTGTCCGATGTTGCAGATGATCGCCTGGTCCTTCATGCGCTTCATGTGCTCGAAGGTGATGACGCCGACGTTGCCGGTCGTGGTGACGTAGATGTCGGCGCGGCCGAGGGTCTCCTCAAGCGTGGTGACCTCGTAGCCCTCCATGGCGGCCTGGAGCGCATTGATCGGATCAATCTCGGTGATGATGACGCGCGCACCCTGCCCGCGGAGGGATTGGGCGCTTCCCTTGCCGACATCGCCGTATCCGCAGATGACGGCGACCTTGCCTGAGATCATGACGTCGATGGCGCGGTTGAGTCCGTCGACGAGCGAGTGGCGGCAACCGTAGAGGTTGTCGAACTTGGACTTGGTGACGGAGTCGTTCACGTTGAAGGAAGGAACGAGAAGCTTGCCCTTCTCATGGAGCTTGTAGAGGCGGTGGACACCGGTGGTGGTCTCCTCGGAGACGCCGCGCCACTCCTTCACCATCTCATGCCAGCGGGTCGGGGTCTCCTTGTTGACCTGCTTGAGGAGATCCTTGATGACCTGTTCCTCGTGGTTGCCGGAGGGGGTGTTGACCCAGCCGTCGCCATCCTCGAGCTCGTAGCCTTTGTGGATGAGGAGGGTGACGTCACCGCCGTCGTCGACGACCATCTGGGGGCCCTTGCCGCCCGGAAAGCTGATCGCCTTGTTGGTGCACCACCAGTATTCCTCGAGGGACTCGCCCTTCCAGGCAAAGACGGGGATGCCGGCCGCGGCGATCGCGGCGGCTGCCTGATCCTGGGTCGAGAAGATGTTGCAGCTGGCCCAGCGGACGTCGGCGCCGAGATCGACGAGGGTCTCGATGAGGACCGCCGTCTGGATGGTCATGTGGAGGGAACCGGTGATGCGGACGCCCTGGAGGGGCTTCTCCTTGGCATACTTGGCGCGGATCGACATGAGGCCGGGCATCTCCTGCTCGGCGATGTTGATCTCCTTGCGGCCCCACTCGGCGAGAGTGATGTCGGCTACTTTATAGTCTGAAAAAGTGCTCATAGTGTTTGGTTGGTTGTTTATTGGTTGGATAAGATGAAAGATCGGTGAACCAAGCCTCTGGGAAGAGGCGCGGAAGACTGGGCCCTAGGAGCAGCCCCGAAGGGGTCGCACCGCTTGCTGGGCAGCAAGTGCGATCAATGAACTCATAAGTTAAAAGGTTAGAAGGGTTGAATTGTTAAAAGGTGAATTCTGAAATGATGTGGTTCTGGACGTTGTAACTTTTTTATCGTTGTAACATTTTTAACCTCTTCAGAGTTTCGCAGCGGCGAGCGCTGCCTTCTTGAGCGCCGATGCCTTGTCGGTCTTCTCCCACGTGATGTCGGAGTCGTTCTTGCCGAAGTGTCCGTAGTTGGTGGTCTTGGAGTAGATCGGACGGCGCAGCTTCAGCTGGCTGATGATCTCGGAGGGCTTGAAGCCGAAGGTCTTCTTCACCGCGGTCTCGATGGCCTGCTCGGGAACCGTGGCGGTGCCGAAGGTGTCGATGTGGATCGAGACGGGATTGGGATGACCGATCGCATAGGCGAACTGAACCTCGCAGCGTGCGGCAAGGCCGGCTGCGACGACATTCTTCGCCACATAGCGGCCCATGTAGGCTGCGGAACGGTCAACCTTGGTCGGATCCTTTCCGGAGAAGGCACCGCCTCCGTGGCGTCCCATTCCTCCGTACGTGTCGACAATGATCTTGCGGCCGGTGAGGCCGGTGTCGCCCTGGGGGCCGCCGATGACGAAGCGGCCGGTCGGGTTGATCAGGAATTCGGTTTGCTTGGTGAGCATCTTGGCGGGAAGGACCTTGCGGATCACCTTCTCGATGCAGAACTTCTCGATCTCCTTGTGGGAAACACCCTCGGCGTGCTGGGTGGAGATGACGACGTTGACGATGCGGGTCGGCTTCCCGTCGACATACTCGACGGAGACTTGGCTCTTCGCGTCGGGACGGAGCCACTTGGCGGCGCCGCTCTTGCGGAGGCGGGTCAGTTCACGGCCGAGGCGGTGAGCATACATGATCGGAGCGGGCATCAGTTCGGTCGTCTCGTTGCAGGCGTAGCCGAACATGAGTCCCTGGTCGCCGGCACCCTGTTCGGCGGTCTTCTTGCCGTCGGCCTTCTTGGCATCGACACCCTGGGCGATGTCGGGGCTCTGCGAGGTGATGATGTTGTTGATGAAGACGGTGTCAGCGTGGAAGACGTCGTCGCTGTTGTGGTAGCCGATCTCACGGATCGCATCGCGGACGATCTTTCCAAGATTCAGGGCCGATTCGAGGGGCTTCTTGCCGAGCTTGGGAACGGTGATCTCACCGCCGATCACCACGATGTTGCTCTTGGCGTAGGTCTCGCAGGCGACGCGGCTCATCGGATCCAGTGCCAGGCATGCATCGAGGATGGCGTCGGAAATGGTGTCGCAGACCTTGTCGGGATGGCCTTCGCCGACGGATTCGGAGGAGAAGATGTAGCTACGTGACATGGGGTGGGTGGGTTGGTGTTCTTCTTGGGTTGGGTAAGGCCGAGGGTCATCCTGCGGCTTTACTTATGAACGTATTTGTATATGTAAATGGGTGTGGCGTCAATTCTCCAATCCCTCCGGACGCTCTCGGATCCGACGCGCCTCCGATTGCTGGCCCTCCTGCTCGAGGAAGAGCTGACCGTTGCCGAACTGCAGGAGGCTCTCGGCATGGGGCAGTCGCGCATTTCGGCAAGCCTCGGACAACTGCGCCGTCAAGGACTCGTGCTCGACCGCCGTGTCGGCAAGAACATCCACTACGCCGCCGTACCCGCCGCCGTGGCCCCTCTGCGCCAGGCCCTCTCTGCGGCGGTGGCCGAACTGGCGGAGGCCGAACGGGATCGCCAGGCGCTGCAGTTGGTGCTCAACAAACGGCGCGACCGCGCCGCCGACTACTTCGACAAGCTTGCGGGGAAATTCGGCCGCACCTATGTGCCGGGCCGCTCCTGGCAGGCGCTCGCCCACGGACTGCTTCGCCTGATGCCCCCGATGGTGATCGCCGACATGGGGGCGGGTGAGGGGACGCTTTCCCAGCTTCTGGCCCGCACGGCCAAGCAGGTCATCGCAATCGACAACTCGCCCAAGATGGTCGAGTACGGTGCCAGGATCGCGAAGGAGAACGGCTTCAGCAATCTGGAGTACCGGCTAGGAGACATCGAGGAGCCTCCGATCGAGGCTGGATCAGTCGATGTGGTTCTCTTCAGCCAGGCGCTTCATCATGCGGCCCGACCGCAGAGGGCTGTGGAGAGCGCCTTCCGGATCCTCAAACCGGGCGGTCGCATCCTGATCCTCGACCTCGCCAGCCACACCTACGAGCAGGCCAAGGAGCTCTACGCCCATGTCTGGCTCGGCTTCTCCGGTGTCGAACTCCACGCCATGCTCGAGAAGGTCGGGTTCCGTGATCCCGAAGTCAGTGTCGTGGCCCGCGAACAGCAGGCGCCGAATTTTCAGACGATACTCGCCACCGGCTTTAAGAAATAATTGGCTCCTCGCTGTTTTCTTTGGGTTAAGATGAGCGGCAAGTAGAAATCTGGAACTCAAGAACTCAGGAAAGAAAGGCAAGTCAGTTATTCACTACTGAAGAAACGGATGGGTTACGCGAATGCGCTTTCAGCACAAAAAGCCTCCTCCCGGGAATGAATGGGAGAAAAGGGATGTGGGGGTTGACCTGCGTTGAATCTGATGTAAAAATGCTTTTATGCGAACGACCCTTGATCTCCCTGATCCTACCTTCCGCAAGCTCAAGGCGGAGGCTTCTCTGCGCGGCTTGAAGCTCAAGGAGATTGTTTGTCAGTTGATCGAGGCTGGCCTCGCTTCACCCGTTCGGGAAGCCCCCCAGGCAACCCCTCGCAGAAGCAAACTCCCCGTGATCCGAAAGCCCACCGGTAAAAAACATCCAGCATTTGCGAACGACCGCCTCGACGAAATCCTGGCGATGGAGGAGGGGCATGTCGGCCGTTGATCTCCCTGATATCAATGTCTGGTTGGCTCTAGCCGACCGCGATCACGAACATCACGACAGGGCCAGGAACTACTGGGAGAAAGAGTCCGCTTCAAGATTGGCCTTCACGCGGGTTTCCATGCTCGGGTTGATCCGGTTGTTGAGTAACCGCCATGTCATGAAGGGCGATCCCTTCACCACTGCGGAGGCTTGGAGCGCTTATCTGGCCTTTCGAGATCTTCCCGAGGTTTTCTTCCTTGCCGAGCCTGAATCAGCTGAGTCGATGATGAGGGAGTGGTCGGAGAAGCCCTCCTTCCCTGCCTCTCGTTTGACCGATGCTTGGCTTGCCTCCGTGGCCCATACCACCCGGTCGCGCCTTGTTTCCTTTGATGCGGATTACAAGCAATTCCAAGGACTCGCATTTCTCCATCTCACCGTGGCCAAGGCATAAAATGCTTTCCAACGGCTAAAATTAGTCCGTCTTTTCCGCAGCCCTTAGGGCGGTGACCTCCTCGGGAGGATAGAGGCCGTATTCGGCACAGGGGGCCCGGACCTTGGCGACCGATTCGGGATTCTTCCCCGCGTCATGGAGCGTGAACCAAGCGACAGGGATGTCGCGCGGAAGATCCCACCGCGAATGCGGGAGGGACCCGTAGGGCGGCACCGCTTGCCGGGAGGCAAGTGCCGTCAATGCGATGGAAGAACCAGGTTGCGTCGGTTTCACAACGGCTCCGTCGGCTCGATCTCCAACAATGTCCTCCTGATTCTCGGGAGGGGGACTGCGACGATCACCGTGACGAACTCCGGCAACGCCTTCTTCGCACCGTCCTTCGCCACCCGTACGCTCATCGTGCAGTAGGGTGTGGGCAACGAGTGGAATCCCATCGGGTACTCATTGATTTGATATCAAGACAAAGCGGTTAAGGGATGCCATTCTATGGACCTTACCTGACACCCAACTTCCAGACGATCCTGGCAACGGGGATCAAGGGAGGATAACCTTGGGGCAAGGGGCCTTTCAGGCTTGTATCCCGGCGAGGAGGTAGTGTCGTTGAATAAAAACAAAACGGGATCCCCTTGGGGTTGACCGGCGCTCTAATATGTGTCACATTGAGCACATGAAGACGATCACGATCCGGGAGCTTCACATGAAGACGGGTGATTGGGTTCGCAAAGCCAGTCGTGACGAGGGGATTGTCGTCATGGACAGAAGGCAACCCGTGGCAAAGATCATCCCCTTCTCGGAGGCCGAAATGGGGAAACCTTTTTCGCAGCGAACTTTTGTGAAGGGATTTGAGCGGATCAAATACAGGGATGTGGATTCCGGTCGCTTTATTTCCGAGGATCGCGATAGGGGATGATCTATTTCGATACCTCCTACCTGGCCAAGTGCTACCTGAATGAGCGAGGTAGTTCCGAGGTCAGGGAACTTGCCGTCGCGGATGGCAGGGTGGCCTGTAGTGCTTACGGAAGGATAGAGTTGGCATCAACCTTTCACCGCAACCTCCGGCAGGGAACGATCACGGCTGGCGAATTTCGCCAAATCTCTAGCCAGTTTGATCACGACGAGGAGAATCGCATTTGGACATGGTTCCCGGTGAATCAGGAACTGCTTGCCGAAGTTCTCCAGCGCTTTCGCAAACTGGCACCCTCTGTCTACCATCGGTCAGGGGATGCTCTCCACTTGGCTTGTGCCGTGGAGCAAGGATTCAAGGAGATTTATTCCAACGACGGGCATCTCCTTGCCGCCGCCAAGGCCTTCAAGATCAAGGGGAAAAACGTAATTCCGTAGGGCGAATCCCCCGCGAGGATGGTGTTTCCAATCGGCCTCTCAAGTTGAGGCCAGGAGGGAGTGTCTGATTTCAGAAGAAGGAGGCTGATTACCACGACTTTGTCACATGGTATTGGTTTTTAAGCCCGTGAGAGAGTGGAGGAAATGCCAACTCCTCCGCGCCTTGTGGGTCCGGGAATACGGACGTTCAGGGAGTTCTTCGCAAATGCCCGTAGGGAAAGGTAGCGGCAGTCCGAGCCGCACTGCTCTGAGGGAGAACTCTTCAGCTTTCCGGTTTTACAACCGGGAAATCAGGAGTTCGCGCTGGAAGACGAGTTCCTTGGGCAGGTGGCTGTAGAGCTTCATGAAGAGTTCGTCCTGCAGGAGGAGTTCACGATGCCACTCGGAGGGATCGATCTTCTGGAGTTCCTCGAAGGCCTCCGGCGTGATCACGCCCTCAAGCCCCGTCATGTCGAGATCCCTATACTCGGGAACCCATCCCACGGAGGTCTCGAGCGCGTGGGCGCCGTGTTGGCAGCGCTGGACGATCCACTTGAGCACGCGCATGTTGTCGCCGAATCCGGGCCAGAGGAATTTCCCCTCGGGGCTCTTGCGGAACCAGTTCACGTGGAAGATCCGCGGCACGTGCTTCACGAGACGCCGCATCTCCAACCAGTGTGCGAAGTAGTCCCCCATGTTGTAGCCGCAGAAGGGGAGCATCGCCATCGGGTCGCGTCGGACCTGGCCGACGGTTCCGGCCGCGGCCGCGGTCATCTCGGAGCCGACGGTGGCGCCGAGGTAGACGCCATGAACCCAGTTGAAGGACTGGAAGATGAGGGGCATCGTCGTGGCGCGGCGGCCTCCGAAGACGATCGCACTGATCTTCACCCCCTCGGGGTTCTCCCACTCGGGATCGATGATCGGGCAGTTCCTTGCAGGCGCGGTGAAGCGGCTGTTGGGGTGGCTTGAGAGGACCGGCTTGCCCTCGGCATCAAGCTGGCCGGGCTTCCAGTCATTCCCCTTCCAGTCGATGAGGTGGGCCGGTGGTTGCTTGGTCATTCCCTCCCACCAGACGTCGCCGTCGTCGGTCAGGCCGACGTTGGTGAAGATGGTGTCGTGCCGGATGGTGTCCATGGCCATCGGGTTGCTCTCGTAGGAGGTGCCCGGTGCGACGCCGAAGAATCCGGCTTCCGGGTTGATGGCGCGGAGCCAACCGTCGGGCCCCGGCTTGATCCAGGCGATGTCGTCGCCGACGCAGGAGACTTCCCAGCCCTCTTCCTTCAGATGCAGGGGAGGGATGATCATGGCGAAGTTCGTCTTGCCGCATGCGCTCGGGAAGGCGGCGGTGACGTAGGTCTTAGCCCCGGCCGGATCCTTCACGCCGAGGATGAGCATGTGCTCGGCCATCCATCCCTCGTCGCGGGCCATCGCCGAGGCGATGCGGAGCGCAAAACATTTCTTCCCGAGCAGGGCGTTGCCGCCGTAGCCGGAGCCGTAGCTCATGATCAGGCGCTCCTCGGGGAAGTGGGTGATGTGGGTGTTCTCGGGATCGCAGGGCCAGGCGACATCCTTCTCGCCGGGGGCAAGCGGCTTGCCGACCGAGTGGATGCACTTCACGTACTGTCCGGTGCTGGCGATCTCGGGGTACACCGCCGAACCCATGCGGGTCATGATGCGCATGTTGGCGACCACATAGGGGCTGTCGGTGATCTCGATGCCGTACCGGGAGATCGGAGAGCCGACAGGCCCCATGCTGAAGGGGATGACGTACATGGTGCGGCCCTTCATGCATCCCTTGTAGAGGCCGTTCAGCGTGGCCTTCATGGCGGCGGGGTCGCGCCAGTTGTTGGTGGGGCCGGCATCCTTCGGGGTCTTGCTGCAGATGAAGGTGCGCTCCTCGACGCGCGCGACATCCCCGGGGTTGCTCCGGACGAGCAGTGAATTGGGGCGCTTGTCGGGGTTGAGCCGGATAGCCGAGCCTGAGGCGACCATCAGTTCGCGCATCGCCGTGTCCTCGGCCCCGCTGCCGTCGCACCAGAAGATATTCTCGGGGGTGGTCAGTCCGGCCACATCCTCGACCCAGTTGGTCACCGTAGGGTTTTCAGGCCGACGGATGCCGAGGGTTTCGGTGCAGGCCTCCGTGGCGACGGGTTTGGTCATCACCAACGTTAGGGTTTTTCTCCCTGCGCTGACAAGGTGCATGCTCGCTTACTGAATAAACCCGGATTTTGCGATGAATCCCCCCAACATAGTTGGAGCTTTCACCAAGATGGTGCGAGTCGATCGGGTTAAAAAGTGGAAGTGTTAAAAGGGTTACAAGGGACTAAATTGGAAACCTTGATTCGACTCCTCGGCCCGTGCTGCTGCGACGAGTTCTCTGAATTCGCCATCTCGATTCTCAGCTCAGGGCTGTTTTGATCCACTTAGACGCCACTTACCTCCCAGCAAGCGGTGGCGCCCTTTGGGTCCTCCCGCAGTCGCGGGACGGGATCTTCCGCGGCTCTTCCAGAGCCTTGGTTGTAACGCTTCAACTTTGCTAGCCCAGCCTCGGCCTGACGGCCTGCGTTACGGCTAACTTTTTTTAACCCCTTCTCCTCTGCACTGCAGATTGCCAATGCAAATTCTGGTATAAAACTTCCCATAAGCATCATCACCGCTTGTCGCGGCCGCCATCCGCGGTTATTTTCCCCCCATGTCCGCCCATCACCGCGGGGAGAGCGAGCCCCTTTTCTTTTACGGAGAGTTGCCCGTTCGGTTAATCACGCTTCTGGTCGCGCTGCACAGCGCCGCCATGGTGGTGGTGACGGTCCTGCTGGCCTCGGGTCACGGGGGCTGGCTCGACGCCCTTTCCTATAACAGCACGGCCGTTGCCGAGGGGCAGCTCTGGCGCTTGGTCACCTACGCCTTCGTGGCCGCTCCCTCGATCTGGTTTCTCTTCGAGATGCTGATGCTCTGGTACTTCGGCCGGGAGGTGGAGAACGGGCTCGGTTGGCGCCGCTTCGCCATTCTCTATGCAGGACTCATCCTGATCGGGCCAATGCTGTTGCAGGGGGTGGGCTATGCCGGATTTCCCCAGCGTACGGTCGGTGCCCAGGAAGTGAATTTCGCCATCTTCGCCGCCTTTGTGGCGATGCATCCCAGAGCGCAGTTCTTTTTCGGGGTGGCCGCCCGCTGGGTCTTTGTCGGTTTGATGGCCATTTCATCCCTTCAGCTGCTGGCCGACCATCAGACCGCCCGGGTGCTTGTCCTCCTGGCATCAAGTCTGCTCGCCATTCTTCTGATGCGTCGCGCCGGATTCGAAGAACCGCTCTTCGGTGTGCAGCTCCCCTTCCGCTTGTCGTTGCCTGGATGGCGTGGGCAGAAGCCCCGGTTCTCCGTCCTGCCCGGGGCCCTTTCGCACCCCACCAATGAGGATCGGCCCGCTTCCCGTGTCCCGGCACCCAGCGGGACAGTCGATCCTGACCAGGAGATGGACCGTCTGCTGGAAAAAATCAGCCGCACGGGGATCTCCAGTCTCAGTTCCTCGGAGAGGAAAGCCCTTGAAGAGGCCCGCCAGGCAATCCTGCAACGCGGCGTGGGTGGCTCCAGGTAGGCCGCCGTATCCGCTTTGTCGCGATGAGCCAGGCAGTGCAACGACTCCGTGAGATCATTGCGCGGCTCCGCGCCCCGGGCGGGTGTCCTTGGGATCGCGAGCAGACGGCCGATTCCCTCCGGACCTCGCTGCTTGAGGAGGCATACGAGGTGGTCGATGCGATCGAGCGTGCCCATGCCGCGGATCTTGAGGAGGAACTCGGCGATCTGATGATCAACATCATGATGCAGGCCCAGATTGCCTCCGAGCAGGAGGCATTCACCCTCGATACGATCGCTGCCACCGCCTCCGAAAAGCTTGTGCGCCGGCATCCCCATGTCTTCGGGGATGCCACCGCCGTTTCAAGCGGGCAGGTGCTTGAGCGGTGGGAGGAGATCAAGCGGGCCGAGATGGCCGCCAAGACCAAGGTCACGGAGGCCACGGATTCACCAACCCTCTCGCTTCTGGACGGTGTCGCGCGTGCTTTTCCGGCCCTCGTCCGAGCCCAGAAAATCCAGAAAAAGGCGGCCAAGGCGGGATTCGACTGGGAGTGTCCCGAGGATGTCCTCGACAAGATCCGGGAAGAACTTGGGGAGGTCGAGGAGGAGATGGCGCTTCGCGATAAGGCCGGTCACATGGAGAGGCTTGCCGGGGAAATCGGTGACCTTCTCTTCGCCGTGGTGAATCTCTCCCGCTCCCTTGGAATCGATGCCGAGTCGTCATTGCAGGGGGCCACGGGAAAGTTTTCCCGTCGATTCCGGAGCATGGAGAGAGCCACCCCTGTCGGCAGTAACTTTGCCTCGCTGACTTTTTCCGAGATGAACGCTCTCTGGGAGATGTCAAAGCAGGCGGAGAAAACCAAGGGGATTCCATCATGAGTGCCCTCAAGGGATCCCTTCCGCTCTCTCTCGCGGTGATTTCCTTCAATGAAGAGGGCCGTATTGGAAAGTGTTTTCGGAGCGTGGAGGGGCTTGCCCGTGAAATCATCGTGGTGGACAGCGGTTCGACCGATGCCACCGCCGCCGTGTCGGAGGCGGCTGGTGCCCGGGTGATTCATCATCCGTGGGCCGGACACTGCGCCCAGAAACAGATGGCCCTCGATCATTGCACTCAGCCTTGGGTGCTGATGCTCGACTGCGACGAGGAACTTTCCGGCGAACTTCGTCAGTCGATCGTGGAATTTTTCCAAAGTGGGGAATCCGCCTGGTTCCAGGGCGGGCGCTTCAACCGCAAGGTGCGCTTTCTCGGGCGTTGGATCACGCACGGCGACTGGTATCCCGACCGTCAGTTGCGGCTGATCCAACGCGACAAGGCGCGCATCGGGGGCAAGGATCCCCATGACAAGGTCCTGCTGGAGGGAAGAGTCAGGCATCTCCGGGGAGATCTGCTGCACGATTCCTTCCCGACCATCGCAAGTTACCTGGCCAAGATTGGTCCCTATTCGGATGACTTTCTGGAACGACAGCAAATGGAGGGCCGGCGCTGGTCGCTTGCGCCCAATCTGCTGCGCCCCCTCTGGCGTTTCTTTCGCGCCTACATCCTGAGGCTCGGCTTCCTCGATGGTTTTCCAGGCTTCTGGATCGCTTTCGCGACAGCCTTTTCCGTCTTTGTCCGCTACAGTCGGAAGTATGAGGAGGAGTCGGGGAAAAAGGATGGTTGAGGTGGTCCCCGTCCGCCGAATTTTCAGACCTGTGCCATCTTCTTGCGCGGCGGTGGGGATCCGATATCCTTCCGGGAACCGCCGATGAACCGACTTCCCGTCAACTTGATGGTTTTTCTCGCCACGCCCGCCCTTCTCCGCGCGGCGGATCCTGCCGCTGCATCCGGTCCCGTGCTTGGACAGGGTGGGGCGACTCCCGAAACCCTGGCGAAGCTTCTCACTGCGGGAGGCATGGTGATGATTCCGCTCCTGATTCTCTCGGTCGTGACGCTTGCCCTGATCCTTGTCTATCTGGTGACGCTACGGCGTCGGGCCGTCGCCGGTTCCCGCTACATGAACACGGCGGAGACTCTTCTCGGCAAGGGGGACCTGATGGGACTCCTCGCCATCTCCAACCGCCACCGCGACACGGTCGCCGTGATTCTCGGCAGGACGCTCGAATTCCTGGCCCGCAACCCCGGGGCAACCGACGATCAGGTCCGTGAGATCGCCCAGACGGAGGGAAGCCGCGAGGCGGCCCTTCTCAACCAGCGTGTGGCGTGGTTGGCCGACATCGCCACCATCGCGCCGATGCTGGGACTGCTCGGGACCGTTTTCGGGATGATCCGCTCCTTTAGCGTCATGGCAAACGATGTCGCCGCCTCTCGTCCGATGCTTCTCGCCGAGGGGGTGGCCGAGGCCCTTGTCGCCACGGCCGCCGGCCTGGTGGTCGGTATTCCCGCGATGATTGCCTACGCCTACTTCCGGGGCAGGGTTCAGGAGATGATCTCGGAGCTGGAGGCCGCTACGACGGTCCTCCTCGCGAGGCTCGTGCTCTCCCGGGGCAGGTAATCATCCCACAGCTGCCGTGAATTTCCGCACGCGCATCCAGCCCGAACCACGGGGATTCCTGATCGCGCCGATGGTGGACATCCTGCTCGTGCTCCTCGGCTTCTTCATGCTGACCTGGAGTTTCGCGCGGCAGGAACGCGAACTCGACGTGCAGATGCCCTCGGCTGGTGAGGCCAAGGAGCAGCGCCGGTCTGTCGGCGAGGTGATCATCAACGTGAAGGCCGACGGTTCGCTGGTGATGAACCGCCGTGCCATGACGCCAGCCGAACTGCTCGCCGCCCTCTCACGTGTTGCCGAACTCTATCCCGACCAGGCAGTCGTGCTCCGGGGTGACCAGCGCGTGGACTACGGCCACATCGTCCAGACTCTCGATGTCTGCCGCAAGGCGAACATCTGGAACGTCGCCTTCGCCACGGCCGCCCCGGCCTCCGAGCCGTGAGATACCTTCACGATCCCACGCTGACTCTCCTTGCCGCGGTGCTCTTTTTTGAGCTCGGAGGTCCTCTTCCGCTCCTGGCCCAGTTTCCCTCTTCCTCTCCTGAAATTCGCCGGGCCTTGCCGGTCGACTCGCCCACCATCCCCTCGTCTCCACTTCCTTCGCCGGTTCCCACTCCGGCGGCACAGCCAGCCCATGCCGGGATCCCGGTGATGAAGGCTCTGCCCGCGGGGACTCCCGCAGGGATTGCGAAGCCCGCGCCGTCGCCCTCCGCTTCACGGCCCCCGCAGGCCGGGGAAGAGGGGAGTATCAGGATCGCCCCCTCCGGGACACGTGATTCCGAGGCCTTGGCCACGGCCCAGCTTGCGGTGGCCGACGGATTCTTCGGCCGCAAAGAGCCCGGATCCGCCGTGGCCGAGTATGAGAAATTCCTGATCATGGCCACCAAGGCGACGCCCGGAAGGGATCGCGCGGTCTACCGCCTCGGGGAATCGCAACGGCTCATGGGCAGCACCGTCGCGGCGGAAGCAACTTTCCGCCGCCTGCTGGAGGAGAATCCCGCAGGGGAATTCACCCCCTCCGCATCATTCCGCCTCGGGGAGATCGAGGAGGAAAGGGGGGATGCCTCCGGTGCGGCAGGTCACTTTGCGTTCACCGCGAAGGAGGCCTCCGATCCCTCGATCCGCGAGACGGCACGCTACCGCGAGGCCCTTTGCCTCAAGAAAGCGGGGCGGTACGAGCAGGCGGAGAATCTGCTCAAGGGGATGGCGGAAGCTCCCGCCTCCAGTCCCCGCCGGACTCTGGCCCTGTTCCAACTGGCCTCGCAATACACGAAGGATGGTAGGCGCGAAGAGGCACTCTCCTGTTACACAAGGATCCTGGACTCGGGTGAGGGGGCGGTGACTGGTGAGGCCCGCTCCGAGGCGGGAGTGAAGGCGGCCCTGCTTCAGTCCGAGCTAGGAAGGGCTGGTGAGGCCAGGCAACTCTTCGACAGGGTGGCTTCATCCAAGGAGTCGGGACGATGGGGTGGGGTGGCTGCGCTCGGCGCCCTGCGGATCGCCGCACGGGAAGGGGATGACGCGGGAGTCCTCCGGATCGCCGAGGCTGCGCTGGCGAGCGATTCCGAGAACAAGCCGGAGATCCTGCTCATCCGTGCCAATGCCCTCCGCAGACAGGGAAAAAACGCAAGGGCACTTGAGGAGTACGATGTCATCATCCGGGAGTTTCCCGCCAGCGACGCGGCCTCGGCCGCGCCGTTCCAGAGACTCCTCGCGCTTCATGCCCTGCGCAGTCCTTCCCTTCCGGAGGAGATCGACCGGTATCTGATGACGGCCTCGGATCCGGCCGACCGCGCCCGTGCGCAGTTCCTCAAGGCCGAGGAGACCCTCCGCGGAGGAAAATACGCCGATGCGGCCGCCCTTTACCGGGCGATCCCGCCGGATTCCCTTCCGCCGGACTCGCGCCCCGACATTCTTTACAAGGAGGCGTGGAGTCTCACCCAGGCCGGTGAGACGGAGAGCGCCGTCGAGGCGATCGGCCGCTTCCTCGAAAAATACCCGGACGATGAGCGCGCCCCCTCGGCCTTGGCACAGCGAGCGACACTCAGGCAGAGGCGGAACGACCTGTCCGGCGCAGTCGCCGATTTTCTCCTTCTCGAGGAACGCCACCCCAAGGCGCCCGAGCGGGAACTGGCCCTCCAGCAGCGAGCTCTCCTGCTCGGCCAGCAGCAGGATAACAAGGGGATGGCGGAGACTTTCGCCATGCTTCTCCGGGACTATCCGAAGAGTTCCGCCGCCTCCCAGGCACACTACTGGATCGGCTGGACTGCCATGGAGAACAAGGACTATGCGCTGGCCGTCGAGGAGTTCTCCAAGTCACGCGCCGGTGATCCCAAGCAGTTCGGGGAACGGGCCGGCCTCCGCATCCTGCTGGCGGAATACTACATGAATCATCCCGCGGAGGCGGCCCGCGAGGCGGCCGCGATCAAGCCGGGACTGATTCCGCCGGAGGTGGGGCGTTGGCTCGGCGTCAAGGCGATGGAGTCGGGTGACCCCGCCGGGGCGGAACGCTTCCTGTCCCCGCTTGCGAAGGAGGGTCTGCCCGGTGCCTCGGATCCCGAGATCCAATCCATGCTGGCTTCTGCCCTTGTCGCCCAGGGGAAGTCGCGCGAGGCCCAGTGTCCCGCCGCGTCGTGCCTGCGTCTGGCGCGTGATCCGGCATCCAGGGCCCGGGCTTTGATCGTTGCTGCAACGATCCAGCGCACGATGAAAAACTTCAAGGAAGCCGCCGCGATGGCCGAGGAGGCGATGCTGCTCCAACCCGAGGGAACCATCAACGCGGAGGCGCGGGTCCTCAGCGGTGACATTCTTTTTTCCCAGCAGGACCACGCGGGGGCCGCCAAGGCCTACATGACCGTTGTGGTTCTGCATGACGATCCCGTCGTCACCCCGAAGGCGCTTGCCAAAGCAGTCGATGCCTACCGCCGGGCGGGGAATCCGGCCGAGGCTCAAAAAGCCCTTGAAGAGTTGCGCAAGCGCTTCCCCAATGTACCGTTACCGCCAATGCCCAAACCATGAAGACCCTGAGCCCTCGCCTGCTTGCCGGTCTGATCGCAGTCGTTCCGGCCCTCTTGCATGCCTCGACGGAGGTAGCAGACATGCCCGAACCTTCCCTCACTCCGTCATCCCTGCCTTCGACGTCGGATCCGGCACCCTCCCCCGAGTTGGTCCCACGTGACCTGCCGGAGATTCATTCGAGGATCGCGCTTCCCAAGGAGTGGACCCTGGTGCCGGGAAAGTTGCTGGAAGGAGACGTGCTGCTTGCGGCCCGCGAGAAGATCTCCTCGGAGAGCGATCCTTGGACTATCGGCCTGAGCATGACCATCGACCGCACCGGGGCGAAGGAGTCGGGGCAAAAGGCGAGCGTCTACGCGCTCGGGTTGGCCCGCGAGGCGAGGGAAAGGGCCGGTGACGAGGCCTCCCCGATCGTGGAATCGCAATCCGGCCCCTTCCGGGACGTCCGCTTCGAGTTCCCTGTGGCCGGAGATGAACCGCTTCTCATCACCGAGTTGCTGCGGGCCAACGATGAGACCGGCACGCTGGTGGTGATCCTCTGGCAGACGCCGAAGGTGGATTCCCAAAAGTATCAGGGGCTTAGGGAAGGCATCCTCTCGGGCATCCAACTCGACCCGGCTCTATGATCCGCCCATTCAGGCAGCGGGGAAATCTCCCCCGATTTCTCCTTTTTCTACTGGTGCTTGCTCTCGGGGTGGGACTTTTCGCTTTCTGGAGGTTGATGAGGCTGGAAACACCCTCCCCTCCTGCGGTCCTTTCCCGCGGAGGGATAGCCCTCCCGCCCGTGGAGAAAAGCGATCGGCCCGGCAATCGTTCGCTCGAATCGATGGACTCGGAATTCACCGATCTGGTCGACCGCGTCATTCCCTCCGTGGTCAGCATCACCACCACAACGGCCCCTGGCCGTGAGGCGCTCGTGCGCCAGTTCTTCGGTATGGCCGGGGGAGGGGCACCCCAGACCAGCAAGATGGGCTCCGGGATGATCGTCTCCCCGGAGGGCCATATCGTGACCAACTGGCACGTGATCAACGGCGCCCTGGAAGTGGCGGTCCAGCTCAACGACGGCCGGACCTTCCCGGCGCGGGTCGCGGGTGCCGATCCCCGTTCCGACATCGCCGTGCTGAAGGTCGAGGCGGAGGGTCTGACCCCGATCGACTTTGGCGATTCCGAGTTGGTCAGGGTCGGGCAGATGGTCTTTGCGGTCGGCAATCCCTTCGGGCTCCAGGAAACCGTCACCCAGGGAATCATCAGTGCCAAGGGGCGCCGCACCCTCAGCGAGGCTTCCAATGAATTCTTCCAGACCAGCACGACCATCAATCCCGGCAACTCGGGAGGACCCCTCATTGACATCCGCGGCAGGGTGATCGGCATCAATAACTTCATCATCAGCCGTAGCGGGGGATCCGAGGGAATCGGCTTTGCCATCCCCTCCAACGTGGCGCGCCGCGTCTATGAGGACATCATCCAGCGTGGCCGCGTGATCCACCCCTGGCTTGGAGTCGTGATGCGTCCGCTCACCAAGAGCCTGGCGCGGCAACTGGGACTCGCCGACAGCCGGGGAGCCCTTGTTGCCGCGACCCTGGCCAATTCCCCGGCCGAGAGGGGAGGGCTCATGGGGGGTGATGTGATCCTCTCGTTCAACGGCCGTCCGGTGCGCGACGGCAAGGACCTGCGCAACCGGGTCGCAGAGGCCCCGGTCGGCGCAACGGCCAGCTTTTCCGTGCTACGCGCGGGCAAACCGCTCGAACTCAAGGTCACCATGGAGGAGGAGCCCGAGAAATGATGCGTCGCGGAGGGGGGACATTTCCTCTTTTTCCCCGCTCCCAAGCCCGATAGAGTTACGCTTTCATGCTCGTTGAACACACAGGAATTTCAAAGCATCGCCCCGGCAAGACCGTTGCGGTCTCTCTCTGGGTGCTTGGTGCCGCAGCCCTCATCGAGGTGATCCTTGCGGCTGTCGCCCTTACCCCGCGCCTTCTGAACGCGGCGCGTCCATTGGGTACGGCGCCCACGGCGGTCACCACCTCCGCTGATGCGGTTGGTGCGGCAAACATGGCCTCCCCGGCATCCGAGATCTCCGCTCCCGCCGGCAAACCGCTCCAAAGCTCCCCGGTGAAGGAAATCCTCACCGACACGGAAAAGGCCACGGACCGGTCGTTTCGCTCGGTTTCCGCCGATCGATCCGTTGCCGCCGGAGCGGCCCTTGGAATCGTGAGCGTGAGACTCGAAGGAGGGGAGGAGGGATCACGTAAGCTCGTGATCACGATCAAGGCCGGCGGCAGGGAGCGGATCGACAACGAACAGATCAAGCTGCAGGTCTATTTTTACGACGAAGAGAACGGGGAGATCTCCCCCAGCAAGGCGCAGGTCATTTCCAACTGGATGAGTCCTCCCGTGGATTGGACCGAACCGGAACTTGTCGAGGTGCGTTACATGCCGGAGTCCACGGATCCTGCGGTGAAGTTTTCCGGTTATGTCGTGGCGGTTTACTATAAGGGAGACCTGCAGGATTACAGGGCGGAGCCCTCGCGTCTCACCAAGCTTTTCCCGTTGAAGTACTTCATCGGCCTTGAATAAAGGGGCGTGATTCCGATGGCGGCTACCATTCCATTCCCGAACCGCGGGTTTCTTGCGATCCTTGCGGTTGCCGCCTTGCTCGCCATGATGTCCCATCGTGCAAAGGCGCAGGTGACCGTTGATCTCTCCATCAAGAGAAACCTCTATGTCGCCTACGAGCCCTTGTTGGCCACCGTGAGAGTCTCCAATCTTTCCGGAAACAGGTTGCTCCTGGCCGATGTGGAGGGGAAAAAATGGTTCGGTTTCCAGATTGAAACGCTGGACGGGAGGCCGATTCCCCCGACCGATCCGAATTACGAGATCGATCCCATCGAGGTCGGCTCAGGCGAATCCATCACCCGCACGGTGAACCTCACCCAACTCTACCCGCTCAGCGATTTCGGTAGCTACCGCGTCAGGGCCTCCGTCTACGCGGCGGAGTTGGGCGGTTATTTCAGCAGTCCCCCTCTGACGGTTGAAATCACCGAGGGAAGGCTGATCTGGCAACAGACCGTCGGTGTTCCCGGCATGGGGGGTGGGCCCGGAGCCTCGAGGGTCATCAGCCTGCTTTCGCACCGGATGCCGGAGCGCACCGACCTCTACCTGCGTATCGAGGACAGGTCCTCCGGGGTTGTCTACTGCACCCACCGCCTTGGTGACTACATCGCCTTCGGCAAGCCCGAAGTGATGCTCGACACAGGCAACACCATCCATGTTCTCCAGAACAACATCCCCCGACAGTTCATCTACTCGAAGGTGGGATTGGACGGGAAAATCCTCGACCGAGTCTCCTACAACTCCCAGAAGGAGCGCCCCCAGTTGGTGCGGGCGCGGGATGGAAGCGTGGGTGTTCTGGGAGGCATCCCCTTCGATCCACGAGCCAGCCCTACACCCGGCACGATTCCCAAGCTCTCGGACCGTCCTGTCCCGCTGCCCACCGCAACGCCCGCGCCTGCGCCGGCATCCAAAGCAACGGGCAAGCCGACCCCGAAACCGAAGATCACCTCAAAGCCGACCCCTAACCCGGTGACACGGTTGGAAACCGACTGACGGCATCAAGGATAAGATGCCGGCCCGCCCTGATGCTGGTCCTTATGAGGCCAACTTGAGTCTCTTTCGTCCCAGACGGGTCTTGGCCACGACCCGCCCCCTGCGGAACAGATCGTCCAAGGCGGCAAGAACTTCCCTTCTGTTGGAGGAGAAGCCGGAAACCGTGGCGATCAATTCACCAAGGGAGATGGTTGGTTGGGGTAGTGCGTGCGCTTTCATGATGTGTGGTGTTTCTGTTGAATAAGACACACCCGACGGCGGGGATGTTCATCGAAATCTTCAAAGACCGTGACACATGAGAAAACTGATTAGCAAACGGCCTCCGCGATGATCGCCGCCGCCGCACCATGTTTGTACCACCTCCACTCTTATTCCGGTAGAATCAGCTGGTTCTTTCGGCGATGGGCGTTGTTGTCATCCCACGGTTTCTCTCTCATTTGCCCGCCGGGAGATTTCTTGGAATTCACAACGGATTCCCGACATCCCCTCCGATTTCATGGAAGATTCGATCGAGCCTTTGGTGTACTGAAAGAAAGATGATTTCCAACGGCCTCCGACTTGTTGCGTTCCTCTGCGGCGCCCTGCTCCTCTTTCCGGGAACTCCCGGGCTGAGGGCGCAAAGTTCCACCCTCATCTCGGGATCACCGGATGGAAAGTGGATGATCAGAAGGGTGAAGGCCGATCCGGGGGATCGAGGGGAGGCGCGCAAGAGCCTGGAGATCTGCACTGCGGAGGGGAGGGTCCTGTATTCCTGGCTCAGCGGCCTGGGAGCGACCACAGTGCTCTGGAGCCCCGATTCACGGCATGTCGCGGTGAATGATATGCCGGGGGACGGTGGCGACCTGCTCAGGATCTTTGCCATCGATGCCAAAAAGCCAGCGGTCACGCCGCTCCGCGAACCCGATGGAAAAAAACTTCGCTCCGAAGTGGAATTCCGCAAGGGAAGCTTTCTCAGTACCATCGACCGCGTGAGCCTGCGGGCCCTGGAGTGGAGGGATGGGGATCTCTGGTGCCGGCTCGGCGGCACTTTTCGCCCGAAGCGTCAGCCCACGCTCTCCGTCCCGTTTCACCACCTCTGGGTCTTTGCGCCTGATGGAATCAACCCTCCCATGCTGAAAGAGGAATGGACGCAGACCTTTCCCAGGGAGAAACCTTTTCGGGACGAGGAGAAGTAGGCGACTAGAGCGGTTCAACCCAGATTATGCGATAGGGAGGAGGTGACAGGTCTGGATGGTTCACCCGGATGGTGAGTCGTCGGAGATGATTAAAACCGTTAAAGGGTTGAAACGTTACAACGTGCTGAAAGCAGGCAGTCATTCCACTCTCCGAGCCATGATCAGCAAACTTCTTGATGGCGCCTCCTCGAATTCAGGTTCAGGGGTTTCCGGATCTACCTTCAGGGAGTTAAAAACGTTGAACTGTTAAAAGGGTTACAAGGGACTGAATTGGAAACCTTGATTCGCCTATTCGGCACAAGCTGATGCGACGAGTTCTCTGAATTCGCCATCTAGATTCTCAGGTCAGGGCTGTTTTGATCCACTTTGACGCCACTTGCGTCCCGGCAAGCGGTGGCGCCCTTTGGGCTACGACTTCGTCGTAGTCTTACGCGGCTCTTCCCAGAGCCTTGGTTGTAACGCTTCAACTTTGCTAGCCCGGCCTCGGCCTGACGGCCTGCGTTACGGCTAACTTTTTTAACCCCTTCCCCGCTCCCGGACCTTCGGGTTCCTAATGCGCCCCCCTCCTGAAGAGGACGACGGGAACCGTGCGGAGAATGATCCAGAGATCAAGCGGGAGGGAAGCGCGGTCGATGTACTCGATGTCGAGTTGAACCCAATCCTCGAAGCTCTTGATGGCATTCCGTCCCGAGATCTGCCAGAGGCATGTCAGCCCGGGCTTCACGCTGAGTCGGCGGCGGTGCGTGCTTTTCTCGATGAGATCGGTCTCGTAGTCGGGGAGCGGTCGCGGCCCGACGATGGTCATCTCCCCGCGGAGGACGTTCACAAGTTGGGGGATCTCATCGAGGCTGGTGCGCCTGAGAAAGGCGCCGAAGGATGTCACGCGGGGATCCTTGGAGATCTTGAAGACCGGTCCCAGCATCTCGTTTTTTTGGAGGAGGTCGGTGTGAAGTTCCGGGGCATTCACCACCATGGATCTGAACTTCAGAATCGTGAAGCGTTTGCCCCTTTTACCGCTCCGGACCTGCCTGAAGATAACGGGGCCCGGGGAGGTCAGTTTGATCGTCACGGCGATCACCAGGCAGGCCGGGGAGAGAAGGATGAGTCCGAACAGCGCACCTGCAATGTCCAGGAAGCGCTTGATGAACCGATACCAGAAGTTAGGGGGGGATTGACGGAAGACGAGAACACGGTTTTTTCCCGACCTCTCCAGGGAGGGGGGGGCCGTGATGCCGTGGAAGCTTTGCGTCAGAAACCAGATGTCGATCCCCTCGGCCTCGCAGGAGGCGGGCAGATCGCCGGTTTTCGGATGGTCGGGTGAGACGAAAATCACCCTGCCCGCGGCATGTTGGCGGATGCTTTTCCTGATCACGGAGACATCCAGTTTCTCCAAGTCGAAACGCTGGGTGATCTGGAGTTCCAATCGCTCCGCGGACGAAAGCCCCCGGAGAAAATCCTCCGCGTCTGCTTCCGTGCCGACCAGCACGCTCCGTTCGCCCAATTTTCCATGCAGGTAATGATGGAGGAGGATCTTTCTGGTGATCCCCACGCGGACCATCAGGAACACGGGGGCCAGAACCGCAAAGAGGATCAGAACCGAGCGGCTCGGCACCTCCAGGCGCCCGAAGATCGAGGAGATGGAGATGAGCAGCACCACCCAGAAACCGGCGCGCAGGATTTTCCTGAAAACGCTTTCCCATTTCTGGGAGAGTGGTTGATCGTAGAACTCCTGGAGATCAAGCAGAAGGGGGGTCCCCGGAACGATCACGGCAAGCATCCAGTAGGCCTGCGAAAAGGGAGGGATCTCGCTGAGCAGATCGAGTCTCACCAGTTCCTTGCTCCTCAGGGAGTAACTGATCCACAGGCATGCTCCCATCAGGATGCCGTCGATGATCATCGAGAGATCCTTGGAGATTTCCTTTTTGCGATTCATACTGGGGGGTCGAGAACCAGAAAATAAAACTATTGTGAGCAAGAAACCCCGTCAAACCTTGAACATCCACTCTCTCCTAAATCTTGCCAGGCCCCTTGTGGTCGGCACGCTTCACGATGCCGCAGGGCTCCGGGTGCTCAAGACCATCTCCGCACGCCGCCCCCGGGGGATTGACATCCTGGAGGCCCGTCTCGATTGCCTGAGCAACCCGAGCCTGCCAAGTTCTTGGGCTCTGCCGATGATCGCAACGGCACGGCATCCCTCTGAGGGGGGGGCGAACGACCTTTCAGCCGCAAGGCGCCGGCATCTTTTGGAGGAGGCGATCCCGTGGGCATCGGCCCTCGACATCGAACTTCGCTCGGCGGGTGCCCTGGCGCCCGTGGTCGCGCAGGCACACCAGCATGGACGCACCGTCATCCTCTCGCACCACGATTTCAAGACCACCCCCTCCCTGACCTCACTGAAAAAACTGGCCGATCGTGCCGCCGATGAGGGTGCGGACCTGTTCAAGGTGGCCACCTTCCTGCGTGATCCGCGCGATCTTCAGCGCCTGATTGAGCTTCAACTCAGCTCCACCAAGGTGCCCGTTGCCGCCATGGGCATGGGGTCGGCGGGTCGCTTCTCGCGGCTCGTCCTTTCCGGATTCGGCTCGCCCCTCTGCTACGGGTGGCTTGGCAAGCCCCAGGTGCCGGGCCAGTGGCCCGCTCTCCGTCTGCGGGAGTTGCTGGACGAGGTCCTGCCCTCGTGAGTCCCGCGGCGTTGATCCTGCCGCTCGGCGCCGGATTCGGTTATGCCTGCGGGGCCATCGCGATCAAGCGTTCACTCACCTCGGGGGTCTCCGGGGCGTGGGTCAACATGACCTGCAATGCCGTCATGGCGTTCTCCTTCCAGTGGCTCTGGCTGCTGCCCGGGGGGGTGACCTCTCCGCATGCACTGCTGGCTCCGGCCGTTTGCGGTTTCCTTTTTTTCCTCGGACAGATCTGCACCTTCCGCGCCATCGCAACGGGGGATGTCTCCGTCTCCACGCCGCTTCTCGGAACCAAGGTGGTTCTGGTGACCCTCTTCTCGGTCTTCCTGCTGGGCAAGCCGCTGCCGGTCGCCTGGTGGGGAGCCTCCTTTCTGGCAACGCTTGGGATTGCCCTGATCTCCTACACGCCGGGTGGTTCTCACCGGCATCTTGCGCAGGCAGTCGCATGGTCTCTCGCGGCGGCCACCCTCTTCGCGCTCACCGACGTGCTGGTCCAGAGCTGGGTTCCGCGTGTCGGATACAGCCGTTTCGCCCCGGTCATGTTCGGGGTCACGGGGATCTGCTCCCTCCTCCATCTTCCGGCCCTCCTTCATGGGGCGAGAACGTCGCGGCGATCCAACGCGAAGCCCGTCGTGCCGGGAAGTGCCTTTCCGTGGCTCTTTGCGGGAGCCCTTCTTCTGGCCGCACAGGGGCTCGGGATGTATTCCGCGATCGGGCTCTACGGCAGCGCCGCACTCACCAACATCCTCTACGGTTCCCGATGCCTCTGGAGTGTGATCCTTGTCTGGCTGCTCGCCTCACTGGGGCCGGACCGCTCCGCCGGCAGAGACCGGGGAGCCGTGATGTTCCGGCGCCTGCTGGGCTCGCTTCTGCTGCTGTCGGCGATGGCGCTCGTGTTGCGATAAGCTCGGGTCTATAAGGAGATCGCATGGACGCCTTCTTTCCAGATCCGCTTTCGATACCCTCGCTGGGCATCGGGGAGGTTGCGCAGTCTCTGGAGCTTCTGATGGCGGCCAATGTTCCCGACGAGGCGAAGGAACGCTTCCTCGTCTCGCTGCACACGCGCGGGGAGAGTGCATCCGAACTTGCCGGATTCGCCCGGGTGCTTCTGGGCCGCGCGGTGATTCCGGTTCTCGATCGTTCGGGTTCCCGCCCCCTTCTCGAGCTCTGCGGGACGGGTGGTGACAAGGCCGGCCTCCTCAATATCTCAACGGCGGCGATGTTCGTCACAGCCGGTGCGGGTGCCAGGGTGGTGAAGCACGGGAACAGGGCGTTCACGTCGAAGTGCGGCAGCGCCGATGTGCTCGAGGCGATGGGTGTGACCGTGCATCTGGATCCCGCCCGGGTGGGGGAGGTTCTGGAAGAGGCCGGATGCGTCTTCATGCTGGCCGCGAATTTTCACCCTGCGGTCGCGGCGGTTGCACCGCTGCGACGGAGGCTCGGGGAGCGGGGGATGTTGACCGTCTTCAATCTGCTCGGCCCGCTGCTCAACCCGGCCTCACCCGACTACCAGCTCACCGGCATCTACAGGCCCGAAATGCTGACCCTCTACGCGGAGGCCTTGGGTTTATTGGGACGCAAGGTTGCCTGGGCCGTGCATGGGGAGGGAGTGCATGCCGGCGAGGGGGTGGATGAGCTCTCGATCACCGGCCCCTCCAGGGTGGTGGCGGTGAGAGGTGAGTGCCCGATGGAGCCGGAGGAATTCATCATCACTCCTGCAGGGCTCGGTTTTCCACAGGTCACGGATCCGGGGATCCTTCTCGGCGGGGGTGCCGTGGAGAACGCCATGCGCATCACGCGCATCCTCTCGGGTGGGGAGACGGGGGGCGCACGCGATATGATCGTGCTCAATGCGGCCGCGGCCCTTCACCTTGCGGGGATCGGGGCGACCCTGCGCGATGCCCTGCTTCTTGCCTCGGAGTCCATCGATGCCGGCAGGGCCTTGCGCTCGCTGGAACTTCTCCGCAGCGCGTCGGCCCGCGCGGGGCTTTAGAGCATCTCCTGTTTCATCAGTCGATGAATCATGGACTGCAATGATCAATATGGAACTCAGGAAGACAGGAAATGAGTGTCGGAAGATGGCAGTGGGAGAGCTCACACAGGGTTGATCAAAAAAAGGCCCTGCAAGCGGCAGATTCCCTACCCAGCTCACTTTGGTAAAGTTGGCATCTCATGACGACGCCCCATTGGTGAATTGATTTTCAGTGGCTTTCTCCTGAGTTCATGAGTTCCATATTCATTCCCTCGCAAAATTCCCCTGCTGAAATATTCTTATTCTTGTGTGCGTCAGGATAAATCGAAAATTGTCTAGATTCCCAGGAACACAGGCAATTCCTCGGGACCGAAGTCGGCCAGGCATTTCGCGTCGGGAGTGATCAGGACGGGAGCCTTGGACTGACCCGAGATGCGTTTCATCTCTGCGAAGGCCGCCGGATCAGAGAGCACGTCGACGGCCTCGTAGGCGATCCCATGCTGTCGAAGCCACTCCTCGGCCATGTCACACCAGGGACAGCCGCGTTTGATATAGAGAATCATCATGCGCCCCGACACTATCTGATCATCTCTTTGCTTGCCAGAGAGAGATGGATCCCTGATATTACATCGCTCACGTCGCCATCGTCTAACGGTTAGGACATGCGGTTCTCATCCGCATAATCGGGGTTCGATTCCCCGTGGCGATGCCAGTTCGTGCCAGTTCGTTTATGGCACGCGGATCGTGTCATGGTTAATGGATCATGTGACCAGCAGGGCCGATGGACGGCTGGACGCGTTGTTCGACTTGGCCTAGGCTTCCTCGTGATGTCCACCCCTCTGGAATCCATAGAGCTCTATTGCAGTGCTGCTCGGGAATACAAGGCCTCCGATCTCATCCTCCATGCGGGAGAGCCCCCCATCCTGAGGATTTCAGGCAGCATCACGCCGATGGATGCCCCGATCCTGAAGCCGGAGGATCTTGCCGCATTCCGCGCCCGTTGCGGGGTTCCCGAATCGGCGGATGATCACGATGCAAGCTTCGTTTCGGCGGAAGGAATCCGCTTCCGGGTCAATTTTCACCGTCAACTTGGCAATGAGGCGGCGGTGCTCCGGCGTATCAATGCGGCCCCGCCGGGAATCGAAGACCTCGGAGTTCCAGCCCGGCTTCTCACGGAGTGGGCGTCGCGACGCTCCGGCATCGTGATTGTTTCCGGCCCGACTGGTTCGGGAAAATCAACCACCCTTGCGGCGGTTTTGGAGTGGGTGAACGGGAATCTCGAACGTCACGTGGTGACGATCGAGGATCCGGTGGAGTTTGTCTTCCGGCGCAACAAGGCGCTCTTCACCCAGCGTGCGGTGGGGCTCGACACGGCCAGCTTTGCCGAAGGTCTGCGACGCGCCCTGCGTCAGGCGCCGGACATCATTCTGGTGGGCGAGATCAGGGATGCCGAAACGGCATCGGTAGCCCTGCAGGCCGCCGAGACAGGCCACCTCGTCCTCACCACCCTCCACGCGTCCGATGTCGGCGAAGTGATGGAACGGATGACGGCCTTTTTTCCGGACGCTGACAGGAGCGGTCACCTGCAGGTGTTGTCCGGCCAATTGCTCGGGGTTCTTTGCCAGAAGCTTCTGCCCTCTGCCGAAAGCGGGATGGTCGCGGCTTGCGAGTATCTCACGAACATCGGCATCACGCGCCGGTTCATTCTCAACGCCGACCTCCCTGCGCTCCGCGATCATCTGATCGCGGCCAACGAGGAGGAGTCCCTGGACTTCCTCCGGGCCTTCCAGCGACTGGTTGCCGAGGGGAAGGTGAGCGAGGAAACGGCCCTGCTTGCGGTTCCCAATCCCGCGGAACTGCGTCGTCGTCTCAGAGGCGTCTCCAGCGACCTTTCCTGATCCGTTCCCACCATGAGCGAACTCCCCGACATCATCGACATCCTCAAGGAAGCCGTTCGGGCGGGGGCCTCCGATGTTCATCTCTGCGCCGGATTGCCCCCCTCCATGCGGTTGCACGGGGAGATCCACCCCTGCGCCGTGAGGGTTCCCTCCCGGCAGGAATGCCGCGAAATGATTCTCGGCATCCTGACCGAGTCGCAGCGTTCCCGACTCGAGCAGGAATTGGAACTCGATTTCGGATTCCAGGTTGCCGGGTTGGGGAGGTTCAGGGGAAACGCCCATTTCAGTCGCGGGGCTTTGGAGGGGGCCTTTCGCCATATTCCCGACGAGATCCCCTCCATCGACCGGATCGGGCACCGCCCCTCCATCCGGCAACTCACCGAACTTTCCCGCGGCCTGATCCTGGTGACCGGCATGACGGGATCGGGAAAGACGACCACACTCGCCTCCATGATCCGCAGGATCAGCGAGACGCGGAACGCGGTGATCGTGACGATCGAGGATCCGATAGAATTTTACTTCAAAAGCAGCCGGTCGATCATCAAGCAGAGGGAACTCGGCACCGACACCAAGTCCTTCCACGAGGCCCTGCGTCACGTCATCAGGCAGGATCCCGATGTCATCATGGTGGGTGAAATGCGCGATGCCGAGACGGTCCGGGCCGCCCTGAGCGCCGCTGAGACCGGTCACCTTGTGCTGGCGACACTTCACACCAACGATGCGCCGCAGACCCTTGACCGGATTATCGATTTTTTCCCCGGAGACGAGCATCAACAGATCCTGGGCCAGCTTGCCAACGCGCTTGCCGGAATCATCTCCCAGAGACTGCTCCCTTCGGAAGACGGCCTGGGTCGGGTGCTGCTCA
>JBIIGI010000012.1:0-43725 GCA_044236545.1 Chthoniobacterales bacterium
GGCAGGGGGCAGGGGGCAGGGGGCAGGGGGCAGGGGGCAGGGGGCAGGGGGCAGGGGGCAGGGGGCAGGGGGCAGGCTGAAGGCTGAAGGCTGAAGGCGAAAGGGGTTTAGAATGTTTGGCGTTAGAACATCTTGCGGTGAATCTATCGCTTTAGGAGAGACTGCATCATCAATATGGAACTCAGGAACTCAGAAAAGGAGATTCAGGAGAGACGCAGTATCTTGCGCAGCGATACGGGTTGTCCGTGGCATATTTTCTTCAAGCACAGCTACGATTGGCAGAGTCAACTCCTCACCAGACAACCCTCTTCATAGGTCTGTTTTTCCACGCTTTTTCCTGAGTTCCTGAGTTCCAGATTAATTGCCCCTGCACCCACTCTGTGCTTCAAAATACAGTCTGCGGTAAAAAACCTAACAGTCTACAGTCTAATAGCCTGCTCCGCCTTCCGGCGGAGCTGACAGAGCTCGCGGCCTTCACGGCCCTCGAAGTTGTTCCGCGGGGTCCACTCCTCGAGCAGGGTGAAGCTGGGGTCAAAGAGCGAGGAGATCTCGTGCTTGGATGTGCCGTGCGGTGGTCCTTGGGGCGCGGCGGGATTCATGTAAAAGATCCCGAGGTAGTGTCCGCCTGGCTTGAGGGCCAGCGAGATCGCGCGCATGTAATCGGCGCGGCGCGCCGGTGGGATCGCGCAGAAGCAGGTATGCTCCACCACCCAGTCGAAGCGGCCGTGCCACGGCGCTGGAAGATGGAATAGATCCCCTTGTACGTAGCACTCGCCGCCCGCGCGGGGAAATCCTTCGGCAAGGGCGACCGCCGTCGGTGAGAGATCGAGTCCGAGCACATCGGCGCCCTGCGCGGCAAGGGCCCTGACATCGTGGCCGGCGCCCGAGCCGGGAACGAGCACCTCACCGGTGATGGCGTTCTGGGAGAGGAATTCCGTCAGGGCCGGTGCGGCAGTCCCCTCGTCCCAAGGGGTGTCACCCGCGCGGTAGCGTGCCTCCCAATCCACCGGATCTGGGAGGGGGTCGGACTTTTGATCAAACACGCAGCCAGCAGGTGCCAAGGGCGATGCCGAGTTGGTATTTGCGTTCATGTTCCCTGATGAGGAATGGCAGATCCCGAAGGCGATGCAAACGGAAGTCGCCGGAGAGTCGCCTCGAGAGTTCCTCTTCGCTGCGGCGTCCCAGCTCGATGCCACCGATCCATCGGTCGCGGGGCGTGTACTCCTCAAGCCAGGTGAAGGGGGTGGTGAGCAGTAGCTGGCCGCCCGGTTTCACAAGCCCCGGCAGGCGGTTCAGAAAGGCCTCAGGATCAGGCAGGCGGCAGATCAGATTCGCGGCTAGCACGACATCGAAGGGGCCCGTTCCCTCGGGAAGGGCGGTGGCATCCTGCACCTCGAAGGAGACGCGGTTCCGGTCGATTTCCGGAGGCACCGTCGCCGTGAAGGGCTCCGTGATGATTCCCTCCACGGTGCGAAGCGCCTCGTGGCTTCCCTCGTGGGCGAGTGTCCGGGCCGCCGTGATGAAGGAGTGGGAATAGTCGCTGGCCTCGACCCGGGCGCAATGACGGGCGAGCTCGAAAGCCGAGGCTCCGACCGAGCAGCCCGCCTCGAAAGCCGTGGCATCGCGCGGGAGAAGATCGGGATCGAGCAACTCCCGGACGGCGCGCACGGGAAATGTCACCTCCGTGATCGCGGGATCAACGGGGAGCGCCGGGTGGCGGAGCGTCTCCGCGTTGCCGTAATGAAGGAGGAGGTATTCGCCCAGGAGCCTGGGAGACTCGTAGAGCGAAGCGCCGGACACGTGTTATTCCCCGGAGGGTTTTTCCGTGGAGGAAGCCGCTTCCGCCGTCGCCTCGGCGGGTGCCTCAGCCGCTGCTTCGGAGGGTGAGGAAATCATGTCCGACTCGCCGACCTCGCTGTGCTCGGCGGATCCGGAGACGATGACCTCTTCGGAATTCCCGATGACCGCGCCATCGGTGGATTCAGCGGCAGCGGAATCTTTCTTGGAGGATTGAGCGGGTTGCTTGGGAGCGGGAGGCGTGGCGGCCTGGAGGTTGCCCATCGCGAAGTCGATGACATGACCCTGGTGGAGAAGCCAGAGAAGGTCGGCTCCGAGCGCCTGTTCGCGGCGCACGAGCGTTTCCCCTGCATCGGCCTCCCCCCCTTCCGCCGTCTCGGTGCGCTGCGCCAGCAGGCCGGTCCATTGCTTGTCGCGCGTTTGTTTGGGATGCGCCTCGAGATAATCGAGGATGGCGCGGAATCCCTCGGCGATGGGGGTGGTCGATCGGTCCAAATATTTGGGCCGAACCATGGAAACCAGGATGATCTTTTTCTGGGCCTTGAAGAGCTGGAGCCCACGGGAGGTCAGCTCCTTGCCGAGTACCTGGGCAATCGGAAGAGGAAAACGGTCGAGTTCCTGCAGATTCTTAAGGAGCAGTTCCCGCAGCAGGGGGGTCGATCCGTGAAGGGCGACACGTCCCTCCAAGGTGATCTCCCTTGGTGATTCCTCCACCTCGCTTGCGGCGTGGTGCGCTTCGAAGTGGGCGGCGGCCTCCTCGTAGGAGAGCCCGCCCTCAGCGTGAGCGGCGGCGTTTTCAGAAGTCTCCGCAGGTTCCGAGGCGCCGGATGCAGGCGTTTCGACCGAGTCATCCGCTGCCGGGGGAGCGGGAGTTTCGGCGATTTCTTCGGAGGGGGCCTCTTCCGTGGCAGAGGTCTCGGCATCGGGTACTCGGGAATCCCCGGCTCCTTCCGCCGCAGGTTCGCTTACCGGGGTGACTTCAATCTGCTCGGGCGTGTTCTCACGGAGCGTTCCCTCGGCAACGTCCGGAGAGACCTCCTCGGATCCCGGTTCGATCGGAATGAAGAGGGTTTTGGTCGACTGCTCCGTCTTCCAGCGTTCCATGAGGGCCTCGTCCCGTACCATGCGGATGCGGGACTTGTAGACCTCAAAGGGCAGATTCTTGAAGCGCGAGGAGTGGAGGGCGATGAGGCGCGAGGTGTATTCGTGGTGGTTCGGCGGACCAAGGAGCGTGCCGCTCATGCCGCACTCCGCGACCACCGAATAGGAACCCTTGGGTGGTTCGGTGCTGACGTCTATCCTGCGGTAAAACTTCGTGATGTGCCTGGTGAGAAGGTGGGAGAGCGCCTCCTTGCGCGTTGTCCAGAGGGATCCGTCCGCTCTGGCCCGGAAGAGAGGGGGGGCTTCCTCTCCGTCAGCTTTCAGCACGACGTTGTAGCGGTCGGAAAGGCCGACGATCAGTCGCGCCAGCTCAAAGAGCGGATAAGCCTTGGCGCGGGATCGGATCTGCTTGGCGATCCCCTCGATGGCTGCGGCTTCGGGCTTGAGGGAGAGTTGCCAACCTTCAAGCATCGGCTTGGGAGCAGGTTCGGGGCGGCGATCGCGCGTCTCGTCACGGCCGCGACGGCCCTCGGGACGCGGCCTGCGGTCGCCTTGTCCTCCACGAGGCTCGCGATCACGGCGCGGCCCGCGGTCACGGTCCCTCTTTCCGCCCCGGCCTCCATCGTCACGACCATGACGAGCCACGCGGTCTCCGGTGTCGAACTTGGAGGCGAGGCGAGCCGTGGAGTCGTGGGATTCCACCGTCCAGGAGGGGCGGAAAATCTGGGAGAGATCGATCCCCGGGGAGGAGAGATCTGCAGGTGCTGTGGAATCGTCGCTCATGAATGGGTGAAGCTAGTGCGGTGCCTTGGAAATATGGAGCCTTTTGTTACGATCTTTCCCCGATCCCGCAAGACGTGAAAAACGAGGAGGGGCGCCGATCATAGGACGATGAACGGGGAGAGCGACTCGCGGAAGCGTTCCGGCACGGAGGTGCGGATCCGGATGAACCCCTCCTCGTAGCCGGTCTCGTGGACCACACCCTCGCGGTGGATTCGCGCCATGAGGTCGGTTCGGTCGTGCGGCAGATGGAGGATGACCTCCCTGCTCCCACCCCCGACGAGCTCCCCCAGCCTCCCCACGAGGATGTCGAGGCCCTCTCCGGTGTGCGCCGAGACAAACAGGGCATCGGGATGATGCAGCCTGAGTGCCGCGCGCGTCAGGGGATCCTCCACCCGGTCGATCTTGTTAAAGACGGTCAGGGTCTGCTTCTGCTCGGCGCCCAGTTCGGAAAGAACTTTCATGGTTGTTTCGTGGAATTCGAGCACCCTCGGGTGGGAGGCGTCCAGTAGGTGGACAAGGAAGTCGGCCATCACCGCCTCCTCGAGCGTGGCGTTGAATGACTCGACCAACTGGTGAGGCAGTTTCCGGATGAATCCGACCGTGTCGGTGAGAAGCAGCGGTTGTTTGTTGGGGAGGTCGATTTTCCGTGTCGTCGTGTCGAGGGTCGCGAAAAGAGCGTCCTCCACGAGGACGTCGGCGCCCGTGAGGCGGCGCAGGAGGGAGGACTTCCCCGCGTTGGTGTAGCCGACGATCGCGGCGTTGGGTACGGGCGCGCGTTTGCGGTCCTTGCGCTGGTTGGCGCGGTTACGGCGCACCTCGACGAGGTCTCTCTTGAGGCGATCCATCTGGCCGCGGATCTTGCGTTTGTCCTGCTCGAGCTGGCTCTCTCCCTCTCCCTTCGCCCCGATCCCTCCACCCTGCTTGCCGAGGTGGCCCCAGGCACGCGTGAGGCGGGGAAGCGAGTAGGTCATGCGGGCCAGGTCAACCTGGATCTTCGCCTCGCGGGTCTGGGCGCGGGCCCCGAAGATATCAAGGATGATCTCCTGCCGGTCGATGACGGTGATCTTGGCGAGGTTCTCCCAGTTGCGCTGCTGGGCGGGGGTCAGCTCGTTGTCGAAGATGATCACGTCGCACGCAAGCGATCTGGCGTGTTCGCAGATCTCCTCAGCCTTCCCCGATCCCAGAAAATAACGGGCCTGCGGCTCGCGGATCTGGACGAGTTGTTTCCCGACCACCGGCACGCCGAGCGTGCGGACCAGTTCCCCCAGTTCATTGAGCAGATCAGCTGCATCATCCCGTCCTGAGGCTTCGGTGTGGGCACCCACGAGCAGGGCGCGCTCGACCATCTTTTCGCGGCGTTTGATTTCGAACATTGGGAGGAAGCTTTAAGGGAGAGAGATCAATATGGAACTCAGGAACTCAGGAAGGATGGCAAGGAAATGCGCTCTATGGAAATACACCCCTGCAGGCCTTTACAATCCGTCATGATCGCTTCCAATCAACTCATTCCTTGAGGGGCTTGCATCGCCGCCATGCGGTATCATTTCCTGAGCTCCCGAGTTCCATATTATTTTTGGATCGAGGGGCATCGCCTCCCCATGATCAAGATGACTGCGGCAGAGGGCGAAGAACTCCTCCTTGCTTCCGGCGCGGCGGACCGCATGGAGGAATTCCGGACTAATTCCCTCCCCGATGAAGTTGGCGTATTTTTTGATCTTCTGGACTCCTTTGGGGTCGGGAATGCCGGGATCGCAGACCGTCCCGTAGAGATCATGGATGTATGAGAGAACCTCGCGACCGGTCGGGAGGGTGACGGGCCTGCCGGACAGATGCTCCCGGATCTGAGGAAAGATCCATGGGTTTCGAACAGCTCCCCGCCCGATCATCAGCCCCCTTGCTGCCGTTGCACGCAGAGCCGATTCCGCTCCGGTCGGCGTCGAGACATTCCCGTTGGCCAGCACCGGGCATTCCAGCGATTCCGAGGCGAGACGGATCAGGTCGTGCCGGATGGATCCGCCGTACATCTGCAGGACGGTGCGGCCGTGCACGGTGACGAGGTCGATAGCATGCTTTTGAAACAACGGAAGAAGCGACTCGAGGGTCTTGTCATCATCGAATCCAAGCCGTGTCTTGACGGTGAACTTCCCGGTAATCGCTTCCCGCAGGGCACCGAGAATCCTGTCGATCCGGGGCAAGTCACGCAGGAGTCCTCCTCCGGCGCACTTGCGGTAGACGACAGGGGCGGGGCATCCTAGGTTCAGGTCGATGGCGGCAATCGGGTGGTTCTGCAGTTCGCGTGCTGTTCGGACCAGGGAGGGGATGTCATTGCCAATCATCTGGGCGATGACGGGGCGGCCTGTGGGATTCCCCGTGATCGATTCGAGGATCTTCTTGTCGAGGCAAGATGTCTGGGTGACGCGAAAATACTCGGTGTAGTAGAGGTCCGCGCCGCCGTATCGGATCATGAGTCGCCAGAACGGCAGGTCGGTCACGTCCTGCATCGGGGCCAGCACCAGCAAGGGCTTTGGCGAGGCAAGAAGCTGATCCAGATCGTCGGAAGGGCCCATATGGTTTCTTGACTGTTTTCCTGTTGCCAATGCCCCGGCTCAGGGTTTGGCGTTCTTGGCGGAGAGGATATTCAGAAACTCGCCCGCCGCCCGACCCGGGGGACGCTGATTCGGCCATGCGGCAACGACGGTGCGATGCGGTTTCTTGCCTGCAAAAGACCGGTAGATCGGCGGCTTCGGATGATGGATCCGCGCCGCCATCGCGGGAATCAGGGAGACCCCCATGCCGGCATGAACGAGCGATTGGATGGTCTCCAGTTGGGCGCTCCGGAAGCTGATCCGTGGATGCTTCTCCCGACGTGAGCAGAAGCCCAGCACCTGATCGCCGAGGCAATGTTCTTCCTGCATCACGATGAGACGCTCGCTGGCCAGATCCTCCGCCGTGATCGAGCGCTTCCTGACAAGCGGGTGGGAGGGAGGCAGCGCGAGGAACAGTTCCTCGTTGACGAGCGGGTGTGTCTCGAGCTTCTCCATCGGGAACGGCGGGCTCAACAGGGCGAGATCCACCTCGTAGCCATGCAGGAGCTTGAGAAGGCGCGCAGTCGTCTCTTCCTGGACAACAATCTCGATGCCGGGAAATTGCTTCATGAAGGCGGCGATCGCCTTGGGAAGAAGGTAGGGCGCCACGGTGGGGATCACGCCGATCGTCACTGTTCCTGCCAGAAGATCCTTGGCATCCTCCGCCTCGCGCTTCGCCGCGTCGACCTCTTCAAGGATGCGAAGCGCCCGACTCAGGAAGATCTCTCCATACGGTGTGGGGCGGGCCTCCCTTTTTGTCCGATCGAAGAGCCGTTCCCCCAGTTCCTCCTCCAACTTCAGGATCTGCTGGCTCAGCGAGGGCTGCGCAACATGGCATTGCTCGGCCGCGCGCGAGAAGTTTCCTGAGCGGGCCACGGCGACAGCATAGCGGAGCTGGTGCATTTCCATAGGATGGGCCTATGATAGTCAGAGGAAAACAGTCTTTCAACAATGACTGATCGCCATGCTAAGATACTTGGGTAACCAGCTCACAAGCTTTCACCAACACGTAGCCAACCCTCACCTCAAATCCACAGGAGATCACAACCATGTCCGCCGAATCCATGTGCCCGTTCCTTAACGGCAATCTGAAAAACTCAGTGGCCTCCAGAGCTGCTACGAACGCCAAATGGTGGCCCAATCAGCTGAATCTTCAGCTCCTCAACCAGCACTCCCCACTCTTCAGCCCGATGGAGAAGTCCTTCAATTATGCGGAGGAGTTCAAGAGCCTCGACCTGGAGGCTCTCAAGAAGGACCTCCATGCCCTCATGACGGACTCGCAGGAGTGGTGGCCCGCCGATTTCGGTCATTACGGCCCCCTGTTCATCCGCATGGCCTGGCACAGCGCCGGCACCTACCGCACCGCCGACGGTCGGGGAGGTGGCGGAAACGGCACCCAGCGCTTCGCCCCCCTTAACAGCTGGCCTGACAACGTGAACCTCGACAAGGCACGCCGCCTGCTCTGGCCGATCAAGCAGAAGTATGGGCAGAAAATCTCTTGGGCCGACCTGATGATCCTCACCGGGAACGTCGCCCTCGAGTCGATGGGTTTCAAGACCTTCGGCTTCGCCGGAGGCCGCGAGGATGTCTGGGAGCCGGATGAAATCTACTGGGGCCCCGAGAAGACCTGGCTTGCGGACGAGCGCTACACCGGCGAGCGCGATCTCGAGAACCCCCTCGCTGCCGTGCAGATGGGGCTCATCTACGTGAACCCCGAAGGTCCCAACGGCAACCCCGATCCGCTTGCCGCCGCCAAGGACATCCGCGAGACCTTCGCCCGCATGGCGATGAACGACGAGGAGACGGTCGCCCTGATCGCGGGCGGTCACACCTTCGGCAAGTGCCACGGAGCCGGTCCCGCCAGCCATGTCGGTCCCGAGCCGGAGGCCGCCCCCATCGAGGAGCAGGGCTTCGGATGGATCAGCAACTTCCGCAGCGGCAAGGGTGGCGACGCGATCTCCAGCGGCCTCGAGGTCACCTGGACGCAGACCCCCACGAAGTGGAGCAACCACTATCTGGAAAACCTCTTCAACTACGACTGGGAGCTGACCAAGAGCCCCGCTGGAGCCAACCAGTGGGTCGCCAAGAATGCCGAGGCCAACATCCCGGATGCGGCCGATCCTGCCAAGCATCACCTTCCCACGATGCTCACCACGGATCTTTCGCTCCGGTTCGACCCTGCGTATGAGAAAATCTCCCGTCGCTTTCTCGAGAACCCCGATCAGTTTGCCGATGCCTTCGCCCGTGCCTGGTTCAAGCTTACCCACCGCGACATGGGGCCGCGTGCGCGCTATTTGGGACCCGATGTCCCCGCAGAGGAGCTGGTCTGGCAGGATCCGATTCCCGTGGTCGATCACCCGCTCATCGGGGACGCAGACATCGCGAATCTCAAGAACAGGATCCTCGGCTCCGGACTGAAGATCTCGGAGTTGGTCTCAACCGCTTGGGCATCGGCCTCCACCTTCCGTGGCAGTGACAAGCGCGGCGGTGCCAACGGCGCCCGCATCCGCCTTGCCCCGCAAAAGGATTGGGAAGTCAACCAACCGGCCGAACTTGCCAAGATCCTTCAGGTGCTTGCAAAGATTCAGCAAGAGTTCAATGCCGCGCAGACCGGCGGAAAGAAAGTCTCTCTCGCCGATCTGATCGTTCTGGGTGGCTGTGCCGCCGTTGAGGCAGCGGCGAAGAAGGGTGGCCATGACGTGAAGGTTCCCTTCTCGCCGGGCCGCATGGATGCCTCGCAGGATCAGACCGATGTCGAGTCGTTCGCCGTCCTGGAGCCGATTGCCGACGGGTTCCGCAATTACCTCCGAAAGGGGCATGAGCCATATGCGGCCGAGTTGCTTCTGGATCGGGCCAATCTCCTGACACTCACAGCACCCGAAATGACGGTGTTGATCGGCGGTCTCCGCTCCCTGGGTGCAAACTTCGGGCACACGGAACTCGGAGTCTTGACCAAGCGTTCCGAGACACTGACCAACGACTTCTTCGTGAACCTTCTCGACATGAGCACGAAGTGGCAGCGCTCCGCAGCTAATGCTGGTATTCTCGAGGGCCGTGACCGGACAACGGGTGCGCTCAAGTGGAGCGGCACCGTCACGGATCTCGTCTTCGGGTCGAATTCCCAGCTTCGCGCTCTTGCGGAAGTCTATGCCAGCAGTGATGCGCAGGAACTCTTCGTGAAGGAATTCGTGGCGGCCTGGAACAAGGTGATGAACCTCGATCGTTACGAACTGCCCCGGTCGTAGCGCGGTTTCTTTTTCATGCGGCCCCTCCCGGATTGGAAGGGGTCGCAACCACCCCATGCAACAAGCCGCCACTGAGTCGGAGGTGCGCTATCGCGAGTTCCAGCAACTGGCCTTTGACCGAGCCCGGCGAGGCGAGGCGGATGCTCTTGCGGGGATGCTCCGGCAGGGCCTCCCGGTGAACCTCTGCGACCAGCGCGGCAACTCCCTACTCCTGCTTTCCTGCTACCATGGACAACTCGAGACGGCCCGGATGTTTTTGAAAGCTGGGGCCGAGGTGGACCGTCGGAACAATCGCGGCCAGACCCCGCTCGGAGGAGTGGCCTTCAAGGGTCATCTCAAGATCGCGGAACTGCTCCTCTGGCACGGGGCCGATATCCATGCCGATAACGGAGGAGGGATCACGCCCATCATGTTTGCCTCGATGTTCGGACGCACCGCCATGGTCTCCCTCTTGGAACAGCACGGGGCCGCGTTGATCAGGATCCATCCGCTCACGCCACGGGCGCGTCTTCTGATGTTCCTTGCGCCGCTGATCAGGCGCTTTGTTCCTTAGGGAACCGCTGATTAAATCCCATGAACGCCGCTGTAGACTATTTGCTGATTTTTGAAGGCGCGAGCGCTGGGCGATACCCCAGCGGTCTCGCCCGAGCGAGCAACGCCGCAAAAATCGACAAAAGGCTTCAGCCCTTCGGGTTGCGGAGATAACCGGCCGGGGGCTATGTTGGCTTCGCTGTTACAGCCCACTGCGGGGATGCGCCCGCGAAGCCGCCTTGCTCGCGGCCAATTCTTCCCGCAACGGCGTCTATGCGATTTAATCAGCGGTTCCTTAGCCGAGCGCTAGTGATGGTGGCCGCCGGGGCCGTGGACATGCCCGTGGGCGATTTCTTCGGCGGTCGCGGCGCGGACTTCGCGGATCGTGATGTCAAAGTGGAGCGTCATCCCGGCCAGCGGATGGTTTCCGTCGAGCGTTACCTTGTCCCCCTCGATCTTGGAGACGACGACGATCTGTTCTCCCTCGTCGTTGGAGGCTTCCAACTGCATTCCCTCCTCCAGATCTTCACCCCCTTCGATCTGGTCGGCAGAGACCACAGCGATCTTAGCTGGATCGGGCAACCCATAAGCTTCTTCGGGTGAGACGGTCACGCTGAAGGAGTCCCCCGCCTTCTTTCCCTCCATGACCTTTTCGAGTCCTTTCACGATCTGTCCCTCGCCATGCAGGTAGGCGAGAGGGCCTCCATCCGTCGATGAGTCGATGACTTCCTTCTCGTCGTCGGTGAGGGTGTAGTCGAAGAGGACGACGGAGCCGGTGGTGATGGTCATGGGAATTATAGGGTAGGGCTTGGGATTTGACGCTCTCCCTCCCGGGAGTAGCGCCCTGACGGGCTACGCTAAGCGTAGTCTATCCCGATCGTTCCCACGATCAGGTATTTTGTGCCGCGCGTCTAGTGCGGCATCAAAACTTCCAAGCCTTTCTGGGTTTATTGGATGGCGAGAGGAATCGCCATTTCCTCATTTCCGGAGAGCCGAACATCTGTCATCTCTCTGCCATGCACGTCGAACGACTCAAATACATCATCTGGGCAGCTGATACCGCCCGCGCCGTCTCCTTCTACACCACGGTCTTCGGCGGAAAGGTGATCAGGGAGAATCCGGCCGTGACCGATGTCGAAGTTGCTGGCGGCATTATCGGCATTCATGGCGGCGGCGAGGGGAAGCGCACCTGGACCGGCATGAGCTTTCAGGTGGACGATGTGATCGCCGGGGCCGCAGAGATCGTCGCGGCGGGAGGTCAGTTACTGAGGGAACCCCAGCCTGAGAATGGCGAACCTCCGCATCTCGCCATGTGTGTCGACACAGAAGGCAACGAAATCATGCTTTCTAGAAAGAGGGCTTGAGATTTGCCACTCTCGCTCCCGCGAGTAGCGCGGCATGAAAACTACCAAGCCTATGTAGGCGAGTATTTCAGCAGTTATTCGATTTTATGAAGATTAAACACCAAAAAACCCGGCATGTTTTAATTTACGCTAAAACTCGTAGTGATAGGCGTAGCTGCATTGTATTTCACATTACCTGCTTGGTTTGCAGATAGAGTGACTACCCCCCTTCCTGTGATTGTAAGCACTCTATTTCTAATCCTAGCAGGCCCGGATTTTACAGATACGGTCACCGGCAAGCCTGAGCTGGCCAACGGAGCCGGCACTACAAAAGGAGCAGCACCGTAAGTCTGGTCTTGGATGGATCTAAATGGGTAAATGGCCTGATCATAGAGCTTCACCCTAAAGCTAACTACCAGATCCCGCGCTGGCTTGTAGTAATCGTCACCTGCTTGCTTCAATCGAACTGTGACCAAGCCTGGCCCAGTGATTGTGTAGTAAGGATACCCTTCATCCCGGACTGGACCGGATACCAGCATTAAATCAACTGGAAGGCCTGCTGAAGAATAGATGGAAGGAAGGGCATACGTGCCAGGGATACTTGGTATGTTTATTCCATTTGCTGAAATACTCTGGGTTGACTTGCCTACATCGAAGTAAAATGAAACCTGCCGAGCGGCGTTGTAGTTGCTATTGCCTACTTGATCCACAGCCACCCAGACCCGTCCGGGACCAGTGACCACATAGTTGGAGCCAGAGATGTAAGCAGGCCCCGACATCACGGAAAAGCTGACAGGAAGACCGGCTGTGGAATTGAAAGACGGGAGGGGATAGACACCCGCTTGGACAGGGGGTTTAAGCTTTTGTGGAATCCTGATGGTCTGGTTGGCAGGGTATACTGTGAAGCTGGTAGTCACTTCGGCAGCAGGGGCGAAACTAGCATTTCCCGCTTGAATGGCAGCCAGCACGACGGTTCCCGCCCCCGTAATGGTCACCTTATTGTTGGAAATTCTTGCAGGACCCGATTTAACAGTCACTGCAACAGGAAGCTTGGAGTTGGCTATCGGTAGAGTGATCAGGAAAGGTGACGCGCCATAAAACTTATCCGATATCGCAGAGAAGGCCCCTATGGTCTGACCATAGCTTTTCACCACAAAGCTGGTGGTTACTTCTGGCGCTGCATTCCAATTTTCATCGCCCGATTGGTTTGCGGCAACAGTGACGGTCCCTGTACCGGTCAATGTGATGGTGTTTCCAGAGATGGTAGCAGGACCAGACTTGATGGAGAGAGTAACTGGCAGGCCGGAAGATGCAGTCAGGGATCCTATGCTAAAGGAGGGGGCGCCCAAAACTTGGCTAGGGATAGGGGAAAAAGAACTAATGGTTTGTGATGCGCGAGAGACCACAAAGCTGGTAGTCACTTCTGGTGCTGCATTATAATTGGCATTGCCTGCTTGGTTTGCGGCAACAGTGACGGTTCCGACTCCGGCCAATGTGACGGTGTTTCCGGAGATGGAAGCAGGGCCAGACTTGATGGAAAGAGCAGTGGGGAGGCCAGAAGATGCATTGAGAGACGAGATGCTGAAAGATCCATCCCCATAAGTATGCCCCGGGATTATTCCAAAGGGGGTAATGTTTTGAGTAGCTCGAGAAACAATAAAGTTTGTAGTGATTTTTTGGGCGGGCAGATAGTTGGCATTGCCAGGTTGATCAGCGGCCAGAGTGACGGTACCAGCCCCGGTTAAAGTAACAGTATTCCCCGAGATAGTGGCTGGTCCCTTTTGAATCGAAAGAGTTACCGGTAACCCAGAGGAGGCGGAGGGTATTGGCGCAGAGTAGGGAGCATCTCCAAAGGTGTGCGCTGTAATATTAGAAAAACCATTGATGCTCTGACTTGCTTGGGCAACTATAAAACTCGAGCTGATTGGATAGGCGGCGTAGTAGGTACCATTCCCCGCCTGATTGGCAGTTAGACTCACGGTGCCAGCTCCTTGAATCGTAATCGTATTGGAAAAAATGCTGGCAGGTCCTGAAGCAACGCTCACAGAAACCGGAAGCCCCGAACTTGCGACTGGAGGATTGATGACAAATGGGGCGATGCCATAAGTAATGTTTGTAGTAGCTGAGAAACCTCCGATGGCCTGTGTCAGTTTGACAGCAAATGTATTTGTGACAGGGGATGCTGCATTGTAATTCTCATTTCCTGCTTGGTTTGCCACAACTGTTACTGTGCCAGCCCCAGTAATGGTTAAGATGTTATTCGATAAAGTAGCAGGGCCAGAGACACTATAGCTGACAGGAATGCCAGATGAACCTACGCCATTAAGAGCGATCGAATTGGTTCCATAAGTTTGGTTAGTAATCTGCGTATTGAATGAAATAGACTGATCTGATGGCGCTACATAGAAGCTATTGATAGCGGTTGGGGCTGCCAAGAAGTTAGTATTTCCCCTCTGATCGGCAGCAACGGTTACGGAGCCAGCGCCAAAAACCGTTAACTTATTGCTGGATATAGAAGCCGGTCCGGATGCTACCGAGTAAGTTACAGGAAGGCCTGATGAAGCGCTGGCTGTCAAAGTAAGTGGAGATGCATAAAAAGAGTAAGTCTGATCGGGGATAGCAGGAAAATTAATGGACTGGCTCACCCAGAAGCTCATGTTTGGTCCTAAATAAATCCATCCGCCACCCTGCTGAAGTATTACGTTCCCTCCGACAGCGCTTCCGACAGAGCCAGTGAGTGTAATAGCTGTGCTTGATAGTGAAGGATTATAAAGCTCTGTGCTAGCTCCTTGCGTGCCTCCCCCAAATACATTCTGAAAACGGGTTCGTGATGTTGTAATATAGTCCTTATTTGCTTCAAGAGTAACAGGCGCATTAGTTACCCAAAACCAAGAGTTGTTTGGGGCTCCTCCAGGAATAGCGATGCTATTAGATAATAAGACATTCCCGCTCAACGATTTTAATTCTACAACAAAATCATAATATCCAGCGTTGGCAGCAAAATTTGGAAGCCCAAGTCGGTATACAGTAATGGGCTGGGAACCCACATGAAATTGATAACCAATAGGAACATTCCAACCGGTTCCATAGGAAGAAGTTCCGCTAAACAAAGTGTCAGCCTTTAACCTAACATCGCAATGGAAGGTAAAAAGCATTAGAAACAAAAACGCCTTTCTTTTTTGGCGAAGTAGAGAGGCGATCATGGGACTATGGGTGTGAAAGGAAAATGTGGCAACGGGTTAACCGCTGTATGTTATCGGATAGATTCCTATATGACGCAATGCAAAAGATGAGCATCAGAACCTCCCTCGCCTGAATGCGGATTTCTCCTTCTCATTAGGATGGTCAGCTTTACCTAACAAGGGGACACCTCATCCCCTTCTTGAGGGCTTCTTCCTCAGATAGGTTTTGGGATGCTGCGTATTTGCGGGAATTTAGAGTGATATTGACGCCGCCGATGCCCATTTGCGGTGCCCTTCAGGCCCACCTTAGGTGACTCTGACTCGGCCGTTCACAACGGCCTCGGCTCATCGAATCAATGCGCATCAGGCTTTGGTGTAGAGTTCGCCGCCCGTGGCTGAAAACTCTTTCGACTTTTCCTCCATGCCCTTTTTGAGGGCTTCTTCTTCGGAGAGGTTTTGTGCGGCGGCGTACTTGTGGAACATGAGAGGGATCATTTCAGAAGTTTCAGCCCTGCGGAAACAAAGCGTTTCATATCGGCGGAGTTTTCCGTGGCGAGAGGTGATTTGGTTGCGATGGCCGCTGCTGCGATCATGGCATCCATCCTCAGGGCCTTGATGCGCCCAGCATGATTGAAGAGATCAGCGGCCAAGGCGGCCTGCTCTTGGTCAAAGGGGATGACTTCATCGATCAGGGTCTTCATCCGGGCAATCTGTTCCTCGTCCAGTGGGCCGGTGAGGAACTCCGTCCAGACCACGGCACTGACAGCCAATCCTTTGCCGGTGGAGAGCCATTTCTGAATTCTGCGGATGGATGACTCCTCGCCGCAGGAGAGGGCAATCAGGAAATTCGTGTCGAGGTGGTACGTTTCCATTTTGCCGAACCATGACTGTCCGAAGACTCCCGAGTAGCGCGAATTTCAGCTTTCCATGCGGCAGCCTTGGTTTTGGAAAGGCCGTTGCGCTGAAGCCAGTCAAGCGTCTCGAGTTTAGCATTTTTGGCGGGAGAGCCTCCTGCTCGTTCCTGATGGAGCCTGTCGTCGATGACACGGCGAAGCGCTGCGGATTTAGCTACTCCCCAGCACTTGGCTAGCCACTGAAGATTCCGAGCGGTATCCGTATTTAGACTGTAAGTCGCCTTGACGGTGGTTATGGCCATACTTTTCAAGATAGCCCTTTTGAACCTTCCGTCAAGAGGAGGGGGTGGATGCCCGATTGGTTCTAGCAAACGAGTTAACCCTCATTATGCCTTGGTGTAGAGTTCGCCGCCCGTGGCTGAAAACTCTTTCGACTTTTCAGCCATACCTGCTTTCAAGGCCTCTTCTTCGGCGATTCCTTTCTCGGCCGCATACTTGCGGACGTCTTCCGAAATCTTCATTGAACAGAAGTGGGGGCCGCACATGGAGCAGAAGTGGGCTGACTTGGCGCCCTCCTGAGGGAGGGTCTCGTCGTGGAATTCGCGCGCGGTGACGGGATCGAGGCCGAGGTTGAACTGATCCTCCCAGCGGAACTCGAAGCGGGCCTTCGAGAGGGCGTTGTCGCGGTACTGGGCGCCGGGGTGACCCTTCGCGAGGTCGGCGGCGTGGGCGGCGATCTTGTAGGTGATTACGCCATCCTTCACATCCTTCTTGTTCGGCAGGCCGAGGTGCTCCTTCGGCGTGACGTAGCAGAGCATGGCGCAGCCATACCAACCGATCATGGCGGCGCCGATGCCGCTGGTGATGTGGTCGTAGCCGGGAGCGATGTCGGTGGTGAGGGGGCCGAGCGTGTAGAAGGGGGCCTCGTGGCACCACTCGAGTTGCTTCGCCATGTTCTCCTCGATCATGTGCATCGGGACGTGGCCGGGACCCTCGTTCATGACCTGGACTCCCTTGGCCCAGGCGCGCTCGGTGAGTTCGCCTTGCACCTTGAGCTCGCCGAACTGTGCCTCGTCGTTGGCGTCTGCCACGGAGCCGGGACGGAGTCCGTCTCCGATCGAGAAGCTGACGTCATAGGCGGCCATGATGTCGCAGATCTCGTCCCAATGGGTGTAGAGGAAGTTCTCCTTGTGATGGGCGAGACACCACTTGGCCATGATCGATCCGCCGCGGCTGACGATGCCGGTCATGCGCTTGGCGGTCAGCGGGACGAAGCGGAGGAGGACTCCGGCGTGGATCGTGAAGTAGTCGACCCCCTGCTCGGCCTGCTCGATCAGGGTATCCCGGAAGATCTCCCAGGTCAGATCCTCGGCCTTGCCGTTCACTTTCTCCAGCGCCTGATAGATCGGGACGGTGCCGATGGGGACGGGGGAGTTGCGGAGGATCCACTCGCGGGTGGCATGGATGTTCTTGCCGGTGGAGAGGTCCATGACGGTGTCGGCCCCCCACTTGGTGGCCCAACGCATCTTCTCGACTTCTTCCTCAATGGATGAGGCGACGGCGCTGTTGCCGATGTTGGCGTTGATCTTCACCAGAAAGTTGCGGCCGATGATCATCGGCTCAAGCTCAGGGTGGTTGATGTTTGCCGGGATAATGGCGCGGCCCGCGGCGACCTCGGAGCGGACGAACTCGGGCGTGATTTCCGCCGGAATACGCTGCGGGAATCGGCCGAAGATCGAGGGGGTGTAGGGGCTGGCTGGAAGTTGGCCCGAGCCTGCGTGCTGCTTCTCCAATTCATTCCGCACAATGTCTCCTGACAAATCCCCGATCCTTGCACCCCTAACTCCTAACTCCGAACTCCCAGCTGCCAGGCTTTGCCTTCCCATGTTCTCGCGGATCGCGATGAACTCCATCTCCGGGGTGATGATTCCCTGACGGGCATACCAGAGCTGGGTGACCGGGTGGCCGGCCGAGGCGCGGCGAGGCTTGCGCTGGGCGCTCTTCAGTCCGGGGAACTCGATCAGGCGGTTCCGCTCGGCGGTGCTGGCGAATTCGGCATGCTTGCCCGAGAGGTAGCCGTTGTCCATGGGTTGAACCTCGCGGCCCTCGTAGGGTGCGGTGTCACCGCGTTTCTCGATCCATGCGGAGCGAAGCGCGGGAAGTCCCTCCGAGGAATCACCGTCGAAGTCGGGATCACCCCAGGGACCACTGCAATCGTAGACGCGGACGGGGGCATTCGGCTCCAGTTCGCCGGAGAAGTTCTTCGTCGGGGAGAGCTCGATCTCGCGCATCGGGACGCGGATCTCAGGGTGGATGGATCCTTTGACATAGACCCGGGTGCTGGCGGGAAGGGCGTTGGTGCTCGATAGATCTGCGTAGCTGGGTTCGATGGGGTCTTTTGGGGCGATCATTGGGAAATAGGAGCTGGAAGTTGGGAGCTAGGAGATAGGTAAATAAAAGTGGCCACGCGTGGGGTGCACGGCGTGGCCTGAGTCTTCTCCCTTCGACGGCATTACCCGCGTCAGGTTCAAAGGGTCGTCCGTGATGTCACGAACCTCTCAGCCGGCTGGCTCCCCCGCATCTCCCCACAGAATAGGCCGTGGATGGAAGGGGTCAACGTCTCAATCAGAGCATCCGTTCCAGGAACGCGGAGCGGTCAAAGAGGGCGAGATCGCCTGCCCCTTCACCCGTTCCCACGAAGCGGGGAGTGATGCCTGTCTCCCGGGCGATGGCCACGGCGACGCCGCCTTTGCCCGAGCCGTCCAATTTCGTTAGGATGAGGCCGGTGAGCGGTGTGGCCGCATGGAATTCCTTCGCCTGGACGACGGCATTGCTCCCGGTCGTGGTGTCGGCCACAAGGAAGACCTCGTGGGGTGCCGATGGATCGAGCTTTCCGAGGGAGCGTTGCACCTTGGCCAGCTCCTGCATGAGATTCGACTTGGTGTGGAGGCGCCCGGCTGTGTCGCAGATGAGAAAATCCACCTTCAGTCGCCTGGCCTTCGCAAGCGCGTCATGGCAGAGGGCGGCGGGGTCCGCGCCGTATTCGCTGCTCACCACTTCGACGCCCAGTTTGTCGCCCCATGACTTGAGTTGCTCGACAGCTGCCGCGCGGAAGGTGTCGGCGGCGCAGAGCAGGACCGAATGGCCCCGGGCTTTCATGTGGGCGGCCAGCTTCGCGCTGCTGGTGGTCTTGCCGGTGCCGTTCACCCCGACCATGAGGATCACGACCGGCCCTTCGGGAGAGGGGGTGAGATCCGCTCCTTGTTCGGGAAGATACTTGGAGGCCTCCTCGCGTGCGGCGGTGAGGACGTTCCCGGCATGCAGGGCGAGGCCCTTGGCCCGCAGCGATTCCAGGATCGCGGTGGCTGTAGGAGCGCCGAGATCGGACTGCCAGATTGCAGCCTCGACGTCATCCCAGTCGACCGCTTGATGGGCGCCGGTAATGCGACCCAGGACACCTTGGAGCCAACCCGCCATCAGTCTTGGGGAGTTGCGGGTGTGGCGTGTTCAGACGACTCGGCGGGAGTCCTGTCGGGACGCTTGAGGGTCGCCTTGATCCTGTCGAGGACGCCGTTGACGAAGCGCCCCGATTCCTCGGTGCCGTATTTCTTGGCTATGTCGATGGCCTCGTTGATCGAGACCACGGGAGGGATGTCGGAGCAAAAGAGCATCTCGTGAATGGCGAGACGCAGGATGTTCCTGTCGACGGCGGAAAGGCGCTCAAGCTCGTAGTTCTGGGAATGACTCCGCAGCGCCTCGTCGACATCGCCTGTATGTTCCAGAATCCCCCTCACCAGGCCCTCGCAGAATCGGCGCGCTGCGGGACTCAGGCCCCTGAAGGCATAGAACTCCTGCAGGTCGGCAACACCGGCGCCTCCGCCGAGATCGCGCTGGTAGAGGAACTGGATGGCGGCCTCGCGGCCTTCGCGGCGTACTCCCATGGTGGTCTTATCGGGCGGAGAGTGACTGGGAGGCGCGCAGCACCTCGATTGCGGCGCGGGCCGCCTCGGTGCCGCGGTTGATCTCCTCCCCGAGGCATCGCGCGTGTGCCTGTTCCTCGTTCTTGAGAAGGAGCACCGCATGGATGACCGGGGTAAGCGTTTCAACGGAAAGACGGCACAGGGCGTCGGAGACGGAGGCGGCAATGAGATCGGCGTGGGGGGTCTCCCCCTGGAGGATCACCCCGAGGCAGATCACGGCGTCTGGCCTGCGCTGTTGGATCACCCGGCGGGCAAGGAAGGGAATCTCAAAGGACCCCGGGGCGTGGATGACCTCCGACTTGGAGAGAGGTTCAAGGGCGGCGATCTCCTGCTGGGCTTTGGCGAGCATCGAATCCACGAACTCGGGGTTGTAACGACTGGCGACAAATGCAAACCGATGGGCTGCATTTTGAGCCAGGCGAGGTCGGGTTGGGACGGGTTTGAGCATGGGGAACAGGATGAGGGATGAAAGCGATAGGCTAAAGACTAAAGGGCATTGGTAATGGGTGAGGGGGACTAGGGACTCCGGTTGCGCCGTTTTCCCGATGGGCCATGGACTCGGTTTCTATCCCCTAAAAGAGGTGGCCGAGCTTCCTCTTCTTGGTCTTGAGGTATCCAGCGTTGTGGTTGTTGGCTTCCGGTCGGATCGGGACGCGTTCCACGATTTCCATGCCGTATCCCTCGAGTCCGACGACCTTGCGGGGATTGTTGGTCAAAAGGCGGATCTTTTTGATGCCGAGATCGGCCAGAATCTGGGCCCCCGTGCCGTAGTCGCGGAGATCGGGGGGGAAGCCGAGCCGTTCATTGGCCTCGACGGTATCGAGACCCTCCTCCTGAAGCTTGTAGGCGTGGATTTTTGCGGGGAGGCCGATGCCGCGACCCTCCTGGCGCATGTAGACCAGGACGCCGTGGCCGTTCTCGGCGATCTGCGCAAGGGCACGGTGAAGCTGGCTGCCGCAGTCGCAGCGGCGTGATCCGAAGACATCCCCGGTGAGGCATTCGCTGTGGACGCGCACGAGGGCGGGTTTCGATGGGTCGATCGGACCCTTCACGAGCGCAAGGTGGTGGTGGTTGTCCACGGCCGCCTTGTAGAGGAGCATCCTGAAATCACCGTAGTCGGTCGGCATGTCGATCTCCTGCTCCCGGTGGACGAGCTTCTCGCTCTTGCGGCGGTAGGCGATGAGATCCCTGATCGAGCAGATCTTGAGTCCGTGCTTTTTGCGGAACTTCAGTAGATCCGGAAGGCGGGCCATGGAGCCATCCTCGTTGAGGATCTCGCAGATGACGCCCGAGGGATCAAGTCCTGCCATGCGGGCGAGATCGACCCCCGCCTCCGTGTGCCCCGCCCTGCGCAGCACTCCTCCCTGGGATGCCTGCAACGGGAAGATATGTCCCGGTTGCCGTAGATCCCTGGGGTTTGATTTCGGGTTGCTCAGGACCTTGATGGTGGCTGCGCGGTCCCTGGCGCTGATTCCGGTTGTCGTTCCGTGGGTGGCGTCAACCGAGACAGTGAAGTCGGTGGCGTGGAGCTCGCGGTTGTGGGCGACCATCCGCTGCAGTCCCAGATGGGAGGCGCGCTCCTCAGTCACCGGAACGCAGATGAGGCCCCGCCCGTGGGTGGCCATGAAATTGACGGCCTGCGGCGTGACCTTGGAGGCCGCCATCACGAGATCCCCCTCGTTTTCGCGATCCTCGTCATCGGTGACGATCACCATCCCTCCGCGACGGATCTCATCGATCACCTCCGGGATCGTGTCGAATGTGGGGATCCTTCCCGGGGATTTTCTCGACGGCTTGGAGTTGCCGGATTTGGCCGCGATGGATGAAACCCGGGAGGTCTTTTTCTTCATGCGAGCGCGGCTTCGGCAAGGGGAAGGGTGGCCGCAAGCGTGCGGCGTGCGATCCATCCGCCGCCGATGATCCGGTCACCGTCGTAGAAGACCGCAGCCTGGCCCGGTGTGACCGCACGCAGCGGCTCCAAGGGACGGACGATCGCCGTATCGTCGGGGCCGGCGGTGACCTCGGCAGGGTCCCCGGCATGGCCGTGGCGGACCTTGACGGTGATCTGGCGTGGGGTTGCAGGCGCCAGGTCGTGCCAGTTGACCCGGCCAACGGTGAATTCATCGCAGAGCAGATCCTCCTCGCCTCCGAGGATGACGCGACCACTCCCGGCGTCGATATCGACCACATAGCGCGGGGTGCCGGCGCCTCCGGGAAGCCCCTTGCGCTGGCCGATCGTGAAGAGCTCGATGCCGTCGTGGTCGCCGATGTGGTTCCCCTGCAGGTCGTAGAAGCCGCCCGCTTGGAAAGTCTCTCCGCGATCGCGGAGGAAGGCCTTGTAGTCCTTGCCTGGAACGAAGCAGATCTCCTGGCTGTCCTCCTTGTCGGCAACCTTGAGGCCTAGCTTGCGGGCGATGCCGCGGATCTCCTCCTTGGTGAGGGATCCGAGCGGGAAGAGGGCGCGGGCAAGTTGTCCTTCGCGCAGGCTGAAGAGGAAATAGGACTGGTCCTTCTTGGGATCAAGGCCCTTGCGCAGGATGGGGGAGCCCTCCGTCGGGTGCTCCACGATCGCGTAATGACCCGTCGCGATAAAAGCGGCCCCGAGAGCGGTGGCCTTGTCCCAGAGATTGCCGAATTTCAGCTTCTCATTGCACATGACGCAGGGATTCGGGGTCCTGCCTGCCTTGTACTCCTCGGCGAAGTAATCGATCACGAGGCGCTCGAAGGGCACGGCCTCGTCGATCACATAGTGGGGTACTCCCAGCGCGTGGGCCACGCTGCGGGCATCGGCGATGGCCTGTGGGCCGCAGCATTTGTCCTCTGCGCGGCTCATGCAGTCCTGGGGCCAGAGCTTCATGGTGACGCCGATCACCTCCCATCCCTGCTCCTTCAGAAGCCAGGCCGCCACGCTTGAGTCGACGCCGCCGCTCATCCCCACGACAACGCGTCGGGAATCGGACGATGGGGATGGGGAGCTCATGGGTTTTTCAGGGATGGGTGGGATGGAGAAACTACTGCTTATCCAAAGGGGCGTCAACGAAGGGGGGAGGAGGAAATTTCAAGGATGAAGTCAGAAGGATGATGGCGGATCCGGTTCGGGAGAACCGCCGGACAAAAAAAGACCCCGGAGTTACCTCCGGGGTCTTTCTAAATGCTAGCTTCTAAGATTCTTAGAAGATGAAGCGGAGACCAGCGCGGGTAAGAGTCTCGTTGAGACCGTTGTTGCCGTAGATGTAACGGGAATCAGCGAAGAGACCGATGCCGCGGTTGATGCGGTACTCGAGGCCGCCACCAACACTGCCGTTGCCCTGAGACTGAGTGCCCCAGGTTGCACCACCGCCAACGAGGGCGTAAGGAGCAAGGTGGAGGCTCTCGATTGGGAGACGACCGATGAGGGTGCCCTGAGTGCTGTTGTAGGTGTGGCCGTTGCCGTTGAGGCTGGTGAGGGTATTGTCAACGCCGATACCGAAGTACTTCGAGAAGAAGTAGCTCAGACCGAGACCGCCGCCGAAGCCGTTGACGGATCCGCCATTGTAGTTACCGGCTGCACCGGCCGCGAAGGCGTCAAGCTGGACTTCACCGGCGCGGAAGAGATCCTGCTGGGGAGCCACGACGACTTTCTTGGAGGACTGGCCAGCGAACGAGGTCGCTGCAGTGGCCAGAACGACTGCGATTAGTGTGAGGGTTTTATTCATATGTGTTGGTTTATGGTTAGACTGACAGGTTCGGGTAGTATGACATGCTGGGAAAGCTGTCAACAGCATTATGGCGGGTTTTTTTGTGTGTGCTGGGGAAAAGTGGAGGATAAGCGCTTCCCTTAGGGAACCGCTGATGGAATAGGAACACCCCGCCCGTTCAACTCACGAGCGACGCAGCCAACCGCACTGCGGAGAGAAAACTGTCCGGACGGGCCTTCCCGGTTCCGGCGATTTCATAGGCGGTCCCGTGGTCGGGACTGGTCCTCACGAAGGGAAGCCCCAACGTCACGTTCACCCCATCGTGGAATCCCAGCAACTTAAGCGGAATGAGACCCTGATCATGGTACATGCAGAGCACCGCGTCGAATTCGCCTTGGATGGCCCGCCAGAAAACCGTGTCGGGACTGAAGGGGCCCGAGAAGGAGGCACCGGGGCGGGTCGCTGCGAGCAACGGAAGCGCGGGGGCGATCAGGCGCTCCTCCTCGTCCCCAAGATCACCCTGCTCTCCGGCATGGGGATTGAGTCCGGCCAAGGCGACGCGCGGTGCGGCGATGCCCCGCCGTCGGAGAAAGTCGGCAAGGAGGGTCCCCACCCTCACGATCTCTCCGGTGGAAAGCATGCCGGCCACCGAAGCGAGCGGCACATGGGCGGTGACGAGCGCAACGGTGAGCGGTCCGCCGGTGAGAAGCATCGCGAAATTCCCCACGCCGGCGCGCGCCGCGAAAAACTCCGTCTGCCCCGGGAACTCGAAGCCGGCGCCGTGAAGTTGCTTCTTGTTCACAGGCCCCGTCACGACGGCCGCAAGTTCCCCCGAGAGGGCGCGGCGGGCCGCCTCCTCCAGCGCGGCGATGGCCCGGCGTGATCCCTCGCGGTCGGGATGGCCCGGCGTGCGAGGGGAGGCGTCGCCGATCACCTCGAGACGGAAACCGGCGGGGGGGTGAAGCAGGGCATCGGCAAGCAGTTCCGGCCCGATTCCCGCCGGGTCACCCGCGACAAGTCCGATCACGGGGAGTGCCGGGGCATTCATTCGCTTAATCAGAGGATCTTGATGTAGGCCTTGTCCCGCAGGGTCTGGAGCCAGCGCTCCTGGCCCTTGATCTTCTCCTGCTGGATCAGGTTTTGGACGATCTCCTGCTGCACTTCGGCGAGCGGCTTGGTGATGGCCGGTTTTTTTTCCTCCACCATCAGGATATAGTAGGTGTTGTCGAGTGGGATGACGGGGCTGATCTCCCCTGGCTTGAGCGAAAAGGCAACCCTGGCCAGTTCCTCGTTCAGGGTCTTGCGCTCAATCCACCCCCAGTCGCCACCCGCCTCGTTGGTGGAGTCTTCCGAGTACATCTGGGCGATCCGGTCGAACTCTGCTCCCCCGGCCAGTTTTTCGCGGATCTCCGCCGCCATCTGCTTCTTGCCCGCCGCGGGGTCTGTGGAGGCATCCCCACCGGAGGGGCCCTCGTGGATGACGATCATCCGGAGCTTCACCTGCTCGGGGGTCGTGTAGGAGGCGCTGTTTTTGTTGTAGTACTCGCGGATCTTGACCGGGGAGACGATGATGTTCTCGCTGACCTTGGACATCCTCATCGCCTGCTCCACCATCTTGTCTTTCTGGACGTCGCGGAATCGGGCCATCGTGTATCCCTGCGACTGCAGGGTGCGGACGAAGGCCGAACGATCGCCGCCGAACTCCTGGCGGATGACCCGCTGGACGCTGTCATCCACGACGTATGAGGGGATGTTGAATTCCTTTTTCTTGAACTCCTGCAGGATGAGGGCGCGGTCGATCAGATCCTTCAGCGCCGCGCGGCGGATCTCCTGCACATGCTTCTGGAGTTCGGGCCCCTGGTAGATCTCCGAGACGGATCGCTCGCGGGCGGACACCATTTCCCTGACCTGCGAATACGTGATGACGTCACCGTTGACCACGGCGGCGATGCCGTTGATCACCTCTTCGGCGGCGTTCATCGGTGCTGAAACCGCCAGAAGCGACGCAACGGGCAGAAGAAATCGGAAAATTCGGTTGGAGATCATGGTCGGGGGAGGTCTTGAACTGCGGCGCGTCGGGGGAAAACCTCACCTGTTCAGCGCCTCCAGAAAGCGCAGAATCTCAGAAAGCTTGGAAGCGGGCTTGGATGCCGTCAAGCGTGGAAACCGGTGTCCCAGTAGCAGGAAATCGCCGCGGCGTGTGAGCATGAGACGTTCGCCGCGGGTCTCGACCTTGGTGATCCCCTTGGCCGCGGAGACGCGGCGGAGGCGTTCGAGGGAAAGGAGGTGGCGCACCTCCGGGGGAAGGGGGCCGAAACGGTCGCGCCACGTTGACGAGAGTGAGTCGATCGCCGCAGAGTCCGGGGCCGAGGCGAGAGCGCGGTGCGCCTCGATCCTGAGCTTCGGCTCGGGGAGGTACCCCGGGGGAATGAAGGCCCCGCAACGGTCGGTGCTCGTCCCCTCGTCCCCCTTCCGGGGGGCGGAGAGCTCCTCTGGGGAGAGTGCCACGAAATCAAGCCGTAGAACCGCCTGCGGCTGGTCCGGCGATCCGGTGGCGTCCCCGGGATCACCCTTCATCCGCTCCACGGCCTGGCGCAGCATCCGGCAGTAGAGGTCGAATCCCACGGCGGCGATCTGCCCGCTCTGGGCTGTGCCGAGCAGATTCCCGGCACCGCGGATCTCGAGATCGCGCATGGCGATCCGGAATCCCGCCCCGAGTTGCGAATACTGGCGGATGGCCTGAACGCGCCTCCGCGCCTCGCCGACCATCATCAGGTCACGCGGCAGCATCAGGTAGGCATAGGCTTTCAGCCGTCCGCGTCCGACTCGCCCCCTCAGCTGGTAGAGATCCGCCAACCCGAAGCGGTCTGCCCTATCGATGATGATCGTGTTGGCGTTGGGAATATCGAGACCGCTCTCGATGATCGTCGTGGAGACGAGCACGTCCGCCTCCCCCTCGACGAAACTCTTCATCACCACCTCCAGCTCCCCCTCCCCCATCTGGCCGTGACCGATCAGGACGCGCGCACCGGGGCAGAGTTCCGTGATCCGCCCGCCCACCCTCTCAATTGTCCCGATCCGGTTGTGGAGCAGGAAGACCTGCCCCCCCCTGGCCCGCTCGCGCTGGATGGCGTCGCGGATGATCCGCTCATCATAGCCGCAGATTACCGTCTCGACGGGCTGACGGTCGGGGGGCGGCGTCTCGATCACCGACATGTCGCGTGCCCCCATGAGCGAGAGATAGAGCGTGCGGGGGATCGGTGTCGCTGAAAGGGTGAGGACATCGATGAGAGGGAAGCGCTCCTTGAGCGCTTCCTTGTGCTTCACCCCGAAGCGCTGCTCCTCGTCGACGATCACCAGCCCCGGATCCTTGAAAACCACGTCTTTGGAGAGAAGACGGTGGGTGCCGACCACCAGATCGACCGATCCGTCGGCCAGCCCTCTCACGATCTCCCTCTGCTCGGCGGCGGTCCGGTAGCGGCAGAGCAACTCGATCGTCACCGGATATTCGCTCATCCGTTCCCGGAGGGTGCGGGCGTGTTGCTGGGCGAGCACGGTGGTGGGGGCGAGGAAGACCACCTGCTTCCCCCCCATGAGAGCCTTGAATGCGGCGCGCAGCGCCACCTCCGTCTTGCCGAAGCCGACATCTCCGCAGAGGAGGCGGTCCATCGGCCGGCGTGACTCCATGTCCAGCTTGATTTCGGCGATGGCCCGCAGTTGGTCCGGGGTCTCGCGGTAAGGGAAGCTCAGTTCCAGTTCCCGCTGCCAAGGCGTGTCGGGTCCGAATGCGTGTCCTTGTCCGGTCTCCCTCTCGGCTTGGAGCTTCAGCAGGCGTCCGGCGTACAGGAAGACCGACTTCTCCGCCGCACGGCGGGATTTCTGCCACTTGTCATCCCCCAGCGAGGAGAGGTCGGGAGCGTGGCGCCCCACCCCGACATAGCGTGAAACCTGCCACGCCTGCTCAATCGGGACGAAGAGTCGCGAGTCGCCTGCAAATTCCAGAGCCAGAACCTCCCCCTCGCTCCCGTCGGCCGCTGGGAGGTTCTGCAGGCCGAGATACCGCCCGATTCCGTGCTCGGCATGGACCACGAGATCCCCCTCTCCGAATTCGGTGAAATCGATCGCCGAGCGCGAGGCCCGCTGACGCTCCCGGCGCAGATGGAGACGCCGGAGGCGCTGGCTGGCAGAGCGGCCGAAGAGCTCTGCGTCGGCCAGGACCGCTAGTTTTGCGGCGGGAAAACAGAACCCGCGCGAGATCCCCCCGATGCGGGTTTCTGGAAGAAGCTCCTCACCTCCGGCGTTTGTCGCAAGTTCCCGGAATCGCTCCCCCTCGCCCTCCGTGGTGCTCAGCAGCACGATCCTCCACCCCTCCTTTTTCCATGACGCAAGCTGCAGGAAGAACTCCTTCCTGCGCGCCTCGTCGACGATGAAGTCCCCCGCTCCGAACGAGGCGAAGGGTATCGGATCAAAGGAGCAGGGTGTCGCTTGGGATCCGCCGGGATGACCTCCACCCTCCTCATCCGGCGAGAGTGCCGAGGAGATCGAGAGGCTCCTGAGACGCACGCGGAAGGGGGTGCCGTTTTTCCGACCCGGATCCGCGCCACGGGAATGATCATCCGCCTCCCCGACCTCCACCACGAGGTCGCCCTCTTTCAGGTAGTCGGAGAGGGGGATGCCCGCCCGGTCGGAGTCCCCAAGCTGGATCTCGCAGGACCCGAGCTCACCGACCGAAGTCTGGGTATCGATGTCGAATTCCCGGATTGAAACGATCCCCTCCTCGTCGAACTCGAGCCGGCACGGCATCGCCTGCTGCCAGGAGAAGAGATCGAGGATGCCGCCGCGCAACGCAAGCTCTCCACGCCGTGTCACCTGCGCGGCTCGTTCGTATCCGGCGCCGGTCACTCGCGAGACGACGGCGCCGGGCGAACCCTTCCATCCCTTTGCCAGAACAAGAGCGTTTCCGGTGAGGTCGGCGGGCGAGGGGACCCGCTCCTCCCATTGGGCTGCGGTGAGGACGGGAGCGAGTAGCTCGCCGCGTGCCAGGCGTCCGAGCACCGCAAGCCTCTCCGAGGCTGTCTCCGGATCGGGAAGACCGAGTCCCGCCGCCGGAATCTCCAGGTCGGGGAAGAGGGTGGACTGATGGATCCAGCAACCGAGTTCTGAGGCGAACTCCTCTTGGGAGCGCACATCACGGCAGACAAACCAGACCGGACGATCCCCGCCAAGGAGACGGGCGGCCAGCGCCCCCAGGAAGGGCCATGCCTGCTCGGAGACATCCCCCAGCACGACGGCATTCCCGCCCTCGCGGACCTTCGTCAGCAGGGCATGCAGCCGCGGATGCTTCGCGGCGGCATCCAGCAGATCGTCATGCGTCCCCGAGAAGCCCATGGTGGCGGAGATAATCCAGCGCGAGCCGGCGTGCGGGGTAAGGATCGGAGAGCGGCGCTCCGTCCAAGAAGACGGCGGGCATCACTCCGAGGCGTGAATTGGTGACGGCCATGGCCGTGGCACGCCGCAGGTCGGAGGCGCGAAGATCGCGTTCCACGACCCTGATGTGTCCGCGAACCCACGACAGGACGGTGCCTGGCCTGGGCCCGGATTGAGGGTGGGGGGTGCAGGGCACGGGGCCGGATCGCGAGGGGATCCACACGAGCAGGTTAGCCATGGCACACGAGAGCACGCGGCCCTTGCCATCGAGAACGATCCCCTCGTCGGCGCCGACCGCGCGGGCATCAGTCAGTGCGGCAAGATGAGGCTCGTAGTTCCCGCTCTTCTCTCCCCATCCCGCAACGGGGAAAGGTTTTTTCAAGGTGACCAGACTGTATCCCTTGGTGATCGCGGATGTGGTCGGGAAGGCTGTCGCCTCCCAGGTGAGATAACAACCGGGCGCGGTGATGGGGGTGCCGGGTGCGCCCGCGCCCGCGGTAAGGTAGATCCGGATCATGCCGTCGGTCAGCCTAACCTGTCCCAGGAAGGATCGGAGTACGGTCGCCAACCGGCGCGGGAACGGCATTCTTTTCCGCAAGGCCGACTCTCCCAGCAACGTCAGATGCTCCCGAGCAAGGAGCGGGATCCCGTTCCTCACTGCGATGCTTTCAAAAAGATGCTGACCGTAGCGGAATCCCCGGTCATCGAGGGGGATGCCCCCGCGATGAGGTGTGAAGCTCCCGCCGTCCCAGCGCCACACTCTGGATGTCGCTCGCCCCTTCACGAGATGATCACTCCCCGGAGGAGCCGTTCAATCTCTCCAGACGCTTGCGCAGGGTGGCGCGGGTGATACCCAGCAACTTGGAGGCCTTCACCTGATTACTCCCGGTCAACTCCATGGCGCGTCGGGTGAATTCCTCCTCGACCCACGGAAGCAGTTCGCGATCACCTCCCTCGCGCGCGAATGCATCAAAGAGAGCCCCGGCGGCTTCCTCGACGGTCAGGGCAGAGACGGATGCAACCGGGGAACCTCCCGCCTCGACGCCCCCGACTTGACCGAGCGGCAGATCCTTCGGGAGAATCACATCGCTGGTCGCCAGCACGACGGCCCGCTGGAGCGTATTCTGAAGCTCGCGCACGTTGCCGGGCCACGGGTACGACTCCATGACCTTGATCGCTTCAGAGGAGAGCTGAAGGAGCGGCCTGTGTTGTTGTGTCGCGATGCGGGAGAGGAAGTACTCGGCCAGCAGGGGAATATCCTCGGTGCGGGCGCGGAGCGGCGGCAGGTGGATGCCGACGACATTGAGGCGGTAATAGAGATCCTCGCGGAACTCCTTCTTCGCAATTGACTGCTCGAGGTTCCTGTTCGTCGCGGCGACGATGCGGACGTTCGACCTGATCGTGGCGTTGCCGCCGACGCGGGAAAACTCGCCCTCCTGCAGAACGCGCAGGAGCTTGCTCTGCACGGCGAGCGGCATCTCGCCGATCTCGTCGAGGAAGAGGGTTCCGCCGTTGCACTGCTCGAAACGGCCGATGCGCTGCGTCGCGGCGCCGGTGAAGGCCCCCTTCTCGTGCCCGAAGAGTTCGCTCTCGAGGAGGTTTTCCGGGATGGCGGCGCAGTTGATCGCAAGCAGGCTCTTCTTGCTCCGCTCGCTGTAGGTGTGGATGGCGCGGGCGACGAGTTCCTTGCCGCAACCGCTCTCCCCGGTGACCAGCACGGGGGCGTCGCTCATTGCGACGCGGCCGACCATCTTGAAGACGGACTGCATCGCCTCGGACTGGCCGACGATGTCGTCGCGGTACTGCTCGACGGTGAGGGCCGGCTTCGCGGGAGCCGCGGAGCGGAGTTCAGCGGCCGCCTCGAGGGCGCTGTCGACGATCACCTTCATGCTGAAGGGGGCCGCCTCCTTGCGCAGGAAATCAAAGGCGCCGAGCTTCATCGACTCGATCACCGCCTGGGTGGTGCCGAAGGCGCTCATGATGATCACCATGGCGTTCGGCGACTCGGCGCGAATCTTCGCGAGCAACTCGAGCCCGCCCGTTGGACGGAGGTGGAGTTCCGCGATCACAAGATCCGGTTTCTCGAGGCAGAAAACCTTGAAGGCGTTGCTCGAATTGTTCTCGGTGAGAACGCGAACGCCCGAGGAATTGAGTTGTTGCTTCGTCCAGTCGAGGAAGTCGGTCTCGGTGTCGACAACGAGAACGGTCTGCTCGCTCTGGGCTTGGAATTTCATCGGGCTCATGCGGCTGAAACCTGGCTCGAAACGGGATTCTCGGCTGCCCCTCCGTAGCGGCGGTCACGCGACTGGAAATCGGCGATGGCGGCGCGGAGATCATCGGCTCCGAAGTCGGGCCAGAGCCTCTGCGTCACATGGATCTCGGTGTAGCTCAGCTGCCAGAGCAGGAAGTTCGAGAGCCTCATCTCGCCGGAGGTGCGGATCAGGAGATCAGGATCTGGCCTGCCGGCGGTGTAGAGGTTTCCGGAGAGCATATCCGCTGAGATCGAGTCGGGAGAGATCCTTCCTTCCTGCACCTCGTGGGCGATGGATCGGAAGGCATCCACGATCTCGTCGCGGCCACCGTAGTTCAGGGCCAGCGTGAGGGTGAGCTTGGTGTTGTGTGCCGTGTCGGCGATGGCCCGCTCAAGACGCTTGCGCACGGGAGCGGGGAGATCGGCCGTCCGGCCGATCGTTGCGAGCCGGACACCATGCTCGTTCATCATGGCCACCTTCTCGGCAAGGAAGCGCTCCAGAAGCAGCATCAGGCCGGAGACCTCGTGGGCGGGACGCTTCCAGTTTTCGGTGGAGAATGCGTAGAGGGTGAGGAACTCCACCCCCTCGGCGATACACGCTTCGCAGGTGCGCTCGACGGAGTGGGCGCCCTGCTCGTGACCCTTCAGGCGCGGCCATCCGCGCTCCCTGGCCCAGCGACCGTTGCCATCCATGATGATGGCGATGTGCCGTGGCACCTTGGCTGGCGTCTGGGCGTTCACGGCTCTTCAGGACCGGCCGCCCGTCACAAATGAATCGTCTGCTCGCGGCCGGGACCGGTGCTGACGATGGAAAGCCTGGCGCCACTGAGCTTCGCAAGCGTCTCGGCGTAGCGGCGCGCCTTGAGCGGCAGATCCTTGTACTTGCGGATCGTGTCGGTCGGGGTCTTCCAGCCCGGCATCGAGGTGTAGACAGGGCGGCAGCGGGCCAGTTCACCGGCGTCGGTGGGCGGGGTGTCGAGGAGAGGGCCCTTGCCGTCGATGCGGTAGCCGGTGCAGATGCGGATCTCGTCGAGACCGTCGAGACCGTCGAGGTTCGTGATCGCAAGGTCGTCGACTCCGTTGACCATGGTGGCGTAGCGGGTGGCCACCGCGTCGAACCATCCGCAGCGGCGGGCGCGTCCCGTCGTGGCGCCGAACTCGCGGCCCATCCCGTGAAGCATGTCGCCGATGACATCCTCCTCGGTCGGAAGCGGACCCTCGCCGACGCGGGTGGTGTAGGCCTTCACGACGCCGATCACGCGGTCGATGCGGTTCGGGGCGATGCCGGAACCGGTGCAGGCTCCGCCGGAGGTGGTGTTGGAACTGGTGACGAAGGGATAGGTCCCGTGGTCGATGTCCAGGAAGGTTCCCTGGGCACCCTCGAAGAGGATCTCCTTCTTCGCCGCCATCGCCTTGTGCAGGTAGGTGGCGGTGTTGATCACGAAGGGCTTGAGCACCTTGGCGGCGGCCACGTAGTCGGCGAGTACCTTGGCACCGTTGACCGGCTTGCCGCCGAGCGCCTTGAGGACGGCGTTGTTCTCCTTGATGCGCAGGGCGAGCTTCTGCTTGAAAACCTCGGGGCGGATCAGGTCGGCCATGCGAAGGCCCGTGCGGGCAACCTTGTCGCCGTAGGCGGGACCGATGCCGCGCTTGGTGGTGCCGATCTTGTTCTTTCCCTTGAGTTCCTCACGGCGCTCGTCGATGGAGCGGTGGTACGGCATCACGAGATGGGCGCAGTCGCTGATCAGGAGATTCTTGGCGTCGACCTTGATCCCGCGGGCGCGGAGTCCCTTGATCTCCCCGACCAAGGCGACCGGGTCGATCACCACGCCGTTGCCGATCACGCAGACCTTCCCCTTGCGCAGGATGCCGGATGGGATCAGGTGGAGGACATATTTTTTATCACCATCGACGATGGTGTGTCCGGCGTTGTTCCCCCCCTGGCTGCGGACGACGATGTCGACCCCGCCGGTCAGGACATCGATGATCTTTCCTTTGCCTTCATCCCCCCACTGGGAGCCTACTAGAATGGTGTTCGACATGGTGTTAAAGCTGTTGGCACAAAAAAACCGGACCAGAGTCCGGTCGAGTGGTCAAAAATCGCCACTTCCCTGAAGGAATGCAAGGAGAAAGGGGGACGGGGCGGAATGATGAAGGATGAATTATGAGGGATGAACCAAGCCGCTGCGAAGGCGGCTTCATCATTCGAGGCCGGAGGGCCGAGAAGTCCTGAGTCCAGCGGGACGAGGGATGTCTGATTCGGGCGGATCGACAGATAATAGAGCGTTTTTGGTTTTTTCTGAAGCTCTGAAAATGAACGCGATGAGGGAATGAATATGGAACTCATGAACTCAGGAAAAATGAGGTTGGAGAAGCGTGTGACTGCTATGAGAGAACCGTGAACCCTCGCTACATGTTCCTAAGCAGATAGTCTCTGTAAAGAGATCGTCTCCCTTTTTGGCATGCTTTCCACCCAATTGTCGGTTTGGTTCTGCATTCCCTTCCTGAGTTCATGAGTTCCATATTCATCATGCAGTCTCTCCTCGGGCGACAGATTGACCAGAAGATGCTCTAGACCGCGACGCAGTCGTAGCCCCAACGGGGCGCCACGGCTTCCGGGAGGAAGTGGCGTCAATGATGAAGGATGAAGGCTTTTAGGGAACGGTGGAAGCCCGCCCCTACTTCAGCACCGAGGCCTGGGCCGCGCGGATTTTCTCCACGATCGGCTTCAGCGAGGGATCCTGCTTCTCGATCAGATCGAGCTTCATCTTTGCCAGGGATTTCCTTGCATCGACCTGAGCTTGGGGCGTCGGGGCATTGGTGACCGCATTATTGGCGGCGATCAACTCGGGATTGTTCGCAATGGCCCCCATCGCCGCCTTCATCTTCATCTTGTCGGAGAAGGAGAGTTGGCTGATGACCTGCTCGCGGCACTTCTCCATCGCGGCAAGAACCTGCTCGGGCGATTGGGTCTGCGCCGGGAGGCGTACACCCAGCGCCACCGCGGCGATGAAAACGGTGGCCAGTAACAGCCTCGGAACGACAGATCGAAGAGGGGCGTTCATATCAGTAGGGGAGGTCGGGCTATTGCGGACACGAGACGGGGGTCGGGGTCGGAGAGGCCTTGGGATGTGCCTGCTGATAGTCCTCCTTGGCCTTCTTGAAGACGGTCCTTCCAAGGACGGAGCTGGCGATTCTGACCGGAGGAGGCGCGGCGCAACCGGCAAGGAGAGCGATGGCGACGAGAGGGGCGATTTTCTTCATTGGGTGAGTGGGTTGAATAGGGTTGGTAAGCCCTGATTAGAGCAACCCTTCAATCCGACATCCAGAATGTTCCTAAGGAACCTTCGCTTCGCTAATGAGCGTGCGAAACGGCGTTTTGAGGGATGTTGATTTCCTCGAGGTTGACGATGATCCGGCGGTCCTGGGCTTCCTGAAGGAAGTCCCCGATGGTTTCCAGGATATCCTGATCCACAAACCGGGCGCGCCTTCCGTCGATGGTGACATGGGCATCGGTCACGATGGAGGCAAGCAACTGGCGAAGGTAGGCCTTGTTGAGAAAGGAGACATCCTTGTTGAATCGTAACAGGTAGCTGGATCCGTGACGGGTGAGTGAGATGGAGTGCTGGAAGTTGGCCCGCAGGACGAAGAGAAGACCGATTGCCATGCCGATGGCGATCCCGATCAGGAGATCCTCCATAAGGATTGCCACAATGGTGATGATGAAAGGGAGAAACTGATTCCAACCTTTGGCGAATTGCTCACGGAACAGCGATGGCTTTGCGAGTTTGTATCCGGTCTGAAGGAGGATAGCAGCAAGGCAGGAAAGGGGGATCGTATTGAGCAGGCCCCCGAGGAAGAGCACGGCAAGCAGCAGCAGGAGACCGTGGAGGAAGCAGGAGATGCGGGTGCGTCCACCGAAGTTGATGTTGGCGGAACTGCGGACGATCACCGCGGTGATGGGAAGCCCTCCGATCATGCCGCTGAGCAGGTTGCCGAGTCCCTGGGCCTTGAGTTCCCGGTTCGTCGGGGCGACCCGCTTGTGCGGGTCGAGCTTGTCCACCGCCTCGATGCTCAGGAGGGTCTCCAGACTGGCGACCACGGCCAGGATCACGGCGGTCTTGTAGACGGCGGGGTTGCCCAGCGAGGAGAAATCCGGGAGCCGGAACTGATGAAAGAACTCCATCGGCGATCCCAGCGGCGGCAGGGTGACAAGGTGCTTTGGGTCGATCGCGAGCGCCGGGAGGAAGCGCATCGCCCATGCGTTGAAGAGGACGCCCCAGATCACCGCGAGGAGGGGCGCGGGAATCATCCGCAGGAAGGCATGGCGGCGGATGAAGGGGGCTTCCCAGACGAAGAGGATGACCAGGGCCACGAGGGTGACCAGCGTCGCTCCCCAGGAGATCCCCCGGATCGAATCGGCTAGCTGGTGAAAGGCCGTTCCTGCCGTGTCGCGCATGTAGGACTCGTCACCCTCTATGCTGGAATCGTATCCCGTTGCATAGGGAATCTGCTTGAGGATCAGGATCAGTCCGATCGCCGCGAGCATTCCCTTGATCACGGCCGAGGGGAAGAACGCACCGATCGTTCCTGCACGGGCATAGCCCAGAATCACCTGAAGTACTCCCGCCAAGACGACGCTCATCAGGAAGGGACCGAACCCGCCAAGCGTTTCGATGGCGGAGAAGACGATGATCGTCAACCCTGCGGCCGGGCCGGAGACGCTGAGCTGGGATCCGCTCGCCCAGGCGACCACGAGACCGCCGACCATACCCGCGATCATTCCTGAGAAAAGTGGAGCCCCGGAGGCCAAGGCGATGCCTAAACAGAGGGGAAGGGCAACTAGGAAGACGCCGATGCTGGCAGGAACGTCCTGTCGGAGATGATCGAGATAGTAGCGGGGTCCGGTCTTCATGGTGCTGTCGTTTTCACGTCCCGTTAGTTGGGACGAGGGGAGGGAATCTTCGGAAAAAACTAATCGATAAACCGATAGATGTCCTCCATCGGGGCCTTGTAGTCGAGGGTGATCAGTTCTTCGATCAAGCCGTCCTCCAGACCGTAGACCCAGCCGTGTAATGTAGGCCCTTGGCGTTCTTTCCAAGCTGTCTGGATCATCGACGTGTGTGCAAGGTTCTTTACCTGTTCAATAATGTTGAGTTGAACCATCTTCCGAAACATCTCCTCCTTGCTGAGACTTTCCAGTTCTGCCTGGTGGAGACGGTAGACGTCCTTAATGTGAATCAACCACTTGTTGGCGATTAACATGCCTGAATGTCGCCGACTCAATGCGGCTTGGACGCCGCCACATCCGTAGTGACCGCAGACAATGATATGCTCCACCTTCAGCACTGAAATCGAGTACTGGAGAACGCTCAGGCAGTTGAAGTCGGTGGTGATGACCTGATTGGCGATGTTGCGATGGACAAAGATCTCTCCTGGCTTGGCGCTCACGACCGTCTCGGCCGGGACACGGCTGTCGGAGCATCCGATCCAGAGGAACTTGGGGTGCTGCTCTTTGGCCAGATTATGGAAATACGTTGGATCATGACTACTAATCTTTTGAGACCAGGCTTTGTTATTGAGAAGAAGCTGATCGGTTATTGTGTTAGAGGGTACAGTCATGAGATTTGATCATTAGTGAGTCGCAAAATTACAGGAAACTCTACGCCAACATAGGAAAAGCGTTTTTTGAGTAGCGGCCAAGATCAAGTGGAAGCGTGCGCGCGGTGTTCCTCAAAGACCCCATGGTGAGCCTCTGCTTCGCGGCAGAGAGAGGCGTAGAGACCACCTGCGGCCAGCAGGGTGACGTGAGTGCCCCGCTCAACGATCCGGCCACGCTCCATGACGAGAATCTGGTCGGCATGGCGCACGGTGGAGAGGCGGTGGGCGATCACGAAACTCGTCCGCCCCGCGAGGAGGTGCTGGAGCGCCTCCTGAATCAGCCGCTCGGTCGTGTTGTCGACACTGGCGGTCGCCTCATCGAGGACCAGAATCGGTGGGTTTTTGAGCAGGGCGCGCGCGATGGAGAGACGCTGCTTCTCACCGACGCTTAGCTTGACCCCACGCTCACCGAGTTGCGTGTGGAGTCCCTTGGGCAGACGTCGGATGAAGGTCTCTGCATTCGCCCCGGCCAAGGCGCGCCACATCTCCTCCTCCGTGGCATCGGGCTTGCCGATGAGGAGGTTGTCGGCGGTGGTGCCGTTGAAGAGGAAGCTCTCCTGAGTCACCATCGCAACAGAGCTGCGGAGCTGGCTGAGCGGGATCTCACGAATCGGCCGCCCGTCCAGCAGGATCTCACCGGAGGAGAGTTCGTAGAAGCGGCTCAGCAGATGGATCAGGGAGGTCTTCCCCGCGCCGGTCGGTCCGACCAGGGCGATCATCTCGCCGGGACGCGCATGAAGGGTGATCTCGTGAAGCACCGCTGTTCCGGGCTGGTACTCGAAGCCGACGCCCTCGTAGCGGACATCGCCCTTCAGAGATATTTCTCCGGCACTCGGAACCGGGTTCTTCCACCCCTCCTCGAGTGGCGCATCAAGGATCGAGAAGACCCGCTCGCTGGCGGCACGGCCCGACTGGAGAAGCTGGTTGAGCGAGTGCAGGCGGCCGACCGGCTCATAGAGATAGCGGGCCAGCACCAGGAAGGCGACGAGCACGCCGAGATCCATCGAACCCTGAAGGACCCGGTATCCACCCACCGCCAGGATCACCACCATGCCGAGGTTTCCCAGGAAGTTCATCGTGGGGCTGTAGAGGGCCCAGTAGCGCATGACCACCAGGGAGGCGATGCGGAGCGCCTCGCTGGCCGCGTTGAATCGGGCGTGCTCACGCTCCTCGGTCGCGTAGGTCTTGATCTGCCGGATGCCGTCGAGGTTGTCGTGGAGGAGGGAGTTGAGCGCGGAGGTCGCCCTGCGCGTTGCGCGGTAGCGCTTCCCTGCGGTGAGCGTGTAGGCGAGCGCCCCGGCAGCCAGAAAGGGAAGGGGGACCAGGGCCGCCAGCGTCAGTTCGCCGCTGTAGTGGGCCATCAGGGCCAGGATGATCCCGATCTGCAGGATCGCGACGGTTCCCTGCTCGATCCCGTCGATCAGCACGCGCTCCACATTGGTCACGTCCTCCACCAACCTGGTCATGATGTCGCCGGTCGCCCGGTTGTCGAACCACGGCAGGGGGAGCTTCTGGATCCGCGCGTAGAGATCGCTGCGGAGATCGAAGATCACCCTCTGCTCGAAGTGGTTGTTGAGCATGATGCGCAGGGCGTTGAGCAGATCCTGTGCGAAGAAGGCGGCGAGCCCCACGAAGATCAGCGGCATCAGCTTCCCGGGTTGGTGACCTCGGAGGACATCATCGACCACCCGCTGGGTCACGGCCGGAAAGACCGCCACCATCAGCGTGCCGGTGATGGCGCAGAACATCGTCGCCGCCGCCATCCAGGGATAGCGCGCCGTGTAACCGAAGACCCGGAGCAAAATTCGCATGGGTGTTTATAGCAGGGGTGGCAAGGAGGGGAATGTCTCCCTTGTAGCCCCCTGCGGCAGTAGCGGGACAGGCTGCGCCCTGTGCAATAAGGCACTCGGCGTTCGTAAAGCCGTGCCGCCCTTTCATGGCTACCTTCGGTAGTCTACCGCGCTCGTTCCCAAGAGCTTGGTTGACGGCACTTGCCGCCCGCGAAGCCGCCTTGCCCGCTCTTCCCGTAACGGCCTCTATGCGATTTCATCAGCGGTCCTCAGAAACGGGAAAGACACTCCCGAGGGGAGACGATCGGTATTCCAAGGAATGATTTGAGAACAAGAAGATCCTGATCGCCCGTCACCAGCAGATCCACCTTTCCCACCTGAGCCGCTGCAAGGACACGATCATCATCGGGATCCCGGCAGACGGGTGATCCCAAGCCCGGTGCACCCACCACCTGAGAATCGTTTCTGATCGCAAAGAGGACTTCTGACACCTCGCTCTTGCTCAGTTTGGCCTTCAAGATTAACTTCTCCCCAAGCTCCTCAAGGATCTCCTCCGACACGACAAGATCAGCCCGCAGGAGCGTCTCTTCATAAAGCCCCGCGCAGAGACCGTGTGAAATGAAGGCCGCAAAAAGGACGTTCGTGTCAAAGAGGATCCTCACGAGATCTCCCGGAAGACATCCTCGTCGCTCACCATCCCGGCCTTTCGTCCTTTGGGCACCAGTCTCTCCCTCACATCCCGAAAGCGTTCCAACGCGATCTGTTTCCGCAGAGATTCCTGAACCACTTGGCTCCGACTCTTCCCGCTTCGCTTCACCAAGGCGGCAAGTCCAGCGCTGATCTCCTCGGGGAGACTGATGGTGAGGGTGCTTCTCATGTATTGGATCATATTACAGTCAGGGAAAATGTCAAATTCCAAGCGGTCTTGTGTACTCGATCTTCGATTGAGGCTACTGCGCTTATCCCAACAGTCTAATAGTCTTCAGTCTAACAGCCTTTCCCCGAACCGCACGTTATCGGCGGGAGCGCCGCCGCCCGACTGAAGGAAGTCCTGGAGGGGTGGCTAAAAACAGCCAAAAGGCCCCCTTCACGCCGGGGGCGCTGATTTGGATGGGGGGGCAAGGCGGGCAAGGCCGCCGTAGTGAACCCTACGGCAAAAGCCGACCAACGTAGCTCCACGCCCTAATCAGGGCCTGTGGAAAGTTGGCACGGAGGTTGCTTCCTAAAAAGATCGCCCTTCACCGGGCGCCACAACCAACACCAACCCTATGAAGAAAAAAACCAACTCCGTGCTCCGGTTGCTCGCGGCGGTCGCCTCACTGGCGATCCTCGGCGCCGTCACCTCCACCCTCCACGCAGAGGATGCCGCGCCGGCACCCACCCCGATCGCTTTCGCGGATGCCCCGTTGAAGGACCAGACCGCCTATCTGCAGGCGGCCCTGACCAACGGTGATCCGACTCCGACGAATATCGCCCCGGTCGCCGTTGCTGGCCACACGGCCTGGATGATGGTCTCGGCGGCCCTGGTGCTCCTGATGACCCTTCCCGGTCTGGCCCTCTTCTACGGAGGTCTGGTCCGCTCCAAGAACGTCCTCTCGATCCTCGCCATGTGCCTGGGCATCACCGGTCTAGTCACCATCATCTGGTGGGCGGTCGGCTACAGCCTGGTCTTCGGAACGAACTTCGCCAGCCCCTACATCGGAGGCACCGAGTTCTTCTTCCTGAGGGGGATCGATTCCGCCCCCAACACCAGCTACGCTTACTGGATCCCGCAGAATGTCTTCTGCATCTTCCAGCTGACCTTCGCGATCATCACCCCGGCGCTCATCTTCGGTGCCACGGCCGAGCGCCTCAAGTTCACGGCCTTGATGGCTTTCGTCGGCCTCTGGATGTTCCTCGTCTACTTTCCCCTCGCCCACATGGTCTGGGGCGCCACCGGTCTCATGAACGGTGTCTGGAACGCCGATGCCAAGATCCCCGCGATCGACTTCGCCGGCGGCACCGTGGTTCACATGTCCTCGGGCTGGAGCGCCCTCATCCTCTGTCTCCTGCTCGGCAAGCGCGTCGGACACGGCAAGGAGCCCATGCCCCCCCACAGCCTCGTGCTCACCATGATCGGCACCGGCCTTCTCTGGGTCGGCTGGTACGGCTTCAACGCCGGCAGCGCTCTGGCAGCCGATGCCATCGCCGCCAATGCCTTCCTCACCACCACGATCGCGACCGCCCTCGCCGCCTTCGTCTGGCCCCTGATTGAGTTCATCTTCAAGGGCAAACCCAGCGTGCTCGGCATGTGCTCGGGTGCCGTGGCGGGCCTGGTGGTCATCACCCCTGCCGCCGGATTCGTGGATTCCACGGGTGCCGTGATCATCGGCGTGGTGGCCGGTGTTGTTCCTTACTTGGCCGTCACTGTCCTGAAGAACACCTTCAAGTATGATGACGCGCTCGACACATTCGGCATCCACGGTGTCGGCGGAACGGTCGGAGCCCTCATCACGGGCGTCCTGGTCAACCCCGCCGTGAACGGCAACCTCGTCAGCGACGCCTACGCCGCCAAGAACGGGCTGAAGGCCGCGATCGAGTCCCACTCGCTCCTCGTGGCGCAGGCGAAGGCCGCCGGCATCACCATCGCCCTCGCGGTGATCGGAACCATCGTCATCACCTTCATCGTCAAGCTGGTCATCGGCCTCCGTCCTTCGGTCGAGGCGGAACACCAGGGGCTCGACATCACCGATCACGGTGAGGAGGGCTACAACCACTAATCCCAGGAAGGTTCAACCCACATCATCACCACCCATGAAAAAAATCGAAGCAATCATCAAGCCCTTCAAGATCGAGGAGGTCAAAGAAGCCCTCAGTGAACTCGGCATCGAGGGAATGACGGTGTCCGAGGTCAAGGGCTTCGGCCGCCAGAAGGGCCACACCGAGATCTACCGCGGCAGCGAGTACACCGTGGACTTCCTGCCCAAGATCAAGATCGAGATCGTCGTGGCCGACGGCGCCGTCGAGGGCGCGGTAGATGCGATCGTCAAGACCGCCAAGACCGGCAAGATCGGCGACGGCAAGGTCTTCGTCCTCCCGGTGGAGAACGCGATCCGCATCCGCACCGACGAGACCGGCGATAAGGCGGTCTAAGCCGCAGGACGATTTGGTTCGTCACCGAACGTGCTTTTCACAAAGCCCTCCGCGAAAAGGCGGGGACTCAGTTCCCCGCCTTTTTCCGTTTCGGAGCCCGGGACTTTTCCGGACGGGAGCCACCCAGCAGCTCCTTCACCAGCGGATTGGGAAACTGGCGCGCCGGCGTGATCGCGTAGAAGCTCTCCCGGATCCGCCTGATGCGGTGGAGCTCCACGAGCGTTCCCGCGCGGAGCTCGTCCTGGACCACGACCCTAGGCACCAGCGTCACCGCCTCGGCCTCGCGCGCCAGCAGTCGGAGCATCGCCATGTCGGTCACCTCCGCGATGATCTGCGGGCGCACCCCGTGCTGTTCGAGCAGCAGGTCGAAAGGGCCCCGGATGCTGCTCTCGAGTGTCGGCAGGACCATCGGCATCCCTTCCAGCGACTCCGGGAAACGGAAGCGTGCGTTCTTCCGGTGGGCGACCAGGCTCACTTCCTGCTCGTCGAGGAGTTGGCTCCGGAGATCGGTTTCGGCATCGCGGGGAACCGGCAGGTTGGAGAGGACGATGTCGACCGCATGGGCCTCGAGCATCCCGAGCAGATCGCGCAGGGCGCCGGTCCGCAGGACAAGCTCGACGTCGGGCCGCGCCAGGAACGGACGCAGCAGTTCGAGCTGGAAGTTCCGGGAGAGGGTGGCCACCGCTCCGACGCGCAGGATCTGGCGCTGCTTGGGGACGCGGTGCTTGAGGGCGTCGAGCAGCTCCTCGCCGCTGCGGAAGATCGTCTCGGCGTAGTCCAGGGCCAGCCTGCCCGCCTCCGTGAGCTCGAGCCGCTTCTTCCGCCGCTCGAAGAGTTCCTGGCCGAGGCTCTCCTCGAGCTGTCCCAGCTGGATGCTCAGCGCGGAGGGGGAGATGTTCAGGTGCTCGGCCGCGCGGGTCAGGTTGCCGGTCTGCGCGATCGCGCGGAAGTAGCGGAGGTGGTGGTAGTTGAGGAAGGACACGGGATGTTTGAGTTAATCAAACGATCTATTAAAAATCATCTATTGGATCAACAAGAATGAAAGTCGGTAGGATGCGCCCATGAATCAACTCCTTGCATCGCTCCAATCCGCCGACTTCCTCCCGCTTGTCGCGCCGCTTCCCCTGCTGGCCGCGCTGCTCCTTCCCCGGGGAATCGCCAACGCGCGGCCCGCGGCAACCGGCAAGGCCGCCCAGTTCCTGGGCCTGCTCTCCCTCCTGCTCGCGCTCCTCTCGGCCGGGGCGCTGGCGCTCGGGGATCATCCGCTGAAATTCACGGCGTGCTCGTGGGGGCCGCTCGCCCTCTCCTCCTACTTCGACGCGGTCTCCGCGGTGATGCTGGTGCTGGCCGCCTTCCTTGCGGTGGCCGTGATCCGCTTCTCCGCCAACTACCTCGGAGGCAACCCCGACCAGGGTCGCTTCTTCAAGTGGCTCTCGGTGACCGCCGGATGCGTGCTGCTGCTCGTGGTCTCCGGAAACCTCGCCCTCTTCGTCCTCGCCTGGATGGGTGTCAGCATGGCCCTGCACAAGCTGCTCACCTTCTATCCCGACAGGCCCGCCGCCCTGATGGCGGCCCGGAAGAAGTTCCTCTTCAGCAGACTCGGTGACGTCGCGCTCCTTGCCGCGCTCTGGTTCGCGTGGCGCGCCTTCGGGACCCTTGACTACGCGGCGCTCTTTGCCGGTGCTTCCCAAGAGGAGGCACCGCTCCAGACGATCGCCCTCCTTCTGGTGGTGGCGGCGGTCCTGAAGTCGGCGCAGTTCCCCTTCCACGGATGGCTTCCCGACACGATGGAGACCCCCACGCCGGTCTCCGCCCTCATGCACGCGGGCATCATCAACGCGGGCGGCTTCCTCATCATCCGGTTCAGTCCGCTCATGGCCCAGGCCCCCAAGGCGCTGGAACTCCTCGCGGCGGTCGGCGGTTTCACCGCCCTCTTCGGCTCACTCGTCATGATCACCCAGACCAGTGTGAAGAGGACGCTCGCCTTCTCCACGGTCGCGCAGATGGGATTCATGATGCTGCAGTGCGGCCTCGGTGCCTTCGCCCTGGCCCTGCTGCATATCGCGGCCCACTCGCTGTACAAGGCCCACGCCTTCCTCTCCTCGGGAAGTGTGATTGCCGCGTCGCGGTCGGCCGGTTCCCCGCCCGCGCGGAGCTACCGGGGCCTTCTCGGGGCGCTCGCGGCCTTCGCGGTGGCGGGCGTTCTGGTTGCGCTCCTCTCCCTCCTCTCCGGAAGCGCTCCGTGGGAGGACTCCGGCCGCTTCGGTCTCGGTCTGATCCTGGCCGTGGCCCTTGCCCAGCTCCTCTGGCACTGGTGGTCGACCTCCTCGGGCGTCATCGGATTTCTTTCGGGACTCGCCGTAGCCGCTGGCGTCGGCCTCCTCTC
>JBIIGI010000065.1:0-14726 GCA_044236545.1 Chthoniobacterales bacterium
TGTGCTGGCGAATTTCGGGACCATCGTCTTTGGAGAGAAGTCCCCGGTGGTGAACCTCACCATTCCCTCGGCCTTGGGAACCGACCCGCGAGTCCAAGGTGAAATCCAAAACATCGAGGCCGACCGCCCGCTCTCGCTGAAGACGCGCGTCGTGAAACAACATCCCCCCTCCTCCAAGGGATCCACCGAGGCCACCGTGATGGTCTTCAACGAGCAGATCACCGAGACCCTCTCCCAGGAGCGGTCGGAGATCCGCCTGACGGCCGGCAAGCGTCTCAAACTTGCCAACCCCGTGCTTCCGGAAGGCGCCGGACTCTATACCTATGAAATCAGCGTGGAGGATGAGAACGGCGAGCCGCTCTTCAGGCAGGCCATCCCGCTGGAGAGAGTCGAGCCGATCACGCTCAACGCCCGCCGCTACCCGGAGGTGGGCGTGGCCGAAATCGACTATGACCTCTCCCGACTTCCGAAGGCCGACGCGATCGCTTCGGTCTCGATGATCCTCAGGAACGGGGACGGCAAGGATGCGGTCCTCTGGGAGGGGTCTGCCAAAGACGCGACGGGCACGATCCGATTCCCCGGCTACGGCAAGCTTGCCGCCGGAGCTTACAAGCTCACGACACGGGCGCTGGCCAAGGACGGCTCGGTGCTCTCCTCGAAGGAGACGGAATTCAAGAAGGCGGCCGATTTCGCGTGGCGCGGCACCAAACTCGGCAGCGAGGAGACCGTGATCCCGCCCTGGACGCCCGTCGAGGTTTCCGGAAACAAGGTGAAGGTCTGGGGTCGCACCTACGAGTTCGGCCCGGACGGATTGCCCGCCCAGATCACCACCAAGGAGCGCAATCTCCTGTTTTCGCCATGGAAGCTCGCGGCCAAAACGGCGCAGGGAGATCTGGCATTCAAGGGTGGTGCCGCGGACTTCAAGGTCACCCGGATCAACGACACCCGCGCCAAGGTGGTTTCCCGCGCGACGGCCGGCGACTGGAGCTACACGACCGAGACGACCATCCAGTTCGACGGCTTTGCCTGGACGGAGATCACCCTCCACCCACCCAAGGGGGGACGGCTGAACAGTCTGAAACTCGAGCTCGGCCTTGAGAAAACGATCGCAAAATACCATCAGCCGGTCTTCAACGATCCCGTCGCCATCCCCGCCGGGGGGATCAGGACAAAGGCCCTCACCGACCTCGACTGGGTGGCGCAGAAAGCAATCGGAGTGAATTGGCTGGGCGACGAGGAATGCGGTCTCGCATTCCAAGCCGAAACGGACGCGACCTGGCTGCCCAAGGATCGGAACCAGGAGGTCTCCGTGATTCCCGGAACGGACAAGGTCGAGTGGGTCTGCCACCTGCAGGATGAACCGGGGCCGGTGGAGGGAGATAGGAAATTCGGCTTTGCGTGGCTGGCAACGCCGATCAAGCCGCTCCTCAATGCCTATGGCACGCGGTCCGTCGGAGACGGCTGGTATCCCGCCAACCCTCCTCTCTCCGAAGCCAAACTCACCGAACATTTCGCGCAGGGGAAGGCCCTCGGCGTGAAGGAGTGCCACACCCACGAACCCTGGACCGAGATCATGGGTTACCCGTTCTCCTTCCTCAACATGGAACAGGTGAAGGACGCGAGCGCGGCCGCCAAAAAGGAGGGCATCCGGAATTGCCTCTATTCGCATCCCATCATCTCCACCCTCGCCCCCGAGTTCGAGGAATGGGGCAACCAGTGGGCGCTCAAGGCTCCGCCAGTGGCCGCTTTCCAAAGAACCCCCGCGCAGGATCTCTTCTTCATCTGCCATGACACCGAATGGAGCGACTTCTACATTCATTCATGGGTCCGCCTGATCAAGGAATACGGAGTCGGGGGAATGTATTTCGACGGCACCCACGGCCCGTGCATCTGCACGAACCCGAACCACCGGCATTCGGTCTTCTATCCCGACGGGAAAGTGGCACCCTACCAGCCGGTCCGCGCGTCCCACGAGTTCATGCAAAGGCTACGCCGTGCCACGAGCGCGGCCGACCCGGGATTCTTCTTCCTCGGGCATACCATGAGCCCGTTCTCCGGTTACTATCTCGATTACTTCATGACCGGGGAGAATTTTTGGACGGCTCCCGCGGGTTTCGAGGTGCCGCTCGACTACATGCGCGTGGTGCTGAGCCCGCAGTGGGGCGTGCCGCGCGACTTTTACCGCGGACCGATCCTGGCCAACGACTACATCCGCCCCATCGCGCTGGCCCACGGCTACGGGGTCTGGTCCTCGGGGATCACACCAACTTCCGAAACCGCCAGCTGGCGCGTCCCGATCTGGAAAGCCTGGGAGGCCTTCGGCATCAAGGATGCGGAGTTCGTCCCTTACTGGAAGGGTGACGCCCTCGTGACGAGCTCCAACACCGACGTTGTTGTTTCCTCGCACCGGAAAAAGGGTTCGGTGCTCATCGCTCCCGCAACCACCAAGCGGTCGCTCCCGTCCTCCGAACTGCGCATCAACGTGAGGGCCCTCGGCATCACCTCGGAGAAACCCCTCGTCACCACGGGTGACGGCGGGCCCATCCCCAATATCCCCGCGGTCTCGGCCGACGGATTCCTCGTACTGAAATATCCCGAGGCGGCGGCCCACGGCCCCTATATCTGGATCCGTAACGCGGAGGCATCCCAGTAGGGCAGCTTTCGAAAAGGTACAGCCGGTGAAGCGAGAAGCGCCTCCCGGCTCGGTGATGCCGACGACTTCATCCAGTGTTTCCTTTTGATTCGCAACGCAGGGAAATCCCAAGATAGCTTCTCCCTCCGTCGCCATGCAGACCATGCACACCCAAAATCACCCACTCCGATACCGCCAGATCCACCTCGACTTCCACACCTCGCCGCATCTTCCCGGCATCGGTGAGAAGTTCAACAAGAAGCGCTGGCAGGAAACGCTGAAAGAGGCGGCGGTCGATTCGATCACGCTCTTCTCGAAGTGCCATCACGGCTGGAGCTATCACCCGACAACGGTCGGGAAGATGCATCCGAATCTTTCCTTCGACCTGCTGCGAGCCCAATACGAGGCGACCAAGGAGGCAGGGATCAACGCCCCGGTCTATCTCTCGGCCGGCGTGGATAACCTCGCCGCAGAAGAGCACCCGGATTGGCGCGAAGTGGACAAGGAGGGACGCTTCGCGGACTGGAACCCGGGTATTTTCAAGGCAGCGTTCCGCACGCTGGATTTCCACGGGCCGTATCTGGACTACCTCTGCGAGCAGATCCGCGAGGCGGTGAGGCTCTTTCCCGACTGCGACGGCATCTTCCTCGACATCATCTGCCAAAACCAGTCGTGCAGTCGCTGGAGTCTGGACTTCATGAAGGCCAACGGACTCGATCCGCAGAAGGAGGAGGACCGCAGGGAGTCCTCCCGTCTGGCGCTGGAAAAATACTACCAGCGCACCACGGAAGCGGCCAAGTCGCTCCGCTCCGACATGCCGATCCTCCACAACTCCGGGCATATTCCGCGCGGCCGGCACGATATTTTCCCCTACTTCAGCCACTTGGAACTGGAATCGCTGCCCACCGGTGGCTGGGGCTACGACCACTTCCCGATGTCTGCGAAGTATGCCTGCAACCTGCCGCTGGACTTCCTCGGCATGACCGGGAAGTTCCACACGACGTGGGGGGAGTTCGGCGGCTACAAGCACCCCAACGCCCTCCGCTACGAGTGCGCGGCGATGCTGGCCTATGGTGCCAAGTGCAGTGTCGGCGACCAACTTCACCCGAACGGGACCCTCGATCCCTCGACGTACGAGATCATCGGCGAGGCCTACCGCGAGGTGGAGGCCAAGGAACAGTGGTGCGATGGCGCGAAGCAGGTCTTTGACCTCGCCATCCTCTCAAGCGAAGCCGAAAGCGCGACCCACCGGGAGTCGCTTTCCGACGAAGGGGCCTGCCGTGTCCTGCTGGAAAGCCATTTCCTCTTCGGGCTCATCGACCGAACGATGGACTTCGGCCGCTACAAGGCGCTCCTCCTGCCAGATGACATCCGCGTCGATGCGGAGCTGAAGACCAGGCTCGACGCCTACCTCGCCCAAGGCGGCAAGCTCATCCTCTCCGGCGAGAGCGGCCTCTGGAAGGACCGCGCCGAATTTGCCTTCGATCCGGGTGCCACCTACGAGGGGCTCAGCCCGTGTTATCCGCCGGACGATGAGGCGAACCGCGGACACGACTTTCTCCTGCCCGCGCAGGAACTCCGCGCCTCCTTCGTGAACATGCCGCAGGTGATGTATGAGCGCTCCCACCGCATCCGCGCGACCAAGGGCGAATCGCTGGGCCAAGTCTTCGACCCCTACTTCAACCGCACCTGGGAGCATTTCTGCAGTCACCAGCACACGCCGAATCAAGAGCAGCCATCGGGCTTCGACTGCGGCGTGCGCCATGGAAACATCCTCTACTTCGCCCACCCGGTCTTCCGCCACTACCGGGCCTATGGGGCGGTGGCGTATCGCGAGTTCATCGTGAAGGCGATCCGCGCCTTCATGGGTGACACGCTCACGCTCTCAACCAATCTCCCATCGACCGCCCGGATCACGCTCACGGAACAACCGGAAGAAAAGCGTCATGTCCTCCATCTGCTCTACGCACCCACGGTGAGCCGCGGCGGGGTGATGCAGCTCTCCGGCGGGAATGTCTCCGGTGGCAAGAGCGTTGAGGTCATCGAGGATCTGCCGCCGTTGCATGATGTCGAGGTGACGCTGAGGCTGCCCGTGAAGTCCGCGAAGCTCGTGCCGCAGGATGGCGAGGTTGCACTCAAGCAGTCCGGCGAGGGCGTGACCCTGCGACTGCCCAAGTTCTCCTGCCATCAGATGATCGAGATCGAATGCTAAGTCCAACATCACAGCGTGACCAAGCTCCTCAAATTCACCGTCGGCGACACGATCGTTCGATTCGATGCCCCTGCCGAGTGCAAGGGCGCGCCGTTTTATGCCAACTAATCCAGTCAACCAACCTATGAACCATCCATCAACAAACGTTCCCAGTGTCCGCATCGGAGTGATCGGCTGCGGCGTCCGCATCAGCGGGGTCGTCAAGCGGCTGATGCAGGAAAGCCCGGAAATCACCCTGACTGCAGTTCATGATCCGGATGCCGCCGCCGTGGCCCGCTTCCGGAATGAACTCGCCCCGGATGTGGCCGTGTGCGCAAGCGTGGAAGAACTTTGCTCTCGCGACGACGTGGACTGGGTGTTCATTGGTTCCTTCAACTGCCAGCACGCCGCCCATGCCATCGCCGCTTTTCAGGGCGGCAAACATGTGTTCTGCGAAAAGCCCTTGGCTCTGAATTTTGAGGAGGCTGCGGCAATGCAACAGGCGCAGGCAAAATCCGGAGGTCATTTCGCCCTCGGGCTGGTCCTGCGATACTCGCCGCTTTACCGCAAGGTGCGGGCTTTGCTCGATGAGGGGAAAATCGGATCGCTCCTTTCCTTCGAGTTCAATGAAACCCTCGTCTTCAATCACGGTGGCTATATCCACGGAAACTGGCGCCGAAACCGCGCCCTCGCCGGCACCCACCTCCTGGAAAAATGCTGTCACGACATTGATCTCGCACTCTGGATTGTCGGCGATCTGCCGGTGCGGACAGCCAGTTTTGGCGGCTGCTCCTTCTTCCGCCCGGAGAATGCGTTTCATGCCGACCGGATCGGGCCCAACCCCAAAGGATTGCCCGCCTACAAGGCCTGGCCCGATCCTCACGGCATCAGTCCGTTCAATGATGACAAAAGCATCGTGGACCATCAGGTGGCCATTTTGGAGTTTGCCAACGGTGTGCGCGCGACCTTTCACACCAACTGTCACGCGGCCATTCCGGAACGGAGATTCTATCTGCTGGGCACGGAGGGCAGCCTCAGGGTGGATGCCTACACGGGCGTGATTGAATTGCGCCGGGTTGGCTGGGATGAACCCAGGATCATTCATCAACCGGTGGAGGGGGATTCCCATGCCGGCGGGGACGAGTTGATGACCAGCGAATTGGTTCAAGTGCTGGCTGGAAATCAGCCGCCCGCCGCAGGCTTTGTCGAGGGGCTCCGGTCGCTCACCACGGCCCACGCCATCGATACCGCAATGGAGTCGGGCACCGTCGTGGACCTGCGCGCATCATGGTTGAAGGTGGCGGAAATCTTCGGTGACCAGGTGGCCGGGGAGGTCGCGAAGACTTCCCTTCCTCTTGCCAGGTAAACGGATTCCCCTGACCCCAATTTCCATGCCACGCAGCAACCAGCGGCTACAGATTTGAGCAAAGCGATCTAAAGTTCGGGATCCGGTCGGCTCACTTGACCGGTAAAATAGAGAGGGAGAAAGCGCAGCCGTTGTTCTGCCAGCCTTGCGGGTGGGCGGGGGGATTGTCCTGGCCCTTCCCGGACGGATCGTCGGGCCGTTAACACTCACCGTTCACGAAACGCGGGAGACGGTTCTCTCCGGCGCGTTCTTACGCCGGTGCGTTCTTGGAATCGAGCGCGAGGGCCCCGTCGGCGAGGTCGCACTCGAGGAGTTCGGCGTGATGTCCGCTACGCCGGCCATACTCGGCGACGATGGCCTCCCCCGCGGGGCGCGATGCCTCCCTGGAGACAAGGGCGACGATCGCCCCGCCGAAACCGCCGCCGGTGAGGCGGGCCCCGAAGACACCCGGGGTGTCGACCGCAATGGAGACCAGCAGGTCGAGCGCGGGGGTGCTGTTCTCGAAATTCACCCGGGAACTGCCGTGCGAGGCGGTCATTAGGCGGCCGACCTCCGCGACATCGCCGGAGGCGAGGAGTTCGACGGTCCGGAGCACGCGCTCGTTCTCCCCGATGACATGGGCGGCCCGCCGTCGCTCCGCGTCGGGCAATGTCGAGGAGGCCAGTTGCGCGGATGTCGCATCACGCAGGAATGGGACGCCGAGCGCGGCCGCGGCGGCATGACACTGCTCGCGCCGCTCGTTGTACTCGCCACCGACGAGCGCGTGCGGGACGCCGCTCTGGATCAGCAGCAGGGAGACATCACGTGGGAATGCGATCGCCCTGACCTCGGTGGTCCGGCAGTCGAGGAAAACGGCGTGATCGCGCTTTCCGAAGAGGCTGGAGACCTGGTCGAGGAGGCCGCACTGGACGCCGACGAAAGCGTTCTCGGCACGGCGGCAGAGCTTCGCCAATTCAATCCCGGGAAGGGAGATGGAGAAGAGTTTTGAGAGAAGGAGGATGGTGGAGACCTCGAGGGCGGCGGAACTCGAGAGCCCGGCACCCGGGGGGAGATCGGACGCGAAGGAGGCCTCGAACCCGACTACGGGATGCCCGGCCTCACGCAGGACCTCCACCACGCCGAGCGGGTAGTCCGTCCAGTCTCCGCGGCGGACCGGGGATTCCCCCTCCGCCACCTCGTGACGGAGCCGCTCCCCGCGGAACTCGGTGGAGAGGATGATGCGGCCGTCATCACGGCGCGATCCGGTCGCCCTCACGCCGAAGGGAATCGATGCGGAGAGCACGTAGCCCTCGTTGTAGTCGGTGTGGTTGCCGAGGAGTTCGACGCGGCCGGGAGCAAAACAGGAAACTGATGGCATCCCCATCATCTACAACGGGTGAGGCGGACTCCGCCAGCAGGATCACTCCCGATGGCTCCTTGCCAAGGGCTTCCGACTGCCCCAGCATCACCCCCTCTTCCATGACCGCCGAATCCATCCTTCCCGACCTGCAGGCCGCCGTCCTCTGCGAGGATGTGCGCGCCGAACTCAGCGGCCAGCAGACCCTCGTCGGGGTGATCGGGGCGATCCCGACACCCTCGCTGCCGATCGGTTTTTTTAAACTCTGTCTCTGGACGCGCTGGTGCGGCGGAAACGGCGACTTCATCCAGACGTGCCTGATCTACGATCCCGAAGAGGATCATGCCATCGCACAGGCGGAGGTTCCCTTCAGTCTGGCCGATCTGAACGCCCACGCCACGAACGTGCATTTTTTCGGCGGGGTGCAGTTTCAGAAATACGGCACCTACCACCTCGAGATCCAGCTGGACGGGGAGATCCGCCTTCGCATTCCCCTCCCCGTGATCCAGGTCGAGGCGCAGGGCGGAGCCGGAGACAGGCATTAGGGACTAGAAATCAATCACCTCGCCGTCCTCGGGGATCATGACATCGCCGACCTGCGGAAGCAGTTCCTCCATCCTCGCCTGAAATTCGGAGCGGTCGTCGGCATAGTCCTCGGAGAGATGCACTAGGCAGAGCGCGTGGAGGGTGGCGTCGCGCAGCACGGCGGCCAGTTGCCCGGCATCAAAATGGGAGAGTTCGCACACCAGCACGGTCACGGGACGCGTCATTAGCGGGGCCAGTTCCTCCGCTCCGGAAAGGTCGCCGCTGAAGAGGGCCCGGAAGTCGCCCGCCGAGATCTCGAGTGAATAGGAGCGGCAGGGCCTGTCGGGATCGGCTCCCGGTAGCGATCGGTAGCAGTTCTCGAGGTGCCGGTTCGGGTGCGGCGTGACGGAGACGCCGTTGCCGAGAAGCTTGGGCTCCCCCGGGCTCCATGCCTCCCACGAGAGGGGGAACCCCAGCCCCTGCTCGGTGAGGTAGAGCGCGCTGATCCAGGCACGCAGGGGGGCGATCATCTCAGCCGGGAGATGGATGGAGAGCGGCTTCTTACGTTCCAGCAGCATGCATCCCTGGAGCAGCGCCGGGATTCCCCCGACGTGGTCGACATGGCCATGCGTGACAAGCACGGCGTCGATCTCCCGGATGAGGTTGCCCCGGTCCCGTAGCAGGTGGACGCACGGTTCCCCGGCATCGACAAGAAGATGCCGTCCCCCGGCAAGAACGATCGCGCTGGAGAAGAACCGGTCCGCCGAGGGGAGACCCGATCCGGTACCCAGAAAACTGATGGAAGGCATGCCTTGAAACTCAGGCGTCTCACCCGAAAAGCGAGTGAAAAAACGCTCCCGACACGGAGGGAATCACGGGCGGATGAAAAAAATAACTTTCACCTTTGACAGAAGGGGGGGGATTTCCTACTCTCCACAACCTTTCCCGAAATTCCGAATGAAGACCTTTTCCGCTAAAACCCCCGAAGTAAAACGTCAATGGTGGGTGATCGATGCCAAGAACCGGCATCTCGGCCATGTCGCCGTCCAAGCCGCCAACCTGCTGCGTGGAAAACACAAGGCGATCTTCACCCCCCATGTCGACACCGGCGACTTCGTTGTCGTGATCAATGCGGCGGATGTCCAGATCGGCGGCAAGAAGGAGACGCAGAAGACTTACATGAGCTTCTCCGGGTTCGTCGGCGGTCACAAGTCCGAGACCTTCCGCCAGCGCCGTGAGCGCCGTCCCGAGCTTCTCATAGAGCGGGCGGTGAAGGGAATGATCCCCCACAACCGCCTCGGCAGCACGGTCTACGGCAAGCTCAAGGTTTACCGCGGCGCGGAGCACCCCCACGCGGCGCAGAATCCCCAGCCCGTCAAGTAACCAGCTCCACCAACCAGTCACACGAATTTTCCAATGGCCACCGCAACATCCGCCACCACGGGCCGCCGCAAGACGGCCGTCGCCCGCATCCAAATCGCACCGGGCACCGGAAAGATCCGCGTTAACGGCAAGGGCTTCGAAGAATACTTCACCACGGTCTCCATGCAGAACACGGTGCTCAAGCCGCTCGAGACCGTGAACGCCCTCAAGAATTACGATGTCGAGGCCAAGACCTCCGGCGGCGGACTCCAGGGACAGGCAGGCGCCCTGAGCCTGGCAATCGCCCGCGCCATCAACGAACTCACCCCGGAGAACCGCACGGCGCTCAAGGCGGACGGACTCCTGACCCGCGACCCCCGCATGCGCGAGCGCAAGAAGCCGGGACGTCCCGGAGCACGCAAGCGCTTCCAGTTCTCCAAGCGTTGATCCGATTCACGGTTCACGCCGGATCCCTTCACGAAGAGCCTCCCCAGCGGGAGGCTCTTCCTCTTTTTGCCCCGATCGCTGCGGGCGTTTTCATCCCGGGACTTTTCGCGCCACCCCCCCGCTCCGTCACCCGAAGCAATCCCCCGCCCGATGCGTGAGGCCGGCTTGGAACCCTCTCTCCTACGGCGTGCCCGGACCGAAGCGCTCAAGGCGCTGCGGGCCAACCTCCTCCCGGGGCTCCTGTTGCAATCCCTGATGGCCTGCATGGGGGCCGCCTATCTCTGGCATCCCGCCTCGCGGGAAGTCTTCGGGGAGTTGGCCGTCGTGCGCTCAGAGTGGGGACTTCTCTTTTCCTTCATCGGCACCGCCTTGGGTTCGGCTGTTTTACCCGAATTGCTCCGACTCATCCTGCCACGCCCCGACGACGCCGGCGGCGGCACCCCGACCCTTCTCTCCCGCCTTCTCTTCGGCATCCCCTTCTGGGGCCTCATCGGGGTGCAGGTGGACCTCTTCTACAGGTTGCAGGATTTCCTCTTCGGCCCCTCGGAGACGCTTCCCGTGCTCGTGAAAAAGGTCGCGGTCGATGCCCTGCTCTACTGCCCGTTGCTGGCGATCCCGCAGGCGGTCTGCGTGATGCTCTGGCGTGATCACGGATTCACCGACAAGGGCTTCCTCGGCCACACTCCCCTGAGATTCTACGCGCTGAAGATCTTCCCGGTCCTCCTGGCCAACTGGATGGTCTGGATCCCGCTGCTCTGCATCATCTACTCCATTCCCCAGGCGCTGAGCATCCCCTTCTTCATCGTGGCCCAATGCTTCTGGGTCATGGTCTTCACCACGCTCTCGCTCAGGGCCTCGAAACCTGCTTCATGAGGTCATTCCCCGGATGAGGGCCTTTTCCTTGTTTCCTTCTTCACACCGCTCCGAAATACTCCCTCCCCATGGAACCTTCCCTACTTCAGATCCTCTTCCTCGGCCTAGTCCAAGGGGCCGCCGAACTCCTCCCCGTCTCCAGTTCCGCGCACGTCATCGTCGCCGAGAAGCTGATGGGTCTCGACCCAGCCAGTCCCTCGATGACTTTCCTGCTGGTGATGCTCCACACCGGAACGATGTTCGCAGTCATCCTCTATTTCTGGAAGGCGTGGTTGAACACCTTCTTTGTCAGCGTCGAAAGCTTCAAAACAACGGTCCGGAATGTCGGTCTCGCCACGCTGATCACCCTGGTGGTCGGCTTTGCCCTGAAGTTCCTGATTGAAAAAATCCTCCTGCACGGCTCCACCCATGACGAGATGGAGGATCTCTTCGGTCACCTACCGCTGGTCGGAAGCGCGATCCTGGCGGCGGGCCTGATCATTGTCACGGCGGGCCTGCTCCGCGGACGACGCGACGGTCACGCTGAGATCAACGCCTCCTCGTCGTTCTGGATCGGCGCCGCACAGGGCCTCTGCCTTCCCTTCCGCGGTCTCTCCCGCTCCGGCACCACGATCTCGGCGGGCATGCTGCTTGGCATCGGCCGACGGCGCGTCGAGGAGTTCAGCTTTGCCCTGGCCGTGGTGATCACGCCTCCGGCCATCGCTAAGGAGCTCCTGCGCCTGCTCAAATCCCGCGAGGAGACGGCCTCGCCCCAATACCTGCTTCACCTCCTCGGGCCGGGATTCCTGGGCATGGCGGGGGCCTTTGTGGCGGGACTTCTGGCCCTGCGCCTCCTCTCCAGTTGGCTGGAAAAGGGTCACTGGGCGTGGTTCGGTTACTACTGCGTCGCCTTTTCGGGTTTCGTCTTTTTTCTCGCCTCCCGCGGCTATTGACCGCAGTTCCTCCACTGTCATGACACGCAATTTTCCCATCCGTCTCCTGCACCTCCTTCTGCCCGCCGTTCTCCTGTGCGGATGCAACTCCCTGCGGCAAAAGGAGCAACTCATGAGTGCCTCCGGATTCCGCACGGTGGTGCCCTCCACCGCGGCGCAGTCCGCTCATCTCCAGTCCCTGCCACAAGGCCGCCTCACCCCGGTGGTGAAGAAGGGGAAGACCGTCTTCATGCTCGCGGATGCCAAGCGCAACTGCCTCTATGTCGGCAATCAGAGCCAGTATCAGGCCTACCAGCAACTGCGCCTCAGGAACCAACTCGCGCAGGATAAGCTGGCGACCGCCTCGCTGAATGCCGACGCGGACAATGAGTGGGCCGCCTGGGGCGGAATCGACACCCCGCTCTGGTGACCTGCTTATACCATCTCCACTCTTATTCCGGTAGAATCAGCTGGTTCTTTTGGCGTTGGGCGTTGTTGTCATCCCTCGGGTTATCTTCAGATAGCCCTCGGTCTTCCGCCTAGCCCATCACCAAATTACCTTCGCCGATTCCACCAGACTAATCGTATCAATGGTATTACTGATATCTTAACCATACAACTCCCGTGATCCACTCCATGAAAAGCATCCTTTGCCGCTGCACCCTGCTTTCTTCACTACTTCTGGTGACAGCCTGCTCCAATATCGGTGAGAAGCGCACGGCCCTCTCCGCGGCGGGATTCCAGACGATCGCCGCCACAACCCCCTCCCAGATCAGCCACCTGCGCACGATGAAGCCCGGTAAGGTGGTCCCGCTCAATGGCAAGAAGGGAACGGTCTATGTCTTCCCGGATCCCTCCAAAGGCGCGCTCATGGTTGGAAGCCCCGCCCAATACCAGCAGTACCGAGCCATCCGGCAGAAACAGAAACAGACTGACGAGAAGCTTCTGGAAGCCCAGAGCAACATGGACGCCGCTGATTGGAATGCCTGGGGACCCGCTGGAAACTGGGGCTGGGGAATCGCCTCGGACCCGCTCTGACTTTTTCCACGCGGGGGGAAATCGCCCCGCGAGTACCGGGGAACAACATCCCCGGAGTCCGAATTGAGCTCTACTCGCTGGGAGTGAACTCGGTGATTTTGGTCCCCTGGAGCCCCAACCCACCCATCAATCCCTTATGTCCGAAGAGGAAGGCGTAAATGCCCTTCTGGAGTGTGGTTGTGGAGAGCGATGAGGCGACCCCCTCGTCCACGACAACAAGGCTCGGGGCGGTCCCCACTTCGAACCCTCCGCTCTTGTGGAGATACTTCAGGGAATCCTCATCCATGAAGAAGAGGGCGTAGGAGTATTTCTGGATACCCGCCTGGATCCCGTAACCCACGGAAGTCGTGTTGTAATAACCGGAAACCATGCCCTGCTTGAAAAGGACTCCATCCCCGCGCTGGGCCGCGACCATGAATCCCCCCTTGATCACCTCGGGAAAGACAAGCACGGCAATGGCCTTCTCGCCGATTGCACGGGCCTTTTTATTTCCCTCGTAGAGGCGGTTGAGCGCCCTTTCGGACTTCGTCTGAAGCTCCTCGGCAGTATAGGCGCCGGAGCATGGGGCGAATCCCAGCAAGATGACGGGAACGAGGAGGAGACGTATCAGGTTTTTCATGGTGTGTTTCGGGTTACGTGGTTGGATGATGAATCAACGCCTGATCAGGCTCTGCATCCCGGCGTTGTTGACGATCAGGTCGAGGATGCGCTGTCCCGGCAACGGCTTCGTGCTGATGCAGTCAAGATTCCCGTCTCGACCGATGACGGCGATGGCAAAGCCCTTTTGCACGTCGTAGGATGAGGCGGCCGCCGCCGGATCGTTGACCAGGATGAAGGGAATGTTGGAACGGATGACACCTCCCTCCGAGGTGAATGCGGCGAAGCAAAGCAGGCCCTGCGCCGCGAGCCTCGCATAGCATCCGCGCAGTTCACCAAGTTGTCCCCGGAAGGCCCTGTCCCTCGGCGAGCGCGCGATCAAAAGAATCACCGGCTTCCCGCGCAGGGAAGAGAGGGTGATCGTTCGCCCCGCCTCGGCTCCACCGGTGAAGGGAGGGGCCGCATCAGGTGTCGTGGTGGAGGCCGCCGCGGCCCCCGTGACGGTCAGCAGGAGCACCGCAAGAAATCCCGCGAGAGTCCGCGCCGGAAGAACCGGAACCGGGGTGCGTGCAAGGCTCATGATGGTGGATGCGGGGCTGGACGGATCGCTAGACCGTCATCAGTTCGGCTTCCTTGTTGGCGACATGCTTGTCGATCGATTCGACGCTCTTGTCGGTCAGCTTCTGGATCTCCTTCTCGGCGCGGCCGAGATCGTCCTCGGTGATGACGCCCTCCTTTTGGAGCTTCTTGGCCCCATCCATGGCGTCGCGACGGCAGGCGCGAACCCTGACCCGGGTCTCCTCGGCGATCTTGTTGATGGTGCGCACAAGGTCCTTTCGCCGCTCTTCGGAAAGCTCCGGGATGCGGAGCCGGATCAGTTTGCCGTCGACGGCGGGATTGATGCCGATCTTGCTCTCCTGGATCGCGCGCTCGATGTCCTGCACGGTGCCGGCATCAAACGGCTGGATGACGAGGAGGCGCGGCTCGGGGGCGGTGATCAGGGCAAGCTGCTTGAGCTTCATGCTGCTGCCGTAGGCGGTGACATCGATGTTCTCGACAAGGGCCGGGGAGGCCTTGCCGGTACGGATGGCATTGAACTCATGCATCATGAATTCGGCGGCTTTCTCCATGCCGGCCTCGGCTTCGAAAAGGACTTCTTCTGCGCTCATTGGGTGGTGTGGTTATTTGGCTGGTTTGTCGTCGGCGACAAGCGTTCCGACGGTTTCCCCGCGCACGGCGCGCAGGATATTCTCAGGCTCCGACATGTCGAAGACGATGATCGGCATCGCATTGTCCATGCAAAGGGAAAACGCGGTGGAATCCATCACCTCGAGTCGCCGCGAAAGCGCCTCGGAGTAGGTGAGCGTTTCAAAACGGCGCGCCCCGGGATTCTTCTTCGGATCGCTGTCGTAGATGCCGTCCACCTTGGTCGCCTTGAGGATGACCTC
>JBIIGI010000114.1:0-3852 GCA_044236545.1 Chthoniobacterales bacterium
CCGCATCGTCCGTCGAACCGCGTGGTGAAATCCCATCCGGATTCGGCCTCGGCAAGCGTGTGGGACGTGGGACCCTCCCATTCCAGCGGACCCAGGTGAGCGAGGCCCGCGCGGTCCTTGTTTTCCTGGAAGAAGTCTTCCAACTCCCCACCGGTGGCGTGGTGTCCGTGGCGGGACAATCCGGTCGGAGTCACCCGTTGCGTCGTCCAGAAGTGATACTCCTTCTCGAGTGCGGCAATCACCCGCCGCGTCATACCCGCCTCCTCGATCTCCTTGCGCAGCAGCGAAACCATGGCGGCCAGGTAGGGGGGCTGTGAGCGGTTGAGCAGCACGTCGCGGTTGGCATTAGGCACGTATCCGAAGCGCTCCACCAGATGGATGAAATTCGTGAGGTTACCGAGCGCCAATTCCTTCCTTTCCGATGCCAGCAGGCCCACGCCGGTGAAATAGGTGTCCCAATAATAAAGCTCCTGATAGCTCCCTTTCGCACAGGGAACCGTGAACGGATGCGGCAGGCCCACAAGACCATTACGATCCTCGCGCTGGGTCCGCACGGTGGCATCCCAACGGGCCAGAACATATTCCCTGACCGGTTCCGCGGCGGCCGTCAGCCCCTCGGGAATCACGCCGCCCGTCGCGGGACGGGACGGCACGGGAGACCGATCGCTGGAAATGTGGCGTGTCATGGTGGTGCTCATCGTTGAAAATGGATCACAGAACCGCAAGAGCGGTGGTTCATATCAGATTTGGAGATAGGGTGGGCTTTACAGATTTGGAAGCTTCACCAGAATGGTGAGCTCGTAGGGGTTAAAACGTGAAAATGTTAGAAAGTTAAAATGGGGCTGAATAAAGCACCCTGTTCCGGCTTCTCCCTATGTCATGTGGCGGCGTTTCTTCAGGGGATTGGGAAACCTGATGCTTCCTGAACTTCCTGTGTTTTACCTTGTAACGTTGTAACGGTTCTAACCCTTTTAACCCCTCCCTCCTGCTCTGATTCCTGTTCCCAATACAAATTTTGGGTTCATGAACAAGGCGGGAACAGTCCGGATCCCCGAGGGCTAGTCACCCTTTGCGGGGTGGATCTCGGTGGAGACATCCTTCGGCGGGGCCGGATATTTCCTCATCACATCGAGATATTCATCGGCGGTAATCCCGTAGGGGGAGAGCTTTTCCACTTTCAGGACATCCCGCGGGTCGCCGCCGGATGTGTTACCCTCCAGATAGAGGCCAAAGGCTGTCGTGACTTTGGCGGCATCGGCGACCTGTTCCTGAAAATACTTCGGCAGATACATCGGGGCGCCGATGCGGCTGTTCCAGGGGTGGAAGAGCGGGATCACCCGGCGGGCAAAGGGGTAGGCCTTGCGGATGTCATCGCAGAGCTCCGGCAGGCGGATGAACCAGCGGTAGAGGTGTTCACCGCAGGTCGCGTCCTTGGCGATCTCGTTGTTTCCGGCCCCGTAGGACTTTTCGGTGGCGATGCTGATGTCCGTGATACCCGCGTCGTAAATTCCCTTCATCCACCAGTAATTGCCGGCCCTGGCATCGTTCTTGTCCGCGTAGATCCTCGCCTCGTAGAGCTGGATCAACGGGCAATCCCAGACCTCCTTCAGCATCCTGCCGAACTCCAGCCCCCGCCGGTAGTAGAGGCCTCCGGGGCCGAACTCCTCCTTGAAGGACCAGCCCGTCACCTCCCCGGTGAAGTCAGCGTATTTCTTTTTGGCCTCGGGGGTGACCAGATCATAGTCCTCGGCATCCAGTTCCAGCCCGTGGAAACCGGCCACCTTCGCCTTCGCATAGATCACCCTCGCGTTCCGGAGCGTTGTCTCCCACCTTGCCTCGTCCCGCAGTTGTTCGGGTGAGTTGACCAACGAGCAGAATCCCTCGTGCTCGCCGAGCCAATAACGGATTCCGCGTTTTTTGAGCTCCTGCAGGATCCCGGATTTCTCCAGCGTCTCGATCGAGGCGTTGCGGTTGCTCTGGGGAAAGGCCGTCTCGATGTAGTCGAGCCAGAGGTCGGTGATCCCTAGGTCATTTGCCAGATACTCCAGCTTGGCACGATAGTCCCGGTCCAGATCCCCCGCCCAGTAGAGCAGGTGACGCTCGGGGATGTTTTTGCGGCCGATCACCTCCAGCCTGCCGATCGCCCCGTCCGTGTATCCCGCTGACAAATCAAGAACCAGATAGCGGCCGACCGTGTCGGGCGGCAGGGTGACATCAATCGTCCCACCCTCCTTCCAGGAGGGGAGATTGACCCCCCTGCCGAGGAGTTTCCGGGTCTTGTGCGGGTTGCTTCCGACGGAGGCCTCGGTGAGGTAGGTGTGATGATTCCCCTCGGGCGTGGTGATGCGCAGGGAACGCATCTCGCACGGCTCCCCCAGGTCCAGCACCAGACGGGCCGAGGAGTTCTCGCCTTTCATCACGAAGAGACCCTGGGGAACATTCCCTGAGATCGCCTCGGGGTTGGACATCTTACCCCGGGTCTCCTTCGCCTCGGCGATCGAGTAGGGAAGCGGACCGAAGGGAGTGCCCGCGTCGGAGGCGGGCAGATGAGCGTGGAGCGGGATGAAGGCCAGGAAGAGTGCGGAGAGATGACGGAAGCGGGACATATGATTCAGAGCATGATGCCATGGAGCGAGGGTAAGAGAACCTCCTCAACGACGGGGTGTTGGTGAATGGTGTGACGGTAGGGCGATGGGGCGCGTGGTGCTGGCGGGGATTACTTTTTCAGGAACACATCCCACTGCATCCAGCGGGGACTGCGGGGCCCCTGGACCGCGGTGACGGCCACCTTGTCGACGATGCGGAGCTTGCGAACCGGCTTGGTCTGGTCGGAAAAATCGAAGGTGAGAAGGTTGCAGGTCCCCTCCTCCACCCGCGATCCGCACTGGTTCCCGGTGGCGATCAACGGCTCGAAGTTCTCCCCGTCGTAGGAGGCCTGGATCTCGACATCGGCGGCATTCCGGTATTCGGAGGCATTGTCGATCCAGAGATCGAGCTGCTTCAGGACGCCGGGATGTTCCAACTCGATCTCATACACGCTTTCGCAATCGGCCGAGGCCAGCACGCCCGGGTGGACCTTCGTCTCGCTTTCGGATTCGGTCCATTGGGTCAGCGTCGCGCCCGTTCGATAGGTCTGCTCTGCATTGCCGTAGGCCGACCCCGCGATCACGCTCACCGGGATGTTCTGGGCCGCATCGTTGGTCGACCATGCGGGAGGGATGGCCTGGACCCATTCGAAACTCGCGGCCGAGCCATTCGCCGGGGTCAGCGACGAGAGACCGAGGGCAAGGGCGAGGGTGGCAATGAGAGGGTTTCCTGCGCGTATCATGTCAGCATTGTGGGCGTGTGAAGTGATGGTTGGCAAAATGGAAGGCGCCCGCAGTCTGAACCGCGGGCGCCCTCTTGATGACTGGAACGAGTCAGCTTACGTTCCAAGGCTAAATCCTCAGGCCTGAACGCGGCGGCGGATCAGGAGCAGGGTGGCGATGCCACCGAGGACCAGAGCGTAGGTCGAGGGCTCGGGAACCACATAGATGGAATCCGAACCAACGTTGATGCCATCGATGTTCCAGTTGCCCGTGCCCACCCAACTTTGAGTGGCCGAGGAGAAGACCAGGGTCTGCACACCGGTGAAACCAGCTGGTTCGAATGTCCCCAAGGAGAAGTTGTTGCTACCGAGGAACACGTCGTAGGCACCTGCTGCGTTATCCGTCTGGAACGAGATGGTCTGCCACTGGCCATTGGTGAAACTGCCGATCGCTGTTCCATTGCCGGTGACACCCGCACCAATCCCACCGACATAGACGGTTCCTACGGCCCCGTCCCAGCTCAGCCCCATCATGATGCCCCAGG